>NZ_LAJE02000040.1 GCF_000970465.2 Devosia insulae DS-56
CCTCCCCCGCCACGCGGGGGAGGATCACTGCACCGCCGGTGCCTCCTGTCGACACCACACTCTGGATGACCAAATGAGAACCATCCGCGCAATTCAAATCGTCGGCTGCCACGCCGAAGGCGAGGTCGGCGACGTGATCGTCGGCGGCGTCGCGCCCCCGCCGGGCGAGACGCTGTGGGAGCAGTCGCGCTTCATTGCGCGCGACCAGACGCTGCGCAACCTGGTGCTGAACGAGCCGCGCGGCGGGGTGTTCCGGCACGTCAACCTGCTGGTGCCACCGAAAGATCCGCGGGCGCAGATGGGCTTCATCATCATGGAGCCCGAGGACACGCCGCCGATGTCGGGCTCGAACTCGATCTGCGTCGCGACCGTGCTGCTCGATACCGGCATCATCCCGATGACCGAGCCGGAAACCCGGCTGGTGCTGGAAGCGCCGGGCGGCATTGTCGAGGTGGTCGCCGAGTGCCGGAACGGCAAGGCGGAACGGATCACCGTAACGAACGTTCCGAGCTTTGCCGATAAGCTTGGCGCAACGCTCGAGGTCGAAGGCGTCGGCACGCTCACCGTCGATACCGCCTATGGCGGCGACAGCTTCGTCATCGTCGATGCCGAGGCGCTGGGCTTCCGCATCGCCCCGGACGAGGCCCGCGAGCTCGCCGAGACCGGCATCCGCATCACCCGCGCCGCCAACGAGCAGCTCGGCTTCACCCATCCGACCAATCCCGGCTGGACGCATTTCTCGTTCTGCCAGATCGCCGCGCCGCTGGAGCGGCGCGATGGCCTCTTGACCGCTGCCAATGCGGTCGCCATCCAGCCGGGCAAGATCGACCGCTCGCCCACCGGCACCGGCGCCTCGGCCCGCATGGCGGTGCTGCGCGCCAAGGGCGAGATGCAGGTCGGCGACCGCTACCTGGCGCGCTCGATCATCGGCTCGGAATTCCTCGGCCGCATCGAAAGGGACACGACGCTCGGCGGTCGGCCGGCGATCATCCCTTCGATCTCCGGGCGCGCCTGGATCACCGGGACCCGCACCGAGATGCTCGATCCGTCCGACCCGTGGCAGGGCGGCTATCGGCTTTCCGATACCTGGCCGCGGATCGGCAAGTGAGCACCCACATCGCCTATGACGAGCTGGTCGCCCTGTTGCGGCAGGTGTTCCTCAGGCACGGCTGCTCCGAGACGGTGGCGAGCCTCCTCGCCCAGAACATGGCAGGCGCCGAGCGCGACGGGGCGCATAGCCACGGCATCTTCCGCATCAAGGGCAACCTCGCTTCGCTCGATACCGGCTGGGTCGATGGCAAAGCGATGCCGATGCTCGAGGACGTGGCGCCGGGCATGCAGCGGGCCGATGGCCGCAACGGCTTCTCGCTGCCGGTGCTGGAGCTGGCGCGGGAGCCGCTGATGGCGAAGGCGCGGGCCAACGGCATTGCGATGCTCAGCGTCCGCAAGGCGCACCACTTCAGCGCCGTGTGGCCGGATATCGAGCCGTTCGCCCGTGAAGGGTTTCTCGCCCTCGCGATGATCAACTCGATGGCGTCGGTGGTGCCGCATGGCGGCCACCGCAAGGTTTACGGCACCAACCCGTTCGGCTTTGCCGCACCGCGTGAGGGCAGCGATCCGCTGGTGTTCGACCAGGCCTCGAGCGCCATGGCCAATGGCGACGTGCAGATCGCCCGGCGCGAAGGCCGGCAACTGCCGCCCGGCACCGGTGTCGACCGGCACGGCAACCCGACCACCGACCCCAATGCCATCCTCGATGGCGGCGCGCTGCTGCCGTTCGGCGGGCACAAAGGCTCGTCGATTGCCATGATGATGGAGATCATGGGCGCAGCGCTGGCGGGCGGCGACTATTCGTTCGAGATGGACTGGAGCGCCTATCCCGGCGCTGCCACGCCGCATGGCGGCCAGACCTACATCCTGATCGACCCGCAGCGCGGCGCGGTGAACAGCTTTGCCGATCGGCTCGAGCTGTTGATCGCCGAAATCCACGATGCCGGCCAATCCCGCCTGCCCGGCGACCGCCGTTACGCCACCCGCCGCAAGAGCCTTGCCAACGGTATCGCCGTGGACGAAGCGGCGCTGGAGGAAATCCGGGCGCTGGCAGTGGCCTAGGGCGTCCCGGACGGCGGCATCACCCCCTCCTTCATCGCGGTGCAGCTCATGGCCGCCGGGCAACCCCTGCCCCAATGCGCCGCGTCCGCTGCCGTGCCAGCCGCGGCGTCGACCGGACAGCGCGTCGCTCGACGGCATCCATGTGAAGGCTGCGGACGTCATCGCCATGCCTGGCGCCGCCTGTGTTCATTTGAACATCAGGGCTTTCCCATATGAACATCGCTCGCTACGAATGGAGAACGAGGACGGAAGAGCCTCGCTGAAAACCGGAGGAACGATCTGATGCGCAAGTTTGCGTTGCTACTGTCGACCGGCGTTCTCGCCGCCTTTGCCTATGCGCCCGCATCTAGTGCCCAGACTGAAATCAGCTGGTGGCATGCGATGGATGCCGAACTGGGCAAGAAACTGGAGGAGATCGCGAACGGGTTCAACGACAGCCAGACCGAATACAAGGTCGTTCCAACCTACAAGGGCACCTATCCGGAGACGCTGACAGCCGCCATTGCAGCGTTCCGCGCCAACGAGCAGCCCGCGATCGTGCAGGTCTTCGAGGTCGGCACCGGAACGATGATGGCCGCCAAGGGCGCCATCTACCCGGTTCACCAGTTGATGGCCGACAACGGCGAGCCCTGGGATCCGGCAGGCTTCCTCGCGCCGGTCGTGGGCTACTACTCCGACACCGACGGCAACATCCTGTCGATGCCGTTCAACTCTTCCACGCCGATCATGTACTACAACAAGGACGTGTTCGAAAAAGCCGGCCTCGATCGCGAGACGCCGCCCAAGACCTGGGCCGAGCTCGAAACGATGAGCCGCAAGATCATGGAATCAGGCGCCGCACCATGCGGCTTCACCAGTGGCTGGATCACCTGGGTGCAGACCGAGAACCTGTCAGCCATCCACGATCAGCCCTTCGGCACGCTGGAAAACGGCTTCGGTGGGCTCGGTACCGAGTTCAGCTTCAATGGCCCGGTACAGGTCAAGCATTGGGGCAACCTCAAGAAATGGTCCGATGAGGGTCTGTTCGAGTATGGCGGTCCGGTCGGCGGGGGCGACGCGCCGCCGAAATTCTATGCTCAGGAATGCGCGATCTACATGAATTCCTCGGCTTCGCGCGCCGGCGTCATCAACAACGCCAAGGACTTTGAAGTCGGTTTCGGGCCGCTGCCCTACTACGATGACGTGACCACCGACCCGAAGAACTCGATCATCGGCGGCGCCACGCTTTGGACCCTCAACGGCAAGGACCCTGCGGTCTACAAAGGCGTAGCGAAGTTCTTCACCTATCTCAGCCAGCCCGAAGTGCAGGCGGCATGGCATCAGGCCACCGGCTACCTGCCGATCACCAACGCCGCCTATGAGCTCGGCAAATCGCAGGACTACTACGCCAAGAACCCGGGCTCCGACATCGCCATCGGCCAGATCACCCGCGGCACGCCCTCGGCCAATTCCAAGGGCGTCCGGTTCGGCAACCTGACGCAGGCCCGCTCCGTGGTGGATGAGGAATTCGAGGCCATGCTCTCCGGCTCGAAGACCGCCCAGCAGGCCCTCGACGCTGCGGTCGAACGCGGGAACCAGATCCTGCGCGATTTCGAAGCCGCCAACCAGTAGTCACGCCGGTTCGGACCGACGATCCCGCCTCACCCTCGCATCGAGGGTGAGGCGAAGCGAACTGGCGCTCGCGGCGCCGACGAGGGGGAGCATGCAGACCAAACGAACGATTTTCCCGAACAAGGTGCTTCCGTATCTGCTTCTCGTCCCGCAACTGGCGGTGACGCTGGTGTTCTTCATCTGGCCGGCGCTGCAGGCCGTGAAGTCGTCGTTCGAGCGAGAAGACCCGTTCGGCTTCAAGACCACCTTCGTCTGGTTCGAGAACTATCGGCGGCTCTTCGCCGATCCCAACTATCTCGGTTCGCTGAGCAAGACCGCGGTCTTTGCCACCAGCGTCACCGTGCTCGCCATGTCGGTTTCGCTCTTGCTGGCGGTTGCGGTCAGCCGCGTGCTGCGGACCAGCCGGCTCTACACCACGCTCCTCGTCTGGCCCTATGCGGTCGCCCCGGTCGTGGTCGGCGTCCTGTGGTGGTTCATGTTCAACCCCACCATCGGCATCGCGCCCTATATCCTGCGCGGCTTCGGCGTCGACTGGAACCACCGTGTCGACGGCGTCGACGCCATGCTGCTGGTCGTCATGGCCGCGAGCTGGAAGCAGATCTCGTACAACTTCCTGTTCTTTGTCGCCGGCCTGCAATCGATCCCGCAATCGCTGATCGAGGCGGCGGCCATCGATGGCGCCGGGCCGTTCAAGCGCTTCTGGACCATTGTCTTCCCCCTGCTTTCACCGACGACGTTCTTCCTGCTGATCATCAACATCAACTACGCCATGTTCGATACCTTCGGCATCATCGACGCCACCACCCAGGGCGGCCCGGCGCAGGCCACCAACGTGCTGGTCTACAAGGTCTATTCCGACGGCTTTCTCGGCCTGAACATCGGCTCGTCGTCGGCCCAGTCGGTCATCCTGATGATCGTGGTAATCGCGCTGACGGCGGTGCAGTTCCGCTATGTCGAGCGGCGCGTGCAGTATTAGGGGGCGGCAGCAATGATCGAAAACAGGCCCATCCTTGCCGTCCTCACCCACCTGGTGCTGATCCTCGGCGTCGTCATCGTGGTGTTCCCGGTCTACCTCGCGTTCGTCGCCTCGACCCATGGCGGCGGCGACTTTCTGCGCGGGCTGGTGCCGCTGCTCCCCGGTCCCAATCTGTTCGCCAACTACGAATTCATGCTGACCGAGGGTCTGACCACGGCGGGCGCACCGCCGCTGTGGATCATGCTGCTGAACTCGCTGATCATCGCGCTGGTGATCGCCACCGGCAAGATCTTCATCTCGATCCTGTCGGCCTATGCCATCGTCTTTTTCAAGTTCCCGTTCCGGATGCTCGCCTTCTGGGTCATCTTCATCACCCTGATGCTGCCGGTCGAAGTGCGCATCATGCCCACCTTCAAGGTGGTCGCCGACCTGGGGCTGCTGAACTCCTATGCCGGCCTCACCATCCCGCTGATCGCCTCGGCGACGGCGACGTTCCTGTTCCGGCAGTTCTTCCTCACCGTCCCTGACGAGCTGATGGAAGCCGCCCGCGTCGACGGCGCCGGCCCGATGAAGTTCTTCCGCGATATCCTGCTGCCGCTCAGCCGCACCAACATCGCGGCGCTGTTCGTCATCCTCTTCATCTACGGCTGGGTGCAGTACCTCTGGCCACTTCTGGTGACAACCGACAGCCGCTACTACACCATCGTGATGGGGATCAAACGGCTCGCCGCCACCGCCGACGCGGAGCCGCAGTGGCACCTCGTCATGACGGCCGTGATGCTGGCCATGCTGCCACCCGTCCTCGTCGTCATCCTCATGCAGCGCCTGTTCGTCAAAGGCCTCGTCGAAACCGAGAAGTAACCGCAATGGCAAGTATCGACATTTCAGCCGTCAAGAAGATCTACGCGGGCAACGTGACGGCCATCCACAATCTCGACCTCACGATCCCGGATGGCGAACTGGTGGTTCTCGTCGGTCCCTCGGGCTGCGGCAAATCCACCCTGCTGCGGATGATCGCCGGGCTCGAGACGATCACCGAAGGCACGGTCTCGATCGACGAACAGGTCGTAAACAAGAAGGAACCGGCAGAGCGCGACATCGCCATGGTGTTCCAGAACTATGCGCTCTACCCCCACATGTCGGTGCGGGGGAACCTGGAATACGGGCTCAAGAACCGCGGCACCCCGCGCGACGAGATCGACCGCCGCGTGGCCGAGGCGGCGCGCATCCTCGAGATCGAGCCGTTTCTCGACCGGCGACCGCGCCAGCTGTCGGGTGGCCAACGCCAGCGCGTCGCCATGGGCCGCGCCATCGTCCGCAAGCCCAAGGCGTTCCTGTTCGACGAGCCGTTGTCCAATCTCGATGCCAAGCTGCGCGGCCAGATGCGAATCGAAATCAAGCGGCTGCAACGCAGCCTCAAGACGACGAGCGTCTATGTCACCCACGATCAACTCGAGGCCATGACGCTGGCCGATCGTCTGGTGGTGATGAATGCCGGGCGGATCGAGCAGGTCGGCGCGCCGATCGAGCTCTACGAACGGCCTGCGACGTTGTTTGTTGCCGGCTTCATCGGCTCCCCGCCGATGAACCTGATCGAGGTCGACTATCTGCGCGGCCGCGGCGACGATCTAAAGCTGCCTGAGGGCACGGACCTCTGTGGCGTTCGCCCCGATACGATCCAGGTGGCCGACCCGGGCGAGCCCTCGGTGCGACTGGACGCGACGATCGAACTCTACGAGCCGATCGGTGGCGAGAGCCATCTGCATCTGCGGCTGGAGGGGAGCGGCCAGCTCATCGTTGCGGCGGTGCCCGCCCGCACGGCGGTGGTCGAAGGCGCGACCATTCCGCTCTTTGTCCGCATCGCCGACCTGCATCCCTTCAACCGCGACAGTGGCCGGCGCACCGACTGAGCATGTTGATGCGCGATGGGACCAAATCGCCGATCGCCAGCCGCGCCGCGACGGGCTACACGCTCATCGCGAGGCCCGGGCGGAAACGCATTCCGGGACGCGACGCGGGTCATGAACTGAAATGAGCAGCGCTCACCTCTCCCAACGACAGCAGGACATCCTCGACCAGATCGCCTCCGGCGGCGCCCAGCAGATCGAGGAACTGGCGCGGCGGTATGGGCTGACGACGCAAAGCATCCGGCGCGACATCAATGTGCTGTGCGGCCTGGGACTGGCAAGGAGGCTGCATGGCGGCGTCGATCTCCCGGTCCTGCCGCTAAACAGCCCGGTCCACACCCGCTCGCTGCTGCAAAGTGCCGCCAAGCGGCGCATCGGCGCAAAGATCGCCGAACTCATCCCCGACGGCTCCACGGTGTTCCTCGGGATCGGGACCACTGTGCAAGCCACGGCCGGCGCCCTGCGCGAGCATTCCGACCTGACGGTGGTGACCAACAATGTCGAAGTCGCCATGGTGCTGGGTGCTGCACCAGGCATCCGGTTGCACGTCACCGGCGGCGTCTGGCGGCCCAACGATCGGGATGTGGTCGGCCTCGATGCCATCCGCTATTTCGAGAAGTTTCACGCGACGCATGCCGTGGTCGGGGCCGGTGGCCTGAACCCGCAGGCCGGCGCGCTCGATTTCAGCCAGGGTGACGCCCAGATCAGCAATGGCATCCTGGCGAACTCCCGCATCCGCATCCTCGCCGCCGATGCGACCAAGTGGGACCTCGCCGCAGCGGTACGAATTGCCCCCTTCTCGGCATTCTCATGCTTCGTCACGGACCGACTTCCCGAGAACCCGGAAGCATCGCGCCGCCTGAACGAAAGCGGCATCAGAGTTATCGTGTGCAACGCGCCTGAGACGGAGTGAGCTGTTCCCGCCTCGGCCGGGCGCGCGGGGAGGCACGGAGCTGGCTGCCCCGCGCACGAAGGCGTCACTTACACGCGCACGCGATACGACCAAGCGCGGCGGACAGCGTGAACGACCCGCGTCGAGGACCCGACGCGGGTCGCCCCAAGCGGCGCTTACCAGCCCGGCAAAGCCAGCTGCTGCGCCTGCTTTTTTACGTCCTCGTCATAGAGCGCGGCGCCGTCGGCAGCCGAGCGGATGCCGGAGCCGACTTCCACAGTGATCTGCGGCAGGTTCGGGCCTTTGACCGGCGAGAGGAATTCCAGCGCCGGCGCCGTTGCCCCATCGGTCTCGAAATAGGGCAAGAGTTCGCTGACCACCGGCGGCACGTCAGCCGGGATGGAGCAGCCCTTGACGAGGTACGGGCCGGTCGCGCCGATCGCCGCGGTTTGCGCATCGCAGCCGGCAGTGCTGGCGACGAACGCGACGAAGCGCTTGGCCTCCGCCAGATGCGGGGTGGTCGAGGTGATGTAGAGCCCGTTGGGCATCCAGGTGGTGAGCCCGTTCTTGCTGGCGTCGTCACCCGGCAGGGCGAAGAAGCCGACATCGTTGACGAGGTCCGGATAGGTCGTGGCGATGGTGCCGACGGTGATCGAGAGCATCGGATATTGCGCGCCCTGGCCTTCGGCCACCATGCGCAGCCCATCCTCGAAGATCGCCGAGGCGAAATCCTCGTTGAGATAGCCGCCCTTAAACACCTCCTCCTGCCGCTCAAACCCTTTCAACGCGGGAGCGGTGGAATACTTCGCCTGGTTGGCAGTGTAGCGCTCGGCAAAAGCTGGCTCGGCCGCCTGCAGGTTGTAGTAGTCGCCGAGCATGAACAGCTGCGCCGTCCACGGCGTGCCGAAGGTCTGGATCACCGCGGGGATGCCGGCTGCCTTGAGCTTTTCGTTATTGGCCATGAACTCGGCCCAGGTCTTGGGCACGGCGAGCCCCAGCTTCTCGAACACCTTGCGGTTGTAGAGCACGCCGCCACCGAAGGCGGTGCCGATCGGCACGCCGTAGACGCGGCCTTCCTCGGTGACCACCGACTTGAATGAATCAAGGATTGCAGCCTGGTAGAGCTCGTCGGTCAGGTCGACGAAACGCTCCTTTGGGTTGAGTGCATGGAACAGCGAGCCGGCATTGTACCAGAGCAGGTCGGTCATATCGCCGGTCGAGAGGCGGGTCTTGACCAGGTTGTCGCCGTCGCCACCGGTGGGGATCAGCTCCACGTCGATGTTGATATCGGGGTTGGCCGCTTCGAACACCTCGATGAGCTTGTTGGCCGTCGCCACCTCGTTCGGGTTGTTGAAATGGCTCAAGGTCAGGTTCACCGTCTGGGCCGAGGCCCACCCGGTTCCGAGCCCAGTCAGCGCCGTCGCCAGGACAGCGGCGCGCAGATGAATTGCCGTGCGTTTGTTCACTTCCGTTCCTCCCTCAGGTTCCGCCCGTCTCCCGCTGGGCAGTCGGCTAAAGGACCACAGCGCCTCGCCATACGTCTTGCAGCATTCAGCCGCAAAGCTTGAACGAACCCGTGATTTGGGGCCAACACAGGGGCTTGCTGCACTGCGCCGGCTGCGGCTAGGCTCGTTGAATGAATCCCGGATCGCCGTTCGCGGCGCACTACACCATCGAGCAATCGACCGTACAGCTTTCGGCCGGCCGGCCCGTCCGGGCGCAGCGGCTGGAGGTGATCGAAGACGTGCCGCCGCACGACCACGCCTACCACGAGATCTGCATCGTCACCTCGGGCAGCGCCATGCACCGGACCAAGAACGGCCGCGCTCCGTTGGCGCGGGGTGATGTCGTCGTCGTGCCGCCGGGCGAAGTGCACGCCTTCGAGCGGATCGAGCGGATCGAGGTGATCAACGCCTATTATCTCAGCGAATGGCTGATGGGCGATCTCGGCCTGTTATGGACCGAGCCCGGAGCGGTGCCGCTGTTCCTCTCGACCACGCTGATGCGATCGCAGATCGTCGACACCGTGCAGATGCGGCTCGACGCCGACGATTTCGAGCTGGTTGCCGCGGAACTCGCGCAGATCGAAGCCGAGGGGAACCGTGCTGCGCCATCGCCGCTGTTCCTCCGCTGTGCGCTGCAGAAGGCGGTGGCGACGATGGCGAGAGCCTGGATGCGGCACGATCCGACCTCGGCCACCCTCACCTTCCGGCCCGAAGTATGGACGGCGATGGAGGCCATCGATCGGGCAGCCGGCGCCGGCACCCCCTATTCGGTCGCCCGCAGCGCCAGGGCGGCGGGGCTCTCGGTCGACCACTTCTCGGCGCTGTTCCGCGCCTCGACCGGCTATGGCCCGACGGATTTCTTCCAGCGGCGGCGCATCCACCGCTCGTGCACGCTGCTGCTCAACCCACGCCCCAGCATCACCGAGATCGCCGCCGAACTCGGCTATTCCGACGCCCCGCATTTCTGCCGACTGTTCAAGCGCTACCAGGGCATGACGCCCTCGGCCTATCGGACGATTTACAATGTGTGACCTAGGTCGCGCCAATCAGCTTTGATTGTCGCCGGCGCTCATCTCGCGGCATCGTGGCTTTCCCCTCATCCGGCGCTACGCGCCACCTTCTCCCCGACCGGGAGAAGAATCCTGCAGCGCCGGTGAGCCACCTTCTGTTCCTCGCCCCGTCGGGGAGAGGGTGGATCGGCCGTCAGGCCGAGACGGGTGAGGGGTTGGCGGCCACCGCGCCATGACGGGCATCAGAGGCGCCCCCATCAGCGAGCCGTTCTAGCTAAGCCCCCCGCCTCCCCCAGCAGCCAATCGACCATGGCGTCCCGCAGTGGCAGCGCCTCCGCAGGGTCGAACCGTCGCGGATCAGGACCGAAGATCCCGAACAACGGATGCGTAGGGTCGTGCCGCTGCGCCCCCATCTCGTTGCCCCCGGGGTCGATGCTGGGCGCTTCGGCCAGTGCCGGCAGCAGGTCGAGGCGGACGCGATCGGGCCATAGCGCACTGAGCAGCGTGGTCTCGAAGCGAGCGGCATGGTCGGGCGCGAGGGCCAGGCCGGTGGCCATGCTGACCGCCAGCGCCCGAACTCGCATGCGGTCGCCCTGCCCCGCCCATTCGGCTTCCAGCGCGCGGATCATCTCGATCTGCTCGCCCGCGAAATGACCGCTGAGGATCACCACAGCGCCGACCTCGAATGCCGCGAGGCGCCTGAGCGTCTGCCGCAGCAGGGGCCGGATTTCGTCGGCGCCGGCCATGATCGTCCACGGATAGTCGCCATGCCCGCCGCCGGTGCCATAGTAGAGCGGCGGCAGCACCAGCCCGCCGCCGCGCTGCGCCGCCAGCAGGCAGAGCCCATGCGCGGTGAGCCCATCGAGACCGACCGGCAGATGCTCGCCGTGCCACTCGTAGGTCCCGAGCGGCAGATAGACCAGCGATCGCTGCGCCAGCGCCTGGCGGATTTCGCTCGGCAGCAGCAGCTCGAACCGCACGGCAGCGGGGTCCATGCTCATTGGTAGTAATTCCGCGGCCAGCTATGGGCGGCCAGTTGCGCCAGCAACTCCTCGGGAAACGGCGCGCCATCGGCATAGGCGATGTTGGTATCCACCTCGGCCGGGCTGTGCATCCCGGGGATGACGGTCGAGACCTCCGGCACACTGAGGCTGAAGCGCATCGCGGCCTCTGCCAGGGTCGCGAAATACGGCGCGCAGAGCTGCTTCAGCCGTTCGACCCGCGCCAGCGTTTCGGCAAAGCGGTCGCCGCGAAACAGCTGATGCGGCCCCGACCCCGCAGGCCAGCCGGCATAAGTCGCGGCGCTCCAGCTGCCGGTCAGCGAGCCGGAATCGAGCGGCACCCGGGCGATGAAGGCCGGCGGATGATCCGGCGCGGCGCGAAACAATCGGTCCCGTGGGCGCTGCTCGAACAGGTTGAAGATCACCTGCTGCGAACTGACGAGACCGAGGCGCGCCAGCTCGATGCCGTCATCGGGCCGATAGTCGCGCAGCGACACGCCGATCTGGTCGAGCTTGCCCTCGAGCCGCAGCGCATTGAGGGTCTCCAGCCAATCGAGCTCAGTGACGCCATCCGCCACCCAGCAATGGAGCTGCAGCAGGTCGATGCGCTCGACCTGCAGACGCCGCAGCGACGCTTCGACGGCAGTGCGCAGATGCCAGGCCGGGTAGCGGCCGCGCATCGGCGGGCGCTCCTCATCGGGGCTCGGCCAGACGGTCGGCTGCACCTTGGTCGCCACATAGATGCGGCCCTGCCGCCATTGCCGGACCGCCTGCCCCACCACCGTCTCGGAGCGGCCCTTGCCGTACATCTCGGCCGTATCGACGAAGTTGATGCCGCGCTCGAAGGCATGGTGCAGCGTGCGGATCGACTCCGCGTCACTCGCCCCGCCCCAGTCGCCGCCGATCTGCCAGGCGCCGAAGCCGACCTCGCTGACCTGCCAGCCGGTGCCGCCGAACGCCCGGTAGCGCATCGCTAGCCGACCCGCGGGAACAGCTCGCTATCGAGCAGATCGCCGGCCGCAAACCCCTGCTCGTCGGTGACGATATGCGGCTTGCCATCAAAGCGCGTGCCATCGGGCATATAGATGATGGCGAAGGCTTCGCGCGTGCCGTCGGATTTGTTGGGGCCGGCATAGTGGAAGGTCAGCCCGTTGTGGAAAGTGGCGCTCCCCGCCTTCAGCGGCCGCGGCACCGGCTTCACTGGCCTCAAATGCGGGGCGTAATCGAACAGGTCCTGCGGATCGCTCAGATCGACGGCCGGCTGGGGCCCGAGCGAATGGGTGCCCTCGACGAAGGCCATGCAGCCATTATGCGTCGTCGCATCCTTGAGCGCGATCCAGATCGTCGTCTGGTGCCAGCGGTCGACATGCGGCCAGTACACCGCATCCTGATGCCAGGGCGTGCGATTGTTGCCCTTCATCGGCTCCTTGAACAGGGCCTGGTCGTGCCAGAGCCGCATAGGGCGTCCCTCAAGGCGCATCGCGATACGACCGAGCGCTGCGGACAGCGTGAACCGGGCCACATCGGGGTGGCGTTGCCAAAGATTCACCTTTTGATTGAAGATCTTCTCATAGGTGGCCTGCGCCCCGCTCCGTGGCCGATCAGGCGCCTCATTGGTCTCTATCGCCACGGCATTCACCACGGCCCCCCGCATCGCATCGAGCACCGGGCCGGTGATCACCTCGTCCAGTTGAATGAACCCGTCCCGCCGATACTGGTCGATCTGCTCCTGGGTGAGCGGGTAATCGGGAACGCTGAGCGTATCGTGCACCGTGATCTCCTCGGGTCCGGCTCTATGCCGTGTTGTCTGAGGGGATAGTCGCACTGGGGCTTAGGGCTGTCTTGGATCGATCGGAGGTGGGAGTTGAATGAAGCCGGGATGGGACGTGGGGGCGGAACAGCTGGCTATCTTCGTCGCAAGCCGCACGGTAGGCACGAAGCGAACTTTCTGGTGTTCTTGCAAGTCTCGCTCCCGCCTTGGGCTAGTACCACTCTCGAGCGGCGTCTCGTCCAACGTCCAACCAGCTTCTAAGGACAACAGGAAGGCATCTTCATCGCCGCTACGCGTGCCGCGGAGGCCGCGCATTTCCTTAGGGAGGTGCCTAACGCACCACCCGCTCGCCCGCTTCCTCGACCATTCGGTCGATGAATTTTTGGGCAATGGCTTCGCGCTGGGGATCAAAGTCAGTCCACTGCAGCGTCGCCTCAACCCTGATCCAGTCCTTAAAATAGGGACCGACAGTTCGGCCGCGACCGAGGTCGCAGTGCAGCCTGCTGAGGCCGAGGGCGCCAATCTCAATCTCAATGGTGGTCGCAACCCCGCCAATCTTGTGCACAGACGTTTCGTGAAAACTCCGCAGCACCCGCACCAGCGGCTCGAGGAGTTGACCCGCGAGGAACGTCTCTGGTCCAAAGAAGGCCTCCGTCACCGCCCAGATCTCGCCAGTGTGGAATAGCTGTGTCGCCGCGGCCGCGTTCTTCCCCTCTGGCGACCGGAGCCGATACACCGCCGCGCCCTGCGGGTTACGCGCGGCTTGGCCGGGACGCATTTCCGGGTAGAGAAGCGCCAGGTGTTGCGACTCCGCGATCTCAAGGCACCGACCCGAGGTCAGGGGTTCTGCCAGGGCGAGCTGCGGCATGAACCGCAGATAGATGCCGCGCTCGGCGTCGAAGCGGACGTGGCGCGGCGGCTTGCCCTCGCTGCGCAGCACATCAAGCCGCTCGCTGCCTTCAAATTGAAGCGGGGTGCTTTGCCATCGCCGCCGTTCCAGTGGCGGGGTCTCGACCACAGGGGACGGTGGCAGGAAGGGGCGCAGCGCTGCTTTCAACCTTTGCCGCAGAGCCCTCGCCTCGGCTTCCACTTCAGTACGCGTGGCGCTCGGAGCGAGCGAAAACTCGATGGGGCCGGCCTTACCCCGCAGATCGAAGGGCAAGTCATCACGTCTACCATAGTAGGTGTTCTGCACCATCAAGATTGCCTCGTCGCCGAGTGCACCCGCGGCGAATCCCAGCTCGATGCCTACGTTGTTGTTGATCATCCGTTTGACGCTGCCGTCATGGATCGTGACGGATCCGACGATGGTCACGTCGGCAACAAAAACCGTTGCCTTGCGGATCTTGGAGTAGATGACCGGCGCTAGATCGGGACTGCCAGTCAGCCCCAAACGATCGTGATCGAGCTGGATTTCCGCACGCTCGTAGACCGTCAGTTCATCGCGAAGTTCGCCGACAGCGGCAGCCAGGACATCGCGTACGAAGTGTCTGCCGGTCTTGCCCCCGGTGTCCGCCTGCCACGACCAAAATACCCTCATCGCGTGTCCCCAGCTACAGCTTGTCTCAGCTAGCCTTAACGACCGACTGCGTCTCCTGTCGGAAGCGCCACGTCGATACCAGGAACGTCGCCATCGTTCCGGCGAGGTTCACGGCGAGCTCCGCGTGGCGCGCGCTCGGCTTAACGCGGAGCGGTCCGCCGCTGTGGGCGTCAGAGATTTTGTTGCGCAAGGCCCCAAGGGACTCCACGATGGACTGACAGCTCCCTAGGATTTGCTTGAAGATCGTCTCGGTATGCAGGTCGGGGGCCAGGTTGAGGATGCCAGCGAGCTTCTTGTAGAGCACCGGCAGGTCATCCTTTTCGGCATAGGTCTCGCCGGCCTCGTGGATGATCCACTTGCAAACATCCTCCAACAGCGTCCGGGCGACGGTGATCGCGCCCTCAGGGTCGGAGGAACGGCGGTCCAGTGCCTGCTGCCAGCGCGCGTGCACGGTGTCCGGGTTGAAGGCTCTGAGCGTCGCGGAAATAGCCTCGTCAGACGGCACGCCGCGCTTGAGCTCAGCAACAGCATAAACCGGGCTACCGGAGATGCGCCGCTTCACCCCCAGCTGGAATCCGTCATGACGCAGATGCCCGTTGATCGCCTCAACCAACGTCGCCTGCCGCTCGGCGCTCTGCGCGATCGGGTCGGTGACTTCCTCCAGGAACCGGAAGAACTGCCACTGCGAGCACGTCAAAAGGCCCAGGTGGTCGAGGAGCTCCTGCTGCGACCAGTCATCATTGTTCACTGTGTGGCGGTAGATGGAATCCTCGAGTGTCACCTCGCGGCTGAGAGGCGCGTTGGCATAGGGTGACGGCATGTCGGCGACTGGCCACAGCCGCTTGATGAACTCCATTTGGTCGACTTCCGTCGCCAGCGGACTGCCTTCGAACAAGCTAAGGATGCGCCGACGTGTCAACTCGGAGACGTGTGTCGAGTCGTACTCGTCGAGCTTGGCGAGCAGTTCTCCGATCTCGAAGCTATCAGCCTCTCGGAGCAGCAGCCGCGCAGCGTCGACGACCCGGTCGGCCCGGAGCTCCTGCAGGCGGGTGGAGACATATCGGAACTTGCTGTTGAAGGCTTCTTGGTCCGTTCCAGCGCGCAGCCCAACCCGCTCACACAACGCGGGGACATCGTAGGCCTTCGTATCGGAAATCTTGCTGGCCAGTGCCGAGCGCAGTTGTCCAACCAGCCGATCGTGTTCGTTCATGTTGCATCGTGCCCCTCAATCATGGGCCCTCGCGCTGTGAAAATGGCCACTCGAGTTCATCGAGACTCATGAGCGACTGCTGACGAAGCGCACTCACCGCAGACAACCAACATAGCTGCGTTGGATTCGGGCAGAGTTCTACTCGCGAGATGTAAGTTTCCATACGTTACTTACATTTCTGGCTATGCTGTTTCCACTGACGATCTCTTATCGCTCAGGTAACGTGCATGTCAGCACCCGGTTGGCGCGAGATGGCCGCGTACAAAAAGCTGCCTTAAGCAAGAATCGAAGCGATCGGCGCCGTTGATTGGTTCGCAGAAGGTAGGGGCATTCCCGGGCAACACCTTCTGCCAACTGCCCGGGCGCATATGTGTGGGGGCTGGTATCGTCGGGGCATCCTCATACAGCGGTCGCCGCTGGTTCGTCGCACAGCTCGCTCAGGTCAGTCAGAGCTTGATGGTGCCGCAGTCTCGCTCCTATCTACGGTACATCGACGTGAATGATCAGATGGAGTCGACAGGCTCTAGTGACGCTACTTGCGTCGTCCGGCCAGCGGAGTGCTCCCTAGCCATTGTCCCACATCAGATGGTGTCGCTGCATCTCAACGCCAGAAATAGTGACCTCGTCGCCACCACTAACCAAGTATGGCGCATAGTTAAGCCAAAACCGCTGCGTCGGACGTGCGAAATTATCAAATATGAAGTGCAGGAAGCTTGAAACGCTCAAAGGTCCCTTCACCGGGATACGGCAATCGGCCGAGCCGAAGGTAAGGTGCGAAACTGGGTGAGGGTCTACAGTCTCACCCGCAAGGCGAACGCAATCGAAACGGTACGTTCCTACCGACCTCAAGACCGATAGTCCCTCTAATTCGGCGCTTCCTCTTAGCCACTCTGCGAGTTCGAAATGAACGGGCATGCCCGCGCCAACGGATGGCGCAAAAGGGCATGGGATGTAGAAGTAGCGATGACTATGGATCCGACGGCCGTCGAACGTTAGCTCAACGTAGAATATCGACCCGTCTGGGAACACGGCCGAGTATATTCCTCGCTCCAGTAGCTCAAGATACTCATCAACCGAGATACCGCCATCGGCGATCATGCCCATTCCTTGGACGGGGCGTATGTTCATCATACTGCCATGCTCGATCACTTGGTGAGTTTGCACGGCGTAGAACACTCCATCGACCAACCCGTCGGTCAGGAACCGATTGAGTACCGAACAGAACTGACCAGGTGTCACTACTCATCCCCAAGTAGGCTGCTGAACTCCTGTTGTAGGTCAAGGGGGAGCTGCTCCCACTGATCCTTCGCCTTGCGTACCGCAGCGCGAATGTCTTGGAACTCGTCTGCCGACACGTCGTCAAGCAACGTGTCATTCGATACCGCTAGGGCAGTCGCTTGTGCCTTGGTAGGATAGTGGAACTGAAGCGAGTAGCCATCGTCTCTGATCTCCTTCATTTCGGCCCCAATTTGATCAATACCCGACCCGACACCGGTAACGTAGGTCCAGGCCCGTGATCTGGTAATGGCAGTGAACAAGATATTCCTTCTTTGCTTTAGCGCAAAAGCACCCTCACAAAAGTCGGCGTTCACCAAGAAGACCACCGGCGCTTCGTTCCCTTTGGCGCGGTAGATATGAGTGATTGCAATTGAATCCTCTCGAAACAATTCGTCTCGAGATGAAGTCTGGCCAGGAATATGCCCCTGGAGCCCTTCCTTCATCATTGCGCGAAGGAGGATTCCACCCTCCGACTTGCTGGTTCGCACGTCTGGCAAAACGATCAAGAAATCGCTATGCTCCAGCTCATCGGTTTCAATGAGCTCCTTTATCTTTCTCACCACCCACTCATACTGACTGGTGGGCGTATCGAATTTTTTGACGTTCAATGTATCGCTTGGCGTTAAAAGCTCGTCGAAAAAATCGGGAATGCTATCGGGGGCTCGAGCAATTTCCACGTCTGTGTCGAACTTGAGAATATCGTCCTTAGCTCGGTAGCCTAGCCTGCGCCATATTCCTGGGTCAGTGAACATTTGGGCCATTGGAGAGCGGTGAACGCCGAAGCCCAGTCCGTGGGCGGTGAGCAATGTCCAGGGCGGGTTTCGGTAGCAGCGAGGAAGAACAATGTCCTGCTGCGGCTTATCCACCTCGTTGACAAGCTCCACCAACGCGGTCCCAGCGTGATCAACCCCAAAGAGTTCTTTCGCCGACGGCAACTGGACGTCGCCAAGATTTTGTAGGTCGTCATAGGCCCAGACAATTCGCTTCGGCGATTTTACCGTGCGGTACGCCAGCTGGAAAAAGCTAGCTGGAAGATCTTGAGCTTCGTCGATGAGCATCATGTCATACAAGTCAAGCGATCCAGGGGCGGCCGTTCGCAGAGCTTCCGCGCAGGCTCCAGCGAAAGCGGTCTCGTAACCGAACAGGCGGGTGGCAGACCCAAAGTCGCGATATTGAGCGCCGGTTGCCGCAACAAAGTCTCGATAGACGCCCGTGCGATCAGACCCTCCCCAAGCATGTTGGATATGAAGCTTTGTCCAGTCCGGCTCGTCGCTAATCTGCGCAAACACGAATCGTGTGATGAGCGATTCAAACTGCTGGTAAAGTGACCGCGTGTTGAACGTGACAACGATGTCCCAATCGGGGCGCTTTACATGCAGATAAGCTGCCTTCAGCGCCAGAACCACTGTCTTTCCGGATCCCGCCAATCCACGGATTCTCTGGGGGCCGTTGACGTATTCGATTGAACCTCTCTTCTGCCAGAGATCGAGGTTGGCAACCTTTTTCTCGATCTCCTTAATCGCGTGCCCCTTGGAGTTAGGCCGGACGACGTTTGCTCTCTTCTTGCGGGGCTTCAGGTTCGAGATGCGTTGAATTGCAGCGTTTAGGTGGGCCACTTGCTCATCTGTAGGCCAATCGTCGCGGGGGATCTCCGGCAGCTGCGAGAGCTTCCGCAATCCCACGAGTAGGTTGTCTCCGACCTGTTCAAACACATCGTGGATAGGGTGTACTGTGACGGTGGAGAGTTCGATGACCAAACGTCGCCCAGTCCTCAACTCTGAGAAAGAATTCAGGCGGTTGTACAGCGCCGCGTAAAGCTGCTCTTGGCGCTCGACGATCTCCGTTGGCAGTGGATTTTGATCCGCCTTCGTTCCTCTGTCGCCGATAGAGTACAAATCGAATATGACAACCCCGTGGTTTCTGGACACCAAGACAGCGTCGAATTCTATCTTGGAGTCATCCACTGAGAGGACAGGATAACCAATGTACAGAGTGCCGAGCAGACCGGCGGATCGGACGCTCTGCACGAAGAGCTGAACCGTCTCGTGGTCCTTATACTCGCCGAAGATCACGTCGAGGTCTTCGTCGATATTTGGCAGAATCATGTTCATAGTCGGCACCATATGGTTACTAGGGCTGCCGTACCCCAGGACGACGCAACTGAGGCAGCGTGGTGATCACAAACGTATCGCACGCACTTGGGCGCTGGTCCACAAGTCGTGAGTCGCCCAACAGGCTTGGAACGGTACCCAACTGAGGCCAACCAAATGCTGGGAGTGCTCAACGGCTACAACGCAGAGCGGTTCGCGTGTCAGTCGAAACTACCCCCTCCAACTGCACCGCTATATCGTCCGGAACGACATCCGAGTAGTACATCTCGATCATGCGGACTTATGTTGATGGCGAGCTTGCACGTTCGTGCCCTTGCGAAGTTGGCTAGACGCGTAGGTAGGCCGGAAGCTGTAAGCGGTCCGCTCCCGTCCGAATGCGTCAGCCTAGCTCCGGTGCTAACCGAAACCGCAAGTCATCGAAATCCTTGAAGAAAATGGTGCTGCAAGAGAGGATTGAACTCTCGACCTCTCCCTTACCAAGGGAGTGCTCTACCACTGAGCTACTGCAGCGAACGCATGGCGTGGGGCGAGGCCCCCGGCGGCGTGGGGCGGTTACTGCCACAGGGCTTTGGCTGGTGCAAGCGCAAAAAGCTTGCAAACGGGCTACAGCAGCGAACGTGGCTTTGCTGCTAGGGTGGCGCGTGAAATCGAGTGACGTGAAGGCAAGGCTGGACGTGGCTGACGACGCGGCGAAGCGCGAGCAAAGATTGGCCGCAAAGCTTCGGGAGAACCTGAAGCGGCGGAAGGAACAGGCGCGGGCCCGGGCGGCGGGCACCGGCAAATCTCCACCCGAGACGGAAGCGAACGACACGGCCGATGGGGCTGCGTTGAAGCCGCATGGTGACTCGGATAGCTAGGGCAAGGGGCAGAACGCTCCGCAGTCGGGAAGACAACATGGATCGCATTCGTCTGGTGGGTGGCAATGAGCTCAGGGGCGAGATCCCCATCTCGGGCGCCAAGAACGCGGCGCTGCCGCTGATGATCGCGTCGCTGCTGACCAAAGACCCGCTGGTGCTGGAGAACGTGCCGCGGCTGGCGGACGTCAACCAGCTCGAAAAAATCCTCGAGAATCACGGCGTCGATATCGCCGTGCATGGCCGCAAGGCGCCGACGCTGGAGGGCCAGCGGATGACGCTGCAGGCGGCCGAGATCGTCGACACCACGGCGCCCTACGAGCTGGTCTCGACGATGCGGGCGAGCTTCTGGGTGATCGGGCCGCTGCTGGCGCGGGCGCATGAGGCGCGAGTGTCGCTGCCGGGCGGCTGCGCCATCGGCACCCGGCCGGTGGACCTGTTCCTCGCGGGGCTCAAGGAGCTGGGCGCCGAGCTCGAGATCGACGAAGGCTATGTGGTGGCGCGCGCCCCCAAGGGTGGGTTGCGCGGCGCGCGCGTGGTATTCCCCAAGGTGACGGTGGGCGCGACGCACGTGCTGCTGATGGCGGCGACGCTGGCCAAGGGCACCACGGTGCTCGAGAACGCCGCGATGGAGCCCGAAATCAGCGACGTCGCCGAGTGCCTGGTGAAAATGGGCGCGAAGATTTCCGGCATCGGCACGCGCACGCTGACCATCGAGGGCGTCGACGAGCTGCACGGGGCGACCCATGCGGTGGTGGCGGACCGGATCGAGACCGGCACCTATGCCATGGCGGCAGCGATGACCGGCGGCGACGTGCTGCTGAGGCACGCGCGGGCCGAGCACCTGCAGGCGGCGCTCGATACGCTTGGCCAGGCTGGCGTGGACATCAGCTCCGAGGCCACGGGCATCCGGGTCAGGCGCAACGGCAACGGCATCCAGGCGGTGCATGCCGAGACGCAGCCGTTCCCGGGTTTCCCGACGGACCTGCAGGCGCAGTTCATGGCGCTGATGACCATGGCCAACGGCACCTCGCAGATCCGCGAAACGATCTTCGAGAACCGCTACATGCATGTGGCCGAGCTCGCCCGCTTCGGCGCCGACATCAAGGTCGATGGCCAGGTGGCGACGGTGACCGGCGTGCCGCAGCTGAAAGGCGCGCAGGTGATGGCGACCGACCTTCGCGCCTCGGTGTCGCTGGTGATCGCGGGGCTCGCGGCGCGCGGCGAGACGGTGGTCAACCGGATTTACCACCTCGATCGCGGCTTCGAGCGGCTCGAGGACAAGCTGAGCGCGGTTGGCGCGGAGATCGAGCGGGTCACGGGCTGAAGTAGCGGACTCTGGCGTTGCAGCGATCGCCTTCTCCCCTTGTGGTCGCGGGACGAGGGCGCAGCCCTCGCCCGGAGGTGCCCGAAGGGCGGATGAGGGGTATCTCTCCGCGTACTCAGTCACTCCTCGCTTCGCTCGGATCGCGCTACACTTCGTTTTGCGTACCCCTCATCCGCCCTTCGGGCACCTTCTCCCTCAAGGGGAGAAGGCAGATCGGTGCGGTCGAGCCGTCGTGCCTCCGCGCCCCCTCTCTTGCAAAATCTAAGGTTTAGTCAAACGGCTAAACCTAAGATTTTGCTTTCTCCTCGCCAAGGGGGAGATGATCGGTGGCCTCCATAAGCATCGAAGTGTCAGTCGGGACTCTCCCCCTTGGCGGGGGAGAAAGCGAAAACTTGGGCTTAGCGCAGCTAAGTCCTTAGTTTTCGCAAGAGAGGGGGGCGCGGGAGCCACCTGCGCTCATATGCGATTGCCCCCTCGGCGCTTAACTTGTAGATCGTCTGTCGGGCCCCCACTTGCTGGTCAATTCCACCGTTTCCGGACCCCCAACACATGACCGATCTCAAGCTTCTGGCGCTTGATAGCGAAGACCTCGACGTGATTTCGGCGACCACGCAGGACGCCATCGTGCGCGTCGGCGATATGGGTTACGCCAAGGCTGACCAGCGTTTCGCGCTGCTGATGAACCGCTATGCCTGGGAAGATGGCGGTAATGCCAAGACCGGGGTGCGGAAGCGCGCGGCGCTGCATTTCGACCGGGTGACCGGGGTGAAGGTCGCTGGCATCGACACCAATTCGCTCGAGGGCGCGCTGGAACTGCTGACCATCCGCTTCACCGAGAACGCGGCGCCGAGCGGCTGGGTCGACCTGGCGTTTGCCGGCGGCGGCACGGTGCGGCTGGAAGTGGAAGTGCTGGAAGCGCGCCTGCAGGACCTGGGCGCGGCCTGGGCGGCGAAGGTCAAACCCGAGCACGCCGGTTAATGCCAGTTATTCTGGACAGCCGGGATGCCGGCTTTGCCGAAGCTTTCGAGACGCTGCTGAATTCGAAGCGCGAAGCTTCGGAGGAAGTGGGCAATGCGGTTGCCGCGATCCTGAGCGAGGTGAAGGCGCGCGGCGACGCGGCGGTGATCGAGTACACCGAGCGGTTCGACAAGCCGGCCCAGGCCTCTTGGGCGCTGCGGGTTACGGACGACGAGATCGCCGACGCCAGTGCGCGAACCTCTGCCGAGGTGATTTCGGCGCTGACGGTGGCGCATGAGCGCATCCGCGCCCACCACGAAAAGCAGAAGCCGCTCGACCATGTCTACCAGGACCACCTCGGGGTCACCTTGGGGACGATCTGGACGCCGGTCGAGGCAGTGGGCATTTACGTGCCGGGCGGCACGGCGGCCTACCCCTCGTCGGTGCTGATGAACGCCGTGCCGGCCAAGGTTGCCGGCGCCAGCCGCATCGCCATGGTGGTGCCGATGCCGGGCGGCGAGGCAAATGATGCGGTGCTGGCGGCGGCGAAGATCGCCGGGGTGACCGAGATTTATCGGATCGGCGGAGCGCAGGCGATCGGCGCCTTGGCCTATGGCACCGCTACGATTGCAGCGGTTTCGAAGATCGTCGGGCCGGGCAATGCCTATGTGGCGGCGGCCAAGCGCCAGGTGTTCGGCACGGTCGGCATCGACATGATCGCCGGGCCGTCGGAAGTGCTGGTCATCGCCGATTCTTCCGCCAACCCCGCCTGGGTGGCAGCAGACCTCTTGGCGCAGGCCGAGCATGGCGGCGGGGCGCAATCGCTCCTCATCACCACCGACCCCCGGCTCGCCGATGTTGTCGAGGACGAAGTGTGGCGGCAGATCGAGCTGTTGCCCCGGGCCGAGATCACTCGCGCCGGCTGGGAAGAGTTCGGCGCCATCATTACCGTCGCCTCGATGGCGGAAGCGGTGGAACTCGCCAACCGCATCGCATCTGAGCATGTGGAACTGGCGATCGAGGATCCGCAGGCGCTGCTCCCCAAAATCCGCAATGCTGGTGCCATTTTTCTCGGGCATCACACGCCCGAGGCAATCGGCGATTATGTGGGCGGTTCGAACCATGTGCTGCCGACCGCCCGCTCGGCACGCTATGCGTCCGGCCTGGGGGTGCTCGATTTCATGAAACGGACCTCGGTACTCGGGTGCGATCCGGCCTCCCTGGCGGAACTGGCACCGGCCGCCCGGACGCTGGCGATAACCGAGGGGCTCGGGGCGCATGAGCGCTCGATCGCCATAAGGCTCAATCGCTAGATGGCGCTGACGCCGCGACAGTTCGATCCGAACAGCGATCGCATCGTCGCCGTGACGCTGGACCCCAATACCATCACCTCGGTCGACCCCGACGAGGTGCATGAGTGGCGCATCGCCATTTACGACCTGGTCGAACAGAACGTCTTCGCCCCAGCCCGGGTCAAGGCGACCGGGCCCTATGCGCTGCACATCTCGATCGTCGGCAATTACATCGTGCTCGATGTGCGCAACCCCGACACCTATGAGCCGATCGCCGCGCATTATCTGTCGCTGACGCCGTTCCGGCGACTGATCCGCGACTATTTCCGCATCCGCGAGAGCTATTACGACGCGATCAAGACCGGCTCGACCTATCAGATCGAAACCGTCGATATGGCGCGGCGCGGCCTCCACAACGAGGCGGCGGAGCTGCTGCGCACGCGGCTCGACAACAAGCTGGAGATGGACCTCAACACCGCCAGGCGGCTGTTTACGCTGATCTGCGCGGTGCAGCCCTTCGCCAGCCGCATCGACGAGCGCGAGTCGAACCTGCCGACGGTGCTGTTCGTCTGCTCGATGAACTCGGTGCGCTCGCCGATCGCCGCCGCTTTGGCGCGGCGGTTCTTCCCCGGGCGGCTGATCGTCCGCTCGGCCGGGGTGCGCTCGGGCAAGGCCGATGGCTTCGTGCATGAGGTGATGGAAGAAATCGGCATCGATATGAGCGTCCACACCCCGCACACCATGGATGAGCTGGTGGCCAACCATTTCGACCTGGTGATCACGCTGTCGAACGACGCGCCCGAGGCGGTCGAACGGCGCGGGCTGGAGATGGGCGCCGTCGAACACTGGCCGATGCCGGACCCGACCGAGACCGAGGGCAACCGGGAGGCGGTGCTTAGCGCCTATCGCACCCTGCGCGATACGCTGCAGCAGCGGGTGCGCGAGCGGCTCGACAAACTGGTGGCGGCGCCGGCGAAGGTGGGGTGACTGATAGAGACGGCCCCCTCCCATCCTCCCCCACAAGGGGGGAGGTGCCGCATCGAGTATTGGGCACGATCGAGCCACAGGGTCGACTCTTCACCTCCCCCTTCATGCGGGAGGCCGGGAGGGGGCCGTCTGCCTGCAGTCAGCGCGCAAACGTCACCCACTTCTCAAATCGTACCTCATTCCCCATATCAACAGAGCATCCCCACCCGCAGGTGGTTCACAAACCGGGCGACATCCAGTATAGGTGGCGCCCAATTCAAGCCCCCGACATTGCCAGTAACGTGTTTCGCGGGGCCGTCTCAGGAGAGAGAATGGCTAAGGAAGAAGTGCTCGAATTTCCGGGCGTGATCACGGAACTGCTGCCGAATGCGACTTTTCGCGTGAAGCTGGAGAATGAGCACGAGATCATCGCCCATACGGCGGGCCGGCTGCGCAAGAACCGCATCCGTGTGCTGGCGGGCGACAAGGTGCTGGTCGAAATGACCCCCTATGACCTGACCAAGGGCCGGATCAACTACCGCTTCAGGTAAGATCCGAGCGCGCGACGGGAGAGCCTGCCGCGCCGCCGATGGAGACAGTATGGCCAAGGAAGAAGTGCTCGAGTTTCCAGGTGTGGTCACCGAATTGCTGCCCAACGCAACATTTCGGGTGAAACTGGAAAACGAGCACGAGATCATCGCCCATACTGCCGGCCGCATGCGCAAGAATCGCATCCGCGTGCTGGCGGGCGATAAGGTGTTGTGCGAAATGACACCTTACGATCTGACCAAAGGCCGGATCACCTACCGCTTCAAATAGGGCACCGAATGGCCAGCCGTCCCGAGCTTATCCTCGCG
The DNA here is from genome assembly GCF_000970465.2 of Devosia insulae DS-56. Classification (GTDB taxonomy): domain Bacteria; phylum Pseudomonadota; class Alphaproteobacteria; order Rhizobiales; family Devosiaceae; genus Devosia_A; species Devosia_A insulae. The sequence continues at coordinate 25,178 of NZ_LAJE02000040.1, forward strand.
TCCGCCTCGCCGCGGCGCCTCGCCTTGTTGAACCAGATCGGCATCGAGCCGGAACATCTGGTGCCGGCGCATATCGACGAGACGCCGGAAAAGGGCGAGCTGCCGCGCAAACTGGCGCAGCGGCTTGCCGATCAGAAGGCGATCACCGCGCAGCACAAGGCCAAGACCACCGGAATCGCCGGTAACGCGCTGGTGCTGGCGGCCGATACCGTGGTGGCCGTCGGGCGGCGGATCCTGCCCAAGGCCGAGACGATGGAAGAAGCATCGGAGTGCCTGCGCGTCCTCTCGGGCCGCTCGCACCGGGTGTTCACCGCCGTCACCATGCTGACGCCGTCCGGCCAGATGCGCAAACGCCTGGTCGAAACCCGCATCCGCTTCAAACGGCTGTCGGCCCGCGAGATCGAAAGCTACCTCGCCAGCGCCGAATGGCGCGACAAGGCCGGCGGCTACGCCATCCAGGGTATCGCCGGGGCGTTTGTCCTGAAGCTGCAGGGCTCCTACTCGGCCGTGGTCGGGCTGCCGCTCAACGAGACGGTGGGCCTGTTGGCGGGTGAAGGCTATCCGGTCCACTTCAACTGGTTGAACCAGTCGAACCTGACAGCGGTCTGAGATGACCGCTGGGATCATCAAGAGATGACTGCCGAGATCATCAAGCTGAAGCCGACCCGGCCCTGCCCGATCTGCGGCAAGCCGTCGAGCCAGCAACACCATCCGTTCTGCTCGGGCCGTTGCCAGGACATCGACCTCAATCGCTGGCTCAGCGGGAGCTATGTGATCCCCGCCGAGCCGGTGGAGGTGGATGAAGAGGATGGGGTTCCCAAGATCGATGAGGCGGAGGACGAGGAGTAGGCTGCTCCTCCAAACGACCCCCTCTCTGGCAAAATCTAAGGCTTAGCCAAACGGCTAAGCCTAAGATTTTGCTTTCTCCCCCGCCAAGGGGGAGATGATCCGTGCCTTCCACATGCGCCGGTGTATCAGTCGGGACTCTCCCCCTTGGCGGGGGAGAAAGCGAAAACTTGGGTTTAGCGCAGCTAAGCCCTTAGTTTTCGCCAGAGAGGGGGTCGCGATCTCTCAGGACGATCCGCAGCCTCTCGTACACCCCGTCAAGGCCCTCCAGCACGTCGTTGTTCCAGAACCGCAGCGTGCGAAAGCCTGCCGCCCGAAAGTGTTCGTCGCGCACCAGATCCGCCGCAGAGCCGCTGTGCTGGCCGCCATCGAGTTCGATGATCAGCCTGGCTTCAAAGCAGACGAAATCGAGGATGTAGCCGTCGAGCGGCACCTGGCGTTTGAACTTCAGGCCGTCGAGTTGCCCGGCGCGGAGCACGGACCAGAGCTTTCGCTCGGCGTCGGTGCTGTCGACGCGGAGGGATTTGGCGAAGGCACGGTATCGAGGTGGGACTGGTTGGCGCATCCTTCACGTCCCCCTCTCTGTCCGCCGCCAAGGGGGAGATGCCCGACTGATGATCCGGCGCCCCTCCCCTCACGGCATCAGCTGCCCGCCGTTCACGTCGATGATCTGCCCGGTGATGTAGCCGGACATCGAGTCCGAGGCCAGAAACACATAGGCGCCGACGCAATCCTCGGCCGTGCCCAGGCGCTGCATCGGGATCTGCGCGGCGGCGGCGTCTTTCACCGATTGCGGGGTCTTGTCGTGGAACGGGGTGATGATGAAGCCCGGCGCGACGACGTTGACGCGGATGTGGTCGGGGGCGAACTCGCGGGCGGCGTTGCGGGTGATCGAGTGCACCGCGGCCTTGGCCGAGGCGTAGACCGCCGAACCGCCAAAACCGCCAAAGCGGCCGGCCACCGAGCCGGTATTGATGATCGAGCCGCCGCCGGCCGCCTTGAGGTGCGGATAGGCCGCCTTGGTGACAGCCAGCACCGAGCGAACGTTGAGGTTGTAGACGTTGTCGTAGGCGGTGTCGTCGAAGGCGGCGTTGGTGACGCGGTCGAGAATCGCGCCGGCATTGTTGATCAGGATGTCGAGCCCGCCGAGCCCGGCCACCGCATCGGCGACGATTCGGGCGGCCGAGGCCGAGTTGCTCACATCACCGAGCACCACCACCGCCTTGCCGCCCGCAGCGCCGATCTCGGCGGCGACGGCTTCGGCGGCTGCGGCATTCTTGTTGCCGTGCACGGCAACGGCGGCGCCGAGACGCGCCAGTTCCCTCGCCACGGCGGCCCCGATGCCGGTGGAAGACCCGGTGACGAGGGCGCGCTTGCCCCTGATATCCTCAAGCATCGTGGCTCCTCATATTGAATCGGCGCAGACTAGCCGTGCGGCCGGCGGCAAGCCACCGGAATGGTGCAGGAACGATACCCAGGAGGGCGCTTCGATGCCCGGTTTCCAGGGCGGATTTTCCACATTGAGGAAGATGGCAAAACCCGCTTGCGCACCCCGACAATGCCCCCTATAAACCGCCCGACTTAGCGCCCTCGGGCGCCACGGTTGCCCGGGTAGCTCAGTTGGTAGAGCAGCGGATTGAAAATCCGCGTGTCACTGGTTCGATTCCGGTCCCGGGCACCACTACTTCAAAACCACATTGAAATTGCTGCGCTTTTTGGCGTTTTTGTCTAGCTCTCTCGTGATCGGGAGTCTTCTTAGACACTTTTGTTCTCGGCTTGTGCCATTGACAATCCGAATCCAGAAAATCGTTCTAGCCGAGTTTGCTAGCGCTTTCGGCTAGTCTCCGCTGGTTTGCCGCCTTGGTGTAGCGCTGAACCTCTTTGAGCGTTGTATGGCCGGTTATGGCCATAATCTCGTGTGCGGTTGCCCCGTTGTCTGCCAATCGGGTTGCGCAAGCCTTGCGAAGGCCGTGGGCGCGTCCCGGCACTTCTGCTTCGATGCATCGGTCTCGAAACCAGTTGCCGAAGCCGTTGTCGGTGAATGGCTTACTAAACTCGGTCACCAGATAAACCAAGTCGCCGGTAGGGCTGGCATCCAGAACCCGCCGAAGCTCTGGGCGAATTGGAATCTCCAGATGGATCGGTTTTGTGTCGCGGTTCTTCTGCTGAGTAAATTTCAGCCAGCCTTCCCGTTCATGTTGCCGCCCGAATAAGACAACGTCAGAGCGCCGCTGACCGGTGTAAAGAAGCAGGGCAAGTGCAAGGTGCGCTTTGGTCCCCAACGGGTGCCTGCGCTCAAACTGTTCCACTTCTTCGAGCGTCCAAGTGTGGTGCCCGTCCGGATTGTGGCTTTTAAAGTATTTCACGTCCCGTGCAGGGTTCACCTGCATCAGGCCTACCTCGGGTAAGGTGGCCCAGTTGAACGCGGCCCTAATAGCCTTTACACGCCCGTTCCCGGCCTCTGGCAAACCACGCTTTGCATCGCGCAGGTTTGCGACCGATTTAGCCGTGAACCGTAAAAGCGGTACATCGCCATAGGTGAGCTTTTGTCCTTCGGGGCATTCTTGCATGCAATGGCTGAGAATGCCGCGACGGACTCGCCTCGTGCGTTCATCCAGTCCTAGGAATTCTGACGATGACATGTATTGCTGGCATAGCCATGCAAATGTGTCTTTGACCGGCTGTTGCAGTTTATCGACCGTTGGCCTCTGCCCCGCAAGCAGGCGGCGATACAACTCTTCCCATTCCGGGGTTCCGGGCGTCCCAAGCATGCGAACGTTCTTTTCGCCCTTCTGGCGAAAATAAACGAACCATTTGCCCGAACCCTTGGGCACCTCATATTCCACGACGAACTTGGGCAGGGGCGGCCTGCGGGACTTCAATTGAACACGGCCCATCTATCAACCTCGCTGTCGTCCTCATCACCCGGTAGTTGTCCAAAGGCTCGCTCAAGCTTCAACCGATCCCAAACACGACGGGCATCGATTCTCTTTGGCTTCGGCATGCGCCCATCAGCAACCATCTGGTCAAACTTAGAGGGGCTTACATCGATGTATGCAGCAGCCATGTCTCTGGACAGGCCGATTGGCGGCAGTGAGCGTGGCAGGATATCCCACCGACGCGCCGTGGGTTCAGCCGCATTGAAGTTTTCATAATGATTCAATTATTCCTTCGCTTTCAAAATATGTTTTGTTCTGTCGCTGGCGTACCTCCGACATTGCTTATGGGGTGACTGCCCACTGGCAGCGGGCAGTTGTCTGGCTCTAGCGATTCTTTTTCGCCGCTTCCTTGATCCGATCCCGACGATGACTCGCCAGACGTTCCATAAGTTGTTCGCGCTTTGCTCCATCCTCGGGAGTCACTGCGGCGTGGTCAGGCCAAAGGTCAATCTCGTGGCCAACCCGTTCCTCAACGAGACCAATTAGCGCCCAGCTATCGGCAGGGTTGCCCATAGAGCGAACGACCGCGCACATACGGTGCAAATCCCGATCCCCGACCGCCGCCGACAGCGACTTTTGGTTTTGGATCGCTGCGATGCCGTGTAGCAGGGCCAGATAGGTAACCCGCTCATTGTTATGCTTCTCTACGTCAAAGACTTTTTGGCTGTTGTTATTCACGTCAGGCATATATATTTTCCTTTATTTGATGTTAAGCTATGGGTCGAACCTACGATAGAGTCGTCTTGGAGTCAAGAAGAGTCTTCGTGTAACCGTTCACAGTATTTCTTTTGATTTCAGAGGCGATTGCTTTTAATTCTTACTTTGCTGCGACCAGTTGCCAGCGGGCAAAGAAAAACCCGCCAGCGATGGCGGGTTTCGTGCGGCAGGATCGTAGGACTACAGGTTGCGCCAATGGGGAGTCGCTGCAGGCGGACGGTAAAGTACGGCATACTGAGGCAGGGGAATTGATGGAGGCCAGTTGTCAGCGGAAAGCACAACGGGAAACCCTGTGTCCAGACCCGGCACCTTCCTGAAACCGAACTCAGCGGCAAAGGTTTGGGCCATCGCCTGCTTGTCGTCGCCTGACATCGAGTGAGGCAACAGCGGGGCGACGAAAAGACGTTCGACACTGCCGGTCCAAACGAGGTCCATCAGGCGAGCGCTTTTCCGCCTTGATAGCTTTTTACCGGGTGTCCATTTCGTTCCAACGAACCAAGTGCCATCGCCAAGCGGATGCACTATCTCTACCACGCCCCAAGGCGTTTGGTGACCGGCCTTAAGATTGATAGTGCCGTAATTGGTCTCAATCCTGACAGTCTTAGTTGCTACACGTTCATCCAAAATCATTTCGTTATTTCCATTCGTTCTAGATTTTCACATTCGGCACTCCATTTCTGTTTTGCCGGGTTCACGATGTCATCTAGATCGGAGTCCAAAGTGCAGTCAACAGCCGTAATTCATTGAAAGAATGGCTATTCTTGAATTTATAGACTGCTCGCCGCGCGGGAAAGCTGGCTTTTTGCTGTCAGTTGCCAGTTGTGATGGCCTAGCTCGCACAGAAAAATAATCTACTAGGGG
>NZ_LAJE02000041.1 GCF_000970465.2 Devosia insulae DS-56
GATTTAATGTGAAGCGTCGAATGCCGATGCTATCGTCCGCGCCGTTCTGCCCCTGATCCGGCTGGGGCACATCTCGTTTAGGATTCGGTCGCTTGTTCAGGCAATTGCTGCTTTCGCTCGTCGTCATAGGAGCGGCCGCGGCCGCTTACGTCTTCTTCGTGCCCGGCGCATCCGAGACGCTGGCCCGCTTCGGCATCACCCTGCCCTTTGGCGAACCGGCTGAGGCGGCGACCGGCCCGGCAAATGCTCCGGGCCAACAGCAGGCAGCTGGCCAGCGCGGCCCCGGCGGCGGCGAGGGCGGTGGCGGCCCGGGCGGCGGTCGTGGCGGCAACCGCACCATGGTGGTGGTCACGGCGCCGGTGCTGCTCGCCACCATCAACGACAAGCTGACCTCGATCGGCGAAGGCGCCGCGGCGCACTCGGTGACCGTGGTCTCGCCAGCCAGCGGCACGCTTGCGGAACTGACGGTACGTCCCGGCGAGGCGGTGACCGCAGGCGCGGTGATCGGCCGGCTCGATGCCGATGCCGAGCAGATCGCCCAGGAGCGCGCCAAGCTCGGCTTCGACGACGCGCAGACGGCGCTCGATCGCACCAACGAACTGGCCAAGGCCAATAACACCACGACGGTACAGGTCGCGGCGGCGCAACTGGCCTTCAACAACGCCCGGCTGGAGCTGCAGAACGCCGACCTGGCGCTCGCCAGGCGCACCATCTCGACGCCGATCGCCGGCACCGTCGGCCTGTTTCAGGTCAGCGCCGGCAACACCGTGACCTCGCAGAGCGTCGTCACCACCATCGAGGACACCTCGCACATCCTCGTCAGTTTCTGGGTGCCCGAGCGCTATGCCTCGGCCATCACCGAGGGCATGCCGCTGACTGCGACGGCCGTGGCTCTGCCCGGCCAGACCATCGCCGGCGAAGTCAGCGCCGTCGACAACCGCATCGATCCGGCGAGCCGCACCCTGAAGGTCGAAGCCGCCATCCCCAACGACGAGGGCCTGCTGCGGCCCGGCATGTCGTTCTCGGTTTCCATGACCTTCCCCGGCGAACAATTCCCCTCGGTCGACCCCTTGGCGATCCAGTGGTCGAGCGCCGGCAGCTATTTGTGGAAGTTCGTTGAGGGCAAGGTCGAGCGCGTGCCGGTCGAGATCATCCAGCGCAATTCCGATGGCGTGCTGGTGAAGGCCGAGCTCGGCGAAGGCGATCAGGTGGTGACGCAGGGCGTACAGCAGCTCACCGCCGGGGCGAGCGTACGACTGCTCGATGATCCCTCGGGTGGTCAGGGCGGCGAAGGTCGGAGACGGCCGGCAGAGGGTCAGGGAAATCCGTCATGACGACTGATAGAGACGGCCCCCGCCCGGCCTCCCCCACAAGGGGGGAGGTGAAGAGTCGAGCTTGTGGCTCGATCGTGCCTGACACTCGATGCGGCACCTCCCCCTTC
>NZ_LAJE02000042.1 GCF_000970465.2 Devosia insulae DS-56
CCTGTGTGTACGATTGTTGTATCGTTAGTCTAGCAGACTCATCATCACTGGTCGTGCGTTCTCTCATTTTTTTAAGCATGCGGCGACCACCGAAATTGACACTAGTGCGATCGTCGGCAGCGTCAGATGTGTAGATGCGGTAGAGCCAGACATGCTGGTCGTAATGCGGCATGAAGCCATGCGCCTCGTCGCCGGCCGTCGCCGGGTCGTCGGCCATGTGGTCCCAGGCGCGCCCGTTGAGCACCAGCTCCTCGGTCTTGCCCGCCGCATCCCAGGCCGCCTGGAACACCAGGTTCTCCACCGCCACCAGCTCGAGCGAACCATCGGCCTGCGGCTCGTAGATCAGCACCGAGGGCTTCATCCAGTCGGTGTAGGTGCTCTTGCCGTCGACCTTGGGGGCGGTGCCGGTGATCTCGAGCAGGCCCGGGTGAATGTAGTGGAGCCCCATGGCGCCAAGCTCGGCCGGCAACCCGGAATTGGCGGCCGACACGCAATGGTTTTCAGGCAGGATATAGCCATCCGCCAGCGCCACCTTCACGTCCTTGTACTTGTCCACGGCCTTGCGCATGTCGTCGAGGCTGACATCGGCGGCCGATGCAACCATCGGGCAGAACGAAGCAGCCAGTGCAAGCAGAACCAGTCTTCTCATGTTCTTCCTCCCACGCGTAACGCCGCAGGCGGGCGGCCAGCGGCGGCGATGGGGCAGCATACCATGCTGCGAACAAGCGCATCCAGTAACAGCTGACGTCAGATTCATTAGAGATGACACGTATTTACCAAGACTATCCAGAACACCAACAATGCAACTCGCGCATCGCGCCTGGGGATGTGCTAGCGATTACGCAGCCGGATGACTTCCTCGCCGCGCTCGAACACTGACTTTGGTCGCTACCATGAAGCAGACGTCTGTTGCGCTACTCTTCGCCTGCCTGGCCACGGCGACACCCGCCGCCGAAGCCGGGGGCCAGCCGCCGACCTGGGCGGATATCAACCCGATCGTCACCAAGCATTGCGTCATGTGCCATTCCGCCCAGGGCGCCGGGAAAGGCCTGCGCCTCGACAGCTACGCCCTGGCGCTTGCCGGCAGCAAGGATGGCCGGGTGCTGCTGCCGGGCGACCCCGAAGGCAGCGAACTGATCCGCCGGCTCAAGGGGATCAGCACGCCGCGCATGCCGTTCCTGAGCTACCCGCTGGCAGAGGAGCAGATCGCGCTGTTCGTCCGCTGGGTGGAGGCGGGGATGCCGGAGCGGTGAGGCGTTGACTGATAAAGACGGCCCCCTCCCGGCCTCCCCCATAAAGGGCCTGTTGCGTAATCGCGATTTGTGATTCCGTCTGGTTGATTGAGGAGGCCGACGATGGCGATCAAGCGGACGGGTCAGCTGGGGTTCTCGGATGCTGTGATCGAGGGAGCTCCCCTCCCCCTTG
>NZ_LAJE02000043.1 GCF_000970465.2 Devosia insulae DS-56
GCCTTCGGCGGTCCCCCTCCCCCGCCACGCGGGGGAGGATCTCGGCACCGCCAGTGCTAAGCCGCCTCAACAAACCGATGCCGTTCATACAGAAACTTCAGCACCGCCTCGCGGCACTTGAGATAGGTCCGGTCGCCGGCCAGCTCGAGCCGCCGGCGCGGCCGGCCGAGCGGCACATCCAGCACTTCGCCGATCCGCGCCGCCGGCCCGTTGGTCATCATCACGATCCGATCCGAGAGCAGCACCGCCTCGTCGACGTCGTGGGTGATCATGATCATGGTGTTGTGGAGCCGCTCGTGAATCTCCATCACCGCATCCTGCAGGTGCGCCCGCGTCAGCGCGTCGAGCGCCCCGAACGGCTCGTCGAGCAAGAGGATCTTCGGTTCCATCGCCAGCGCCCGGGCAATGCCGACGCGCTGCTTCATGCCGCCGGAAATCTCCGCCGGCCGCTTGTCCCGGGCATGACCCATCTGCACCAGGTCGAGATTGTGCATGATCCACTCATGCCGCTCGGCCCTCGACCGCTTTGCGCCGAACACCTTCGAAACCGCCAGGTTGACGTTCTCGTAGACCGTCAGCCAGGGCAGCAGCGAATGGTTCTGGAACACCACCGCCCGCTCCGGCCCCGGCCCGCTGACCACTTCCGAGCCAAGGACGATGGCGCCCGAGCTCACCTCGGTCAGCCCGGCGATCAGGTTGAGCAGTGTGGACTTGCCGCAGCCCGAATGCCCGATGATCGAGATCACCTCGCCCTCGGAAATCTCCAGCGAAATGTCCTTCAGCACCTCCGAGGTCACCCCGTTGCGCTCGAAGCTTTTGTCGACGTGCTCGATCTTGAGATAGCCAGCCATGGTGCTCTTCCTCAGTTCGCGGCTGTGCCGCGGGTGATGAAGGCGCCGAAGCCGGCAACCAGGCGATCGAGCATGAAGCCGACCACGCCGATATAGACCAGCGCCACGATGATGTCGGGCAAGCGCGACGAGTTCCACGCATCCCAGATGAAAAAGCCGATGCCGACCCCGCCGGTGAGCATTTCGGCCGCGACGATGGCCAGCCAGCTGAGCCCGATGCCGATCCGCAAACCGGTGAAAATGTACGGCGCCGCGGCCGGCACCATCACCTTGAAGAAGAACTCGATCGGATTGAGCCGCAGGATTGCCGCGACGTTCCGGTAGTCGTTCGGGATGTTCCGCACGCCCACCGCGGTGTTGATGATCACCGGCCACACGGCGGTGATGAAGATGACAAAGATGGCCGATGGGTGACTGTCGCGAAAGGCCGCCAGCGACAGCGGCAGCCAGGCCAAAGGCGGAACAGTGCGAAGGATCTGGAAGATCGGGTCGAGCCCGCGCATCGCCCAGACCGATTGCCCGATAAACGCCCCGACCGCCACGCCCACCAGGGCGGCAAGGCCGAAGCCGACAGCGACCCGCTGCAGCGACGCAAATACCCGCCAGGCGAGCCCGATATCGCCATTGCCATAGTCGAAGAACGGGTTCCAGATCAGTTCGCCCGCCTGCTCCCACACCACCGAGGGCGGCGGCAGCGAGGCGCCCGGGGTCGAGCAGGCGATCTGCCAGATCAACAGGATCAACAGGATGACGATCAGCGGCGGCACCACGGAGCGCGCGACGCCCGTGGCGAGCTTCTGCATGTCGATCCTGCGGCTGGCGGGCTGTGCCGGAAAAGCGAACACCTTCGCCTTCTTGGTCGGCACGACGGTTTCGAACTGGGCCTCTGCACTCATGATTGCTGGTCCGTACTGAGAGGGAAAAAGTGGCGCCGAGCCGGGGTTAAGCCCGGCGCCAGTCAGGGGACATCAGCCGAGAGCGGTGATCGCGAGGCTCTCGAGATAGGCGGAGGGGTTTTCGGGATCGAACACTTTGCCGTCGAAGAAGGTCTCCGGCCCGCGCGAGCTCGAAGCCGGGATGTCGGCCGCTGCGACGCCGAGCGTCTTGGCCGCATCGCGCCACAGGTCCTCGCGGTTCACCTGGTCGACCAGCGCCTTCACGTCGGTTTCGGCCGGCAGGTACCCCCAGCGGATATCTTCGGTGAGGAACCACGCATCATGGCTCTTGAACGGATAGGAGACGCCGCCCTTCCAGAACTTCATCTCCAGCCCAGTCGCCGTCTCCACGCGGCCATTGCCGTAGTTGATGTCGCCCTTGAGGCGCCCGAGCACATCGGCAGCGGGTACGTTGAACCACGACCGCTTGCTGAGGATATCGGCCATCTCCTCCTTGTTGGCGAAGTCGTCAGCCCATTGCTGGGCCTCCATCACAGCCATCAGAATGGCTCGCACCGCATTGGGATTTGCTTCGATGAAGTCATTACGCAGACCGAGCGCCTTCTCCGGGTGTCCCTTCCAGAGCTCGCCGGTGGTCGCGGCTGTGAAGCCGATGCCCTGGTTGACCAGCTGCTCGTTCCACGGCTCACCGACGCAGAATGCGTCCATGTTGCCAACTTTCATATTGGCGACCATCTGCGGTGGCGGCACCACCACGGTGGTGACGTCCTTGTTGGGATCGATGCCTGCCGCCGCGAGCCAGTAGCGGATCCACAAATCGTGCGTGCCGCCCGGGAAGGTCATGGCCACGGTGACGTCCTTGCCGCTCGCCTTCCTGGCCGCAAAAACCTCCTTCAGCGGACCGGCATCGAGACCCACACCGACATCCTTGTACTCCTGGGCGACCGACAGGCCCTGGCTGTCATAGTTGAGCCGCGCCACGATCGACATCGGCAGCGGCACGTTGTTCTGCGTCACCTTGCCGGTCGAAATCAGGTAGGGCATCGGCGTCAGGATATGCGCCCCGTCGATGCCGTTGGCCGCGCCGCCCAGCACCAGGTTGTCGCGCGTCGCGCCCCAGCTGGCTTGCTTCAGCACTTCGACGTCGGGCACGCCATGCTTGGCGAAGAGCCCCTTTTCCCTGGCAACGATCAACGGCGCGGCGTCGGTCAGCGCGATGAAGCCAAGCTTGGCGCCGGTGACTTCAGGGCCCGCTCCTTGGGCAAAGGCGCCGGAGGGGAACAGGGTTTTGGCCGCCACGAGCGTTGCCGCGGTTGCCGTAGTGCCCGCGAGGAAAGCCCGGCGGGTGAGGAGGGAGGTGGTGGTCGGTCTGGTCATCAAGTCTCTCCGAGTGATGCGATCAGCCGGCGCCCCGAAGTGCCCCTCGGCCCCAAAACGACAAAGCCGCCAACAGGTCTTGCACGCTGGTCCGGAGACCAGTCGGCGTTCCCGTTGGCGGCTTTGCCTGTCGTGGGGCGCCCACCGTTGGACGCCGAATGATCGCGAATTTGCGTTCGGGAAACACAATGCACGCGCCGTGCCAAACTGGGGTAGCGCGATAAGTGATGAGGTTTCAGATGGTTAGGTGCGTGGTTGAAAATTGGGCAGGGGTGGAAACTGCTCAATCAGAATCCACTCGCCCACAATTTGCACGCAACATAGGCAATTATCAGATATGCCTATCGTTTGCGCAAAGCTCGAGATGACGGTGCTGGGCCACCTGACTGATAGAGACGGCCCCCTCCCGGCCTCCCCCATGAAGGGGGAGGTGAAGCGTCGAGGCTCTGTCTTCCATCGTGCCTAGTGAACCGGCGGGGCACCTCCCCCTTCATGGGGGAGGATGGGAGGGGGTCGTCTGCTTCAGTGACGCGCCTAAACTACGGCGCCCGCTGCCCCGCAATATACGCCTCGACCTGATCCGGATCGAACGGCACCCCGTCGAAGAATCCGTCCGGCCCGATCACCAGCGTGCCCGCTGTCGACGCTACCTCGGTCGGCGCGGACAGCAGCCCCTCGACCTTGCTGTCGGCGAGCGGCATCGGCACCCCGAGCGGCGCCAGGGCTGAGCGATAGACATCCGGGCGGAAGGTCATGGCCGCGGCGCGCGCCCGCTCGGCTTTGTGCTCGACCTCGCCCCAGCGCACCATCTGGCTGTAGAACCACGCCGCGTGGCTGGTCCACGGGAAGTTGGCTGCCCCGGCATAAGGAACGAAGTGCTCCGGCACCATTGCCGTCGCCCCGCCACCGATATCGAACTGCCCATTCAGCGCCGGGAGGATCAACTCCGCCGGCAGCCCGAGATAATGCGGCGCCGCCATGATCGCGGCGATCTCTTGATGGTTGACGCTCTCGCCGCACCACACCGCGGCATGGTGCACCGCCCGGATCAGCCCGGCGACGATGTCGCTATTGGCCTCGGCCCAATGCGCCCGCATGCCGATCACCTTGTCGGGGCTCGAGCGCCAGATCGCGGCCTTCACCGTGGCGATATGCGCCCCGGCATTCTTCACCCCGACCGTGTTCCACGGTTCGCCGACGCAATAACCATCGATGCCTCCCGAGCCGAGCGCCTCGGGCAGCAGCGGCGGTGGCAGCACCACGATCTCGATATCGCGCTCCGGCACGATGCCGCTCGCCATCAGCCAGTAGCGCAGTTCGTAATTATGCGACGAGGTCTGGTGCACCACGCCGAACCGCAGCTTCTGCTGCGACGACGCAACCACCTGCTTGAGCGCCGCGCCGACCGGCCCGGCCGCGAGCGTCGCCGGCGCCCCGGCATCGGCCAGCCGCGCCCAGAGCCCGGCGCTCACCGTCACCCCATTATTGCCCAGCCCCAGCATCATCGGGGTGATCATCGGCACCGATAGCGGGTTGAGGCCCAGCGTCGCAGCAATCGGCATCGGCGCCAGCATCTGGGCGAAATCGAAATGCCCCAAAGCCGCCCGGTCGCGGATATTGGCCCACGAGGTCTCCTTGACCAGATGCAGGTCGAGCCCCTCGGCCGCCGCGAACCCCTTTTCCCGCGCCAGCACCAGCAGCACGCTGTCGAGCAAGGGCAGGAAACCGGCGGAGAGGGCAATGAGCGACATGATTATTCCTCTGGGCCGAGCAGGCTGTCGGCCGTCACCAGGCTCTGGGCAATATCGACGATGCGGCGGTTCTGGTTCATCGCGGTCTTGCGCAGCAGCTTGTAGGCATCGGCCTCGCTGAGCCCGCGGGTGCGCAACAGGATCGCCTTGGCCTGGTCGATGACCTTGCGATCCTCGAGTTCGCTGCGCGCCTGCTCCAGTTCCCGCGTCAGCCGGGCAAAGGCGTTGAAGCGGCTCACCGCCATATCGAGGATCGGTTTCACCCGCTCCTTCTTCAGCCCGTCGACCACATAGGCCGAGACCCCCGCCTCCACCGCCGCCTCGATCGCCGAAGCGTCCGAGCGGTCGACAAACATGGCGATGGGCTTTTTCAGCGCCCGGCTCAGCGTGAAGAAATGCTCCAGCCGATCGCGATTGGGGTTCTCGAGGTCGATCACCACCACGTCGGGCATGTCGCGCTCGATGACCCGCGCCACCTCGTTGATCTCGTTGACCACCGTGACCCGGGCATGGCCGGCCTCACGCAATCCGTCCTCGATGATCGAGGCACGGATGCGGTTCTCGTCGATCACCAGAATGGCGAGGTCCTGTACCGGCATGGCCCCGTTATCGGCATGTTCGAGCTGCACAATCAAGCGCCGGTTTCGCAACCCTGCCCATCATTTCAGCGGCGATTTCTGAATTCCATTTGACTTAATAAATCCGCCGTCACAGTCTCCCGGTCCAGCCTAGGAGGGACGCCTTGGGCCTGAGGGGGACGAACCAGGAATTCGGACGGCCGTACAACCGGCGCATCGTCCTTGAAGCCATCCGTGCGACTGGCCCGACCACCCGTGGCCGCATCGCGGCGGAGGTTGGCCTCACTGTCCAGACCGTCTCCACCATCATCCGCGAGCTCGAAGAGCAGGGTTACATCCTCTCCAACCGCGAGGAGCCGCGCGGTCGCGGCCTGCCGCCGACGACGCTGCGCATCAACCCCGAGGGCGGCTATGCCATCGGCGTCTACATCACCCCGCTCGGGCTCGATGCAGCGCTGATCAATCTCGCCGGCGACGTCGTCGGCTCGGTCCACAGCAATGCCGCCCGCTGCAGCCCGGACGAAGCCTTCACCCTGATCGGCAGCATGGTCGCCGAGCTGCGCGCCCTGCGTGGCGGCGCCCGCATGCTTGGCGTCGGCCTGTCGCTGCCCGGTCCGTTCGGCGTCGAGTCGATGAGCTTTGTTGGCCCCACCACCATGGTCGGCTGGGGCAATGTCGCGCTGCGCGAACGGCTTGCCGAAGTCACGGGCCTGCCCGCCTTCATCGAATCCGATATGGCCGCCGCCGCGTTGGGCGAGCGGCTCTATGGCCGCGGCGCCGAGTTCGCCGATTTCTACTACCTGTTCATCGGCGTCGGCCTCGGCGGCATCATGGTGCATGAAGGGGTGGGCCAGCGCGGCGCCTGGGGCAATGCCGGCGAGATCAGTCACATCCCGATCGTTCCCGATGGCGAGCTCTGCCCCTGCGGCAATCGCGGCTGCCTCGAACGCTATGTTTCGCTCGAAGCCTTCAACCGGCGGGGGCTCGGCGAGGCTGCCTATGCCGACGCCATCGGCCCGCAACTGCGCGCCGCCCTCATCACGATCGAGAACCTGTTCGACCCCGAGACGGTGATCCTCGGCGGCCTCGCGCCGCCGAGCCTCAGCGCCGAGCTGGCCCGCGTCGCCGCCGAGCTGCCCAATTCGGTTTCGGCTCGCCACGACCGCAAGGCGCCACGGCTGATCATCTCCGATGGCGGCCCGCACACCGTGCTGCGCGGCGCCGCGGCGCTGGCGGTTGCCGGCGTGCTCTCGCCCCGCTTCGGCCAGCTTTTCGCTCCCGGCCAAACTCAGCTCAAGGGACTTGCCGCATGACCAGCTTCGCCCCGCTGCTCGTCCTCGACGACATCAGGAAGAATTATGGCGCTATCGAAGCGCTGAAGAGCATCAGCTTCACTATCGGCAAGGGCGAAGTGGTGGCGCTGCTCGGCGACAATGGCGCCGGCAAATCGACCCTGGTGAAGATCATCGCCGGCGGACTCGAACCCACCTCCGGCCGGATGACCTTCGACGGCCGCGACTTCCTCGCCAAATCGCCCTCGGAGGCCAAGGCCGCCGGCATCGAGACGGTCTACCAGGACCTGTCGCTCGCCACCAATGTCGATGTCGTCGCCAACTTCTTCATGGGCCGCGAGATCACCAGGAAGGTGCTGGGCATGTCGGTGCTCGACGAAAAGGCCATGGAGGCCGTCGTCGCCAAGGCCCTTGCCAGCGCCGGCACCAGGATCCCGTCGCTGCGCACCAAGGTCGAGCATCTCTCGGGCGGCCAGCGCCAGGCCATCGAGCTCAATCGGTTCGTCCACTGGGGTGGCAAGCTCGTCTTGCTCGACGAACCCTTTGCGGCGCTCGGCGTCGAGCAGACCCGCCGCGGCCTCGAGATGATCCGCGCCGTCGCCAACCAGGGGATCGGCGTCGTCATCATTACTCACATCATGCAGCAGGCTTTCCAGGTCGCCGACCGGATCGTGGTGATCCGCCAGGGCGTCGTGGCCGGCGATGTTGCAACCAAGGATACGAGCCCCGATGCGGTGGTCAACATGATCACCGGGGAAACCCTGGCCGCTGCCGGAGCGGCTGGTTGAGGGGCAGAACAAGGAAATCCGGCAAACAGGAGCGAACGAAAATGAAGCGAATACTTCTATCCCTCCTAGGCGTTCTGGCAGTGGCTTTGGCCCTGCTGACGCCGGCTTTCGCCCAGACCAAGGGCAAGGTCTACTACCTCGTGCCCACCCTGCTCGATGAGTTCCAGACCGGCTCGGTCTCGGCGCTGGAAATGTTCCTGAAGCAGGTCGGCTATGAGATGCAGACGCTCAACGCCGACAACAAGACCGACGTCCAGCAATCCCAGATGAACGACGTGATCGCGCTGAAGCCCGCGGCCATCATTCTCGCCGCCGTCGATTTCAATGCGCTGAAGCCCTCGATCGAGGCCGCGATGGCGGCCGGCATCCCGGTGGTCGAGTTCGACCGCCAGATCACCTCGACGCCGTCGTCCTTCACCTCGGTCGCCGGCACCGTCGAGATCGGCTATGTCGCCGCCGAAGTGGTCGAGGGTCTCCTCACCAAGAAGAACGGCGCCGTGAAGGGCAAGGTGCTGCAGGTGCTCGGCGATCCGGGCGACCCCTACACGCTCGATATCCAGAAGGGTTTCGAGGAAAAGATGGCGGCCTATCCCGACGTCAAGATCATCTCGCTGCCGGCCCTCGGCTGGGCCGCCGACGCCGCGGGCACCATCGTCAACGACCAGCTGCTGGCCAACCCCGATATCGACCTGATCTTCAACCACGCCGCCCACCTCTCGGTCGCCGCTGCCGCTTCGCTGGAAGCTGCCGGCAAGAAGCCGGGCGACGTGCTGATGCTCTCCTCGAACGGCGCGCCGGTCGGCCTCGACCTGATCCGCAAGGGCTGGATGCAGGCCGAAGTCGAGCAGCCGCTCTACGCCCAGGCTGCCGCGGTCGCCATGTTCATGGACAAGATCGTCAACAAGCAGGAGATCAAGGCCGGCTCCTACGACGTGCTGGGCCTCCCCTCCACCGTGACGATCGAAGCCTGGGGCCCCAACATCAAGATCCCCGGCGCCGCCATCACCATGGAAAACATCGACAACCCGGCCTTCTGGGGCAACCTCAAGCCCCCGACGGATACCGTGACGTCGGTGGAATAGGCAGCTCGCACCGGAGTGAGGGTACGGCCCCTCACCCCGACCCTCTCCCCGGAGGGGAGAGGGGGCGATAGCCTCCAGGCCGTGCCACAACGTCCCCTCTCCCCTCTGGGGAGAGGGTCAGGGTGAGGGGCAGCCCAGCCCTCCGCCAAACAGAATGCGCACCGGAAACCCAGCATGAACCCCAACACCCGCCGCGCCCTCGAGTTCGTCCTCGATAACCTCGTCTGGTTCATGCTGCTGTTCGTGCTGCTGGTGTTCTCGATCTTCGTGCCGAACTACTTTCAGCCCGGCATCTTCGCCAACATCATCGAGGCCTCCTCGGTGCTCGGCGTCATGTCGATCGGCCTCGCTTTGGTGATCATCGCCGGCCACATGGATCTCTCGGTAGAGTCCGTCGCGGCGCTGTCCGCCATGGCGGTTGGCATCGTCTTCTGCTCGGCCGGTATCGGCATGGGCGTTCAGTTGACGCCCGATTGGCTCGGCGTCCCGGTTTCGCTGCTCATTGCGCTGGCCGTCGGCAGCGCCATCGGCGCCTTCAATGGCCTGTTGATCGTCAAGCTGAAAATGAACGCCTTCATCGTCACCCTTGCCTCCTATATCTGGGTGCGCGGCGTGGTGCTGGCGCTCTCCGGCGGCCGCTCGGCGCAGGACCTGGCGCCCGCCATCCGCTGGTTCGGGGTGCAGCGCCTGCTCGGCCTGCCGCTCACCGCCTGGATCGCCATCCTCTGCTTCGTGGTGTTCTCGCTGATCATGGCCAAGTCGCGCTTTGGCCGGCACCTGATCATCATCGGCGGCAACCAGAACGCCGCCTTCCGCGCCGGCATCAAGGTCGACCGCATCCTCATCACCTCGTTCGTGCTCGCCGGGGCCATCGCCGCGCTCGCCGGCTGGCTGCTCGCCATCCGCACCTCGGGCGCCACCGCCAATCTGGGCATGGGCCTCCTCTTCAACGCCTTCGCCGCGGTGGTGATCGGCGGCGTGAGCCTCAAGGGCGGCGTCGGCGCCCTGCCCGGCGTCTATGCCGGCGTGCTGCTGCTCTCGGCCATCAATACCGCCATCAACCTGATGGGCCTGCCCGCCACCTCCACCCAGGTGATCCATGGCCTGCTGGTGCTCGCCGCCGTGCTCCTCGACACACTGAAACTCTCGATCAGGCAAAAACTCGCATGACCAAACGACTTCAGGGCAAAACCGCGCTCGTCATCGGAGCGGCGCGCGGCATCGGCAAGGCTATTGCCGTCCGCTTCGCCGAAGAGGGCGCCAATCTGGTTGTCGCCGACACCGAACGCGAAGCCGGCGCGGCGACCGCCGCCGAGCTCGGCGCGCCCTTCATCTATACCGATATCTCGAAGCTCGCCGACGCCGAGGCCGCCGTGGCGCTGGCGCTCGAGAGCTATGGCCGGCTCGATATCCTGGTGCAGAATGCCGGCATCTACCCTTGGCAACTGCTCGAACAGACCTCCGTCGACGACTGGGATCGGGTGATGGGGGTGAACCTGCGTGGCAGCTTCATCGCGGCCCGTGCCGCACTGGTGCCGATGAAGGCGCAGGGCTATGGCCGCATCCTCTTCACCTCGTCGATCACCGGTCCGCATGTCACCAGCCCCGGCCATGGCCACTACTCGGCCACCAAAGCCGGCATCAACGGCCTGATCCGCGCCGCCGCGCTCGAGTTCTCCGGCTACGGCATCACCGTCAACGGGGTCGAGCCCGGCAACATCCTTACCGAAGCGGTGCAGCAGCACCGCTCGCCCGAGTTCCTCAAATCGATGGAAGACGCCATCCCGCTCGGCCGCCTCGGCAGCCCCCGCGACGTCGCCAACGCCTTCCTGTTCCTCGCCTCGGACGAAGCCAGCTACATCACCGGCACGACGATCATCGTCGATGGCGGGCAGCTATTGCCGGAGGGGAACGACTTCAGGATCATGCCGGATCGGGCGTGATGCCTACTGAAGCAGACGACCCCCTCCCATCCTCCCCCATGAAGGGGCAGGTGCCCCGCTGGTTCTCTTGGCACAATCGAAGACAGAGCCTCGACTCTTCACCTCCCCCTTCATGGGGGAGGCCGGGAGGGGGCCGTCTCTATCGGCTCAGCCCCTAAAGCCCCGTCACCATGAACGTCGTATGCCTTGGCAACACTTCGTCCTTCAACACCTCGAACCCGAGCTTCCGATAAAAGCTCTGCGCCCCGCGGTTCACCGGGCTCACCTGCAGGTGCATCCCCGTCGCTCCCGCCCGCCTCAGCTTTGCCATCACATGCTCCATGCCGCGCCGGCCGATGCCCCTGCCGCGCGCCTCCTCGAGCAGGTCGATATGGCCATGGGCCGGATAGCGGTGCAGCACGTCGGGGTAGACGAATTCGGGATGACGGATCGCGTATCGGGCCCAGTCGCTCCCCTGCCACCGGCTCTCGTCTGGCCCGGGATCGGCAAGCCGCGCCGCCAGCGGCGGAAACCAGTCCGCCGCCATCTTCGCATAGATTCCCGGTGTATCCGGCGCGCCGAAAATGTAGCCACAGACCCCGTTCGGCCCATCGACCACGAAGGCAAAATCCGGCTCGTACACCTGGTACGGCACGGCATAGATCAGCCCCAGCAGGTCAGGGTCATCCTCGCGTTCGGTTGCGTCTTTCCCCGAGTCGCCCGTCCGGAGGCACACCATATTGAGCCCGGCGTGGTCCTCGGCCAGCGCTGCTCGCAACCGGTAGCCGCCACCGAAATCAAGCCCCATGCCGGTAGCGACCGCTGCCGTCGCGCGGCAACAGCTCCTGCACCGCCACCGTAAAACCCTGCCGGTAGAAGTTGTAGATCCGGTCCTTGTCGGGGAAGTCGGCGCCGCGCGGCGGATCGCCCGCCAGCCAGTCGAGATAGGTGACGAGGTGCGTCATCTCCTCGCGCGCTTCCCACAGATAGGGGTGGAAGGCGTAGAACAGGTCGCGGTTCTCGAGTTCGGTCATCCGGTGGAACAGAGCGGTGATGCGGTCGCGGAACTGCACCAGCGCCTCGTGCCCCTCCTGCCAGCTCTCGTTGCGCACGTCCGGCCGCTTCTCGCTCATCAGCCGCCGCGCCGATTGCAAGAGGCCCTCAACCTGCGGCCCGCAATGGAACGGCTGATAGAACAGCTCGCCCAACAGCCGGATCTCCTCCACCGTCAGCGTCTCGGTCTGCCCGGTAAAGGCCAGCCGGAAGCGCGGTTGCCAGGCCTTCAGCGCCAGCGCGAAGGCTGAAGCCTCATCGTCCGAGCCGGCGGCGAAGGCGCCGGTGGCGTGCACCGGCACGAAGTTGGCCTCGAACTCGTTATTGGGGTTGGTGATGATCCCATCGATCAGCGGCAGGATATCGGCGTGCCGCCCGCCCAGCGGCCCGGCATAGACGCGGCGGATATCGTAGTCGTTGGCGTGGAAATTCTCCCAGATCACCGGCTTCCGCCGCAGCACCCGGCCGACTTCGATGAGGCTCTCCGCGCTGATGGTCTTGGAAACGATATCCGGCCCGGTCCAGAACACCCCGATCTCCGGGTGAAGCTCGGCCCCGATGCTGTTGAGATAGGACGAGCCCGGCACGTCATGCCCGGCAAACGCCGCGCAATATTCGGTCGGGCAGAACAGCACCGCGGCGCCGGGCGCCCGCGCCCGCACATGCTTGAAGGCCTCGTTGGCGAAATAGCTCTGTGCCGCCGCAAAGGACGGGAAGGCCCGCTCGTCGGCCGGCATCATGGTGCGCGGAATATCGTCGAACAACAGCGCGAAATGCGTCACGCCGAGGTCCAGGAGCTGGTCGAGCCGGCGCTTCAGCGCCTCGAGGTCGCTTGCGTCCGAATAGACGACATCGAGACACGGGGCGATCGCCACCATGAAAATGAGCTTCCGCGCGCGTGCCGCGTCGACCAGCTCCTGGAGGGCTGCGGCTTCCGCCGCGTTGTAGAGTTCGCGCCAGCGGGCGCGGATCTTGATGTCGTCCTTGGGCCCGTAGACGAAGCTGTTCATCCCCGCATTGGCGATCCAGTCGAGCATCTCGACCCGCTGTGGGTGCGTCCACGCTCGCCCGTAAAAGCCTTCGATGACGCCAGACAGGAACGTCGTCGAGGCTTTGGCGCGTCCCGCCCCCTGTCGATCCGGCTGATCCAGCAGCACATCCAGCGACCAGCCGGAAAGCCCCGGCGGCGAGGCGGTAACACTCGGAAAGTCGTGCACAGTTCCCATCTGGTTCAGTCCATCGCTGTTGCGGTGAGCCCGGCGATCACATGCCGTTGCAGGACGAAGTAGAGGATCAGGATCGGCACCGTGGTGATGGTCAGTGCCGCGAAGACCAGTGAATAGTCGGTGCTGTGGTAGCCCGAGAACCGCACCAGCCCTACCGGCAGGGTACGTTGCGCATCGTCGGTGACGAACAGCAGCGCAAACAGCAGCTCGTTCCAGACGCTGATGGTGTTGAGCACCACCATGGTCAGCATCGCCGGCCACACCATCGGCACCGACACATGCCAGAAGATTTCCCAGGTATTGGCGCCATCGAGCCGCGCCGCTTCCTCCATGTCGGGCCGGATCGAGATGAAATAGGCCCGCATCAGGAACACCGTGAAGGCCAGTTGCCAGGCGGCCCCCGGCAGGATCAGCGCCCACGGCGTATTGAGCAGGTGCATGTCGCGCAGCTGCGTGAACAGCGCGATGGCAACCGAAGGCGGCGGCAGCAGCAACCCGATCAACAGGATCCGGTACATGAGCTTCCGCCCCGGAAACTCCAGCCGGGTGAAGGCGAAGGCCGCCGCCGTGGCGAACAGCACGCACATGCTGACCGCCACCAGCGTCACGAACACCGAGTTGAAGTAGAGCGTGCCGAGCCCGCCGACCTGCCACGCCTCGATCAGGTTCTCCCAGCGCCATTGCGCCGGCAGCGCGAAGGGCGAGCGGAAGATCTCTCGGTTCGATTTGAACGACGAGTAGACCATCCAGATCGCCGGGTAGAACGTGACGAGGACGATCGCGCCGGCCACCCCGAACTGCAGCCACTCGGCGGTGCTGCGACGCCGTTCAGTAGCGCGTGACATTGCCGCGCTCCGAAATCTTGAGATACCCAATCGAGATCAGCGAGACGACCAGCGTCAGCACCACGGTGAGCGCCACGCCATAGCCGATCTGGTTCTGGTCGAAGGCCTGCTTGATGATCCAGGTGGCCGGCACTTCGGTCGCCCCGAACGGCTGCCCGTTGGTCATGGTGAAGAACAGGTCGAACCCGGCAAAGCCGCCGGTCACCGCGAGGAGGATGCAGACGATGACATTCTGCTTCAGCATCGGCAGGGTGATGGCGGTGAACTGCTGCACCCCATTGGCGCCATCGAGCCGCGCCGCCTCGTAGAGGTTGCGCGGAATGCGCCGCAGCGCCGCAAAAAAGATCACCATGTAGAAGCCGGCATACTTCCAGCCGGACACGATGCAGATGAAGAGCAAAGCCGTCTCCGGCTGCGCCAGCCACGGCTGCGCCCAGTCGCCGAGCCCTACCGAGCGCAGTGTCGAGTTGAGCAGCCCGGTGCGGTAGTCGAGGACGAACTTCCATAGGACGCCCGCCGCCGACATCGACAGCACCACCGGCGCAAAGAACATGCCGCGCATCAGCGAGAAGCCGCGCCGATCCGAGTTGAGCAGCACCGCCATCACCAGCCCGAACGTCACCTCGAAGACGAGCGTCGCGGCGATGTAGAGGACGACATGGACGAACGACATGAGGAAGGTCGTGTCGGTCAGCGCCCGGGCGAAGTTGGCAAACCCGGCCCAGCGCGGCGCGCTGAACCCATCCCAGAAGGTGAAGGCATAATAGACCGACGCGCCCAATGGCAGCAGCACGAAGGTCGCGAATAGCAGCATCGCTGGCGCCGCGAACAACAGGTTCGCGGCGCCGGTGCTGATTGGGGCCGAGCGGTCTTGCAAAGTATGGCGCCGGTTACTGCTTGCCCATGGCGGCGAGCGTTTCGTCGAGCCAGACCAGCGCGTCCTTGGCGCTCTTTTCGCCCGAGGCGGCAAAGGCAGCGGCCTGGTAGAAGGCCTCGGCGACCGGCACCGGATACTTGTTGTCCGGTGGCGGCACGATGCCTGAAGCGCCGCTCATCAGCGCCAGCATGGCCTGGGTCTGCTCGTCGAGCTTGGCCTTGTCGCTGACCCCCTGCACCGGGCTCATCTGGCCGCTCTCTGCCCACTTGATCTGGCTCGCTTCCGAGGTCAGGAACTTGAGGAACTTGATCGCTTCGGCCGGGTGCGGTGCGTTCTTGTGGACGACGAGCCCAGTAATGGTGCCGATCACGCTGTTGGCGAGCGGATGCGCCGCATCGATCACCGGCGTGTTGAACTGGCCGTACTCGAAGCCCTCCTCGGCGAGGTTCGCAGTCTCCGACACCAGCCACGAGCCGATCGGGTGCATCACCGCACCTTCCTGGAAGAACGTCGCCATCGCCGGATCGGCGCCCAGCGCCTGCATGTCCTTGTTGAAGGCACCGACCTCGTGCAAGCCGACGAGCAGGTTCAGCGCCTTCTCGAACTCGGGCGTATTGAACGGCGCTTCCTGCTTGAAGGCGGCGATATAGGCGTCGGGTGGCACCACCATGGCGGCGATGTGGCCCGCCCAGTTGCCGAGCGGCCAGAACTCGTTATTGCCCTCGACGATCGGCGTCTCGCCCGCCTCGGCCAGCGCCTTGTTGAGCGCGACAAACTCGTCCCAGGTCTTGGGCGGCGTTAGGTTGTGCTCGGCGAAGATCTTCTTGTTGTACCAGATGGTGTTGGTCAGATCGAGCGACAGCGGCACCAGGTAGGGCTTGCCGTCGACCATGGTGCCGGCGCCATCGGTCCACACGGCCGGCGAGAAGCTGTCCTTCCAGCCATCGGCGGCCATGGCTTCGGTGAGGTCGTAGGCATAGCCGGCGGCGACATCGCGCTGCACCGGGAAGCCCGCCCATTCGAAGAAGATATCCGGGACCTCGTTGCTCTTCAGCTGGGTGATCAGCCCCTGGTTGGAATACTGATCGTCGTCGAAGACGATCTCCTTGATCTTGATGTCGGGATTGGCGGCCTGGAAATCGGCGATGATCGAATCGAGCGCCTCGCGGCTCGACCCGCCGGTGATGGAGTGCGTGAAGCGCACTTCGGTTTGCGCCATCGCGGCCGTGGTCAGCAGCAGCAATGCGGTCGCTGTCGTCAGCGCCAATCTTTTGGCCATCATCGGTAACACCCTGTTTTCGCCCCAAATTTCTTGGCAGTTATCTCCCCTGCCAACTGGTATGTTATTGGTTTAAACCAGTTTGTCCAGCGCCGAAAATTGCTGCGACATTCCGCGCAAGTCGCTTGCAAACGCCAGTCCAAAATCATACCAGTTGCGCGAGAACAACCACGGCTCACTGGGCGGAGGACGCTTGGACTTTTACGCAGCGGTACGCGAACGGATGGAGGCCCGGCACGGCCCCTTGGGCGAGCGGCTGCGCAATGCGCTGACCGCCGTGCTCGATTCGGGCGCCATCGCCGCCGGTGAGTCGCTGCCCTCCGAACGCGAGATGGCCGAGGCGCTCGCCGTCTCGCGCTCGACACTGCGCCAGGGGCTGAAGGAACTCGCCCAGCAGGGCATCATCGCCACCCGGCCGGGCGCCGGCACCGTGGTGGTCGGCCGCATCCCCAAGGCACTGTCGCAGCTCTCCGGCTTTACCGAAGATATGCGCCAGCGCGGGCTCGAGCCGACCTCGCGCGTGCTCGAATGCTCGATCGGCCGAGTCGGCGCCGATGCCGCCTTTCGCACCGGCCTGCCGCTCGGCTCGCCCATTCTCACGCTGGTCCGGCTGCGTCTCGCCGGCGGCGAGGCCATCGCGCTCGAGCGCGCCGTGGTGCCGGTCGAAGCCGTGGGCGCCGACTACGACGGCTCGGGTTCGCTCTATGAACGCATGGACGCGCGCCACGCCCGTCCGCACCGCGTGCTGCAGAGCCTCTCGGCCACCGAGGCCGACGAGACGCTTGCCGCCCAGCTCGGCATCCGTCCGGGCGCCGCGGTGCTTGAAGTTTCACAGCTCGGCTACGGCCTGTCCGGCACCGTGGTCGAGGATGCAATGACCTGGTATCGCGGCGATCGGTACAAGTATGTCGGCGAAATCAGAGGCTAGAATGACCATCCCGCGCCAGCGCTATCGCGACCAGCTCGCCATCATCTTCGACCGCATCCTCGGCGAGCAGTCCGCCGCCCTCGACGCGGCGCGCGACGCCGTCGCCACCGCACTCGGCACCGACCACCTGGTCTATGTCGCCGGCTCCGGCCATTCGCATCTGATCGCCGAGGAGGCCTTTTACCGCGCCGGCGGCATCGCTGCCGCGCAGGCCATTCTCGATCCCGACCTGATGCTGCACCTCGGGGCCGAGCGCTCCACCCTCTTGGAACGCGAAACCGGCCGCGCCGAGCGCGTCCTCGCCGACTATCCGGTGGAAGCGGGCGACGTGGTGTTCATCGCCTCCAATTCCGGGCGCAATGCCTATCCGATCGAAATGGCGCTCGCCTGCAAGGCCCGCGGCGCCACCACCATCGCGCTGACCTCGCTGCGACACGCGCGCGCCATCACCTCGCGCCACGACTCAGGCAAACTGCTCTATCAGGTGACCGATCTGGTCCTCGACAATGGCGGCGAGTATGGCGACGCCGCGCTCAGTGTGGGCAACGACATCCGCATGGGACCGACCTCGACCATCGCAGGGGTGTTCATCCTCAACGCCGTGCTGGCAGAAGCCGTCGACCAGCTGTCGCATAACGGTGTCGATGTTGATGTTTATCAGAGTGCAAACATGCAGGGCGCCGAAGCCGCTGCAGAGGAAATGATCCGCCGGTGGCAATCGCGGATCAGGGGGCTGTAGGGTCGTCCGGGCAGGCGACTCTACAGCCTCGACCAGTCAGGTTGGTGATCGCGGTAATAGAATACCGCGAAACCTGCTGACGGGCGTTGTCAGCAGGTCCCCTCCATGTTGAGACATCAACCAAGGAGACCTCCAATGCCCGTCCAGCACCTCAATCCGGATGCCCTGCACAACAACCCCGCCTTCACCCAGGCCATCATCGTGCCCACTGGCGCCCGCACCTTGCTGATCGGTGGCCAGAACGCTGTCGACCGGCACGGCCAGGTGATCGGCAAGGGTGATGTCGTCGCCCAGTCGACACAGGCGCTCCGCAACCTCAAGGCGGTGCTCGACGTCGCCGGAGCCACACTCGAGGATCTCGTGAAAGTCACCGTCGTCATCGACCAGCACGCCGGCCTCCGCGCCGCCTTCGGCGCCTGGATGAGTTTCTGGGGCGCCCGCACCAACCCGCCCACCGTCACGGTGCTGCGCGTCGCCGGCCTCGCCAACCCGGATTACCTGATCGAGATCGAGGCACAGGCGGTGCTCGCATGAGCCCGGCGCTGCGGCCATTGCGCAAGCGCGAGGACATGCCGGACTTCGTCCGCGACGCGCTGGACCGCAGCGGCCTCCGCGCCGCCTACGACGCCCGCCCGCCCTACCAGCGCAACGACTACCTGCTCTGGATCAACAAGGTGAAACGCGAGTCCACCAAGTACAAACACCTCGCCCGGATGCTCGAAGAGCTCGAGGTCGGCGGGGTCTATATGGGGATGAAGTGGAACGGGTGAGCGGGCATTGGCCTCTCCGTGATCCTCCCCCGCGTGGCGGGGGAGGATCACGGAGAGTTCAGCGCCCCGCTTGCAGCCCGCGCCGCATCCCCCTAAACCCTCCGGACCAAACTGGAGGGGCAGCAGTGGACTACGCGTTTGCATTCAAGCCGGGTGAGCTCGATCGCGTCGCGCACCTGCGCACCACCGACGAGACCCGCACCGATCCGCGCGCCAGGACGCTGGTGTTCTGGCGCGGCAAGCTGCTCGCCGATGCCGAAGGTCGCCCCGCTGCCGTGCCGCTCGATCACCCCGCGCTCTCCGACAGCCGCGAGGCGCCGCTCTTCGTCGGGCTGACGCCGGATGGGCCGCGCTTTGCCGCCGACCTGCCGCTCTGGTCGCCGCCCGAGGACGCCACCACCATCGGCCAGTTCATTGACCAGAGCCAGCAGGTCCACCCCGGCTTCCCCGAGCTGAAGTTCGTCGAGATCCGCGGCCTGATGCCGACCCTCACCCGGCTCGAAGGCGAGACCGTCGCCACCGGGCGGGCGCTGATCAGCTGGCATTCGAGCCATCGTTTCTGCGCCAATTGCGGCACGCCGAGCGCCGTCGAGAGTACTGGCTGGGTCCGCAAATGCCCGCAATGCGGCACCCAGCATTTCCCGCGCACCGACCCGGTGGTGATCATGGCGATCACCCGCGGCGACCTGCTGCTGCTTGGCCGCAGCCCGAGCTGGCCCGATCGCATGTATTCGCTGCTCGCCGGCTTCGTCGAACCGGGTGAAACCATCGAAGCGGCAGTACGCCGCGAAACGCTGGAAGAGAGCGCCATCAAGGTCGGCCCGGTCCGCTACGTCTCCTCGCAGCCCTGGCCCTTCCCGATGTCACTGATGTTCGGCTGCCAGGGCGACGCGACGAGCGAAGCGATCACCATCGACCCGGTCGAACTCTCCGATGCCCGCTGGGTGACGCGGGTCGAAGTGCTCGAGATCCTCGCCGGCACGCACCCCGAAATCAACCGCCCCCGCCCCGGCGCCATCGCCGGCGCCCTGATCGAAGCCTGGGCTCACGGCAAGCTGCTCGACCCGGATTACTGGGGGAACTGAGGCTGGCTGGCACCCGAGCGGTCTCGCGTCCCCTCTCCCCTCTGGGGAAGGGTTAGGGTGAGGGGTAGCCAAGCACACCGGCCGAGCGGTCGCCGCTAGCGCGAGAAGCAAACCTGGCGCGCTTGGCGCCCCTCTCCCCAGAGGGGCGAGGGGGCGTTGTGGGAAGGCCTGCGCTACTCGCTCCCCACCAGCTTCGTCGAAAAATGCACATACGGGAACAGCTCCGGCACGTGCGAATCCCACACCCCGTGCGCGCTCAGCGCCCAGCCACCCGAATCCTCAGCTGGCTTCGCCGCGCGGTAGGTGTTGAAGCGCGAAAAATCCATCCGCCAGGTGTCGCCATCGCGTGGCGGCAGGGCGCGGCCGTCGGTGGCGAGCCAACCCATACTGGCCCAGGGAATGGCAATCTCCGCCGTCCAGCCGCGATCCCGGTCGGTATTGTCGTTGAGCGTCCCGTCGATCGAGGCGGCGGCACTGAGCCCCGGCATGTCCCAGCTGAACAACCCGAGCCGCGTCCCCCTGGGATGCTTGTTGAACCCCACCCCGTTCCAGGGTTTGGCCCCCGGCGCCGTGCGTGAAAACTCCACCGCTTTGCTGAAGCCGGCCCGCTCATAGGCATCGTCCCAGACGAAGAACGCCTCGTAGATCGTCCCCAGCGCGTTGAGCTCGAGCTCGTAATAGGCATCGGCGCCGGCGACGAACAACTCGACGTCGTTCTCGCTCCAGATCAGCGCGTCGCGCTCGGTGAGCCTGGCTTCGACGAACGGCTCCTCCACCCAGAACCCGACATAGAGATGCGTGTCGTCCCACAGCACCGCGGCGCGCGTGTCATGCACCGTCGGTTTGCCGCTGATCAGGTCGACAAAGCGCGGCGAGCGCGGCGCCAGCCCCCAGCTTGCGGCAGCAAGCCGGCCATCGATCGCCGGCGGTTCGGCCACCCGATAGGCGGTGTAGTGCTGAATGCGCTCCTCGGGCCACGGGAAGGGTGATGTCGGTGTGGTCATGGCGATCTCTAGCTGGTCGAGACCGGTTATCGCGTCGACCGGCCCGTCGTGCCAGCAGTTTTGTTGCCCTGATGACCGCGCCCAATGCGCAGCATTTACCTCCCCTGCCCAGCCGCCTAGATGTAGCGGATACTGTCGTTCGACTTGGGGACGTCGCGATCATGTTCAGCAGAGTTCTGGAGCTCGGCCTTTCAATCGACTGGGTCCGCATTTTGCCCGTCCTCGTCCTCACCGCCCTCGCCGCAATTCTCCCCGTCGGCCTGCCGATCCTGCTTGGCCGCACCATCGACACCGCCCTCAAAGGCGCCGGGCTCGCTGAAGTTCTGCCGCTGCTCGGCCTCGTCGCGCTGCTCGCCGTCGCCGGCGCCGCAGCAGAGCTCAGTGCCAACGCACTCGGCGCCAGGGTGGGCTACGGGCTCTCCTGGCAACTGGCGCAAAAGCTCTATGGCAGCCTGCTCCGCATGCCGCTGCTCAGCTATTTCACCATCAACCCCGGCGTCCTGAACAGCCGCCTGACCAATGACATGCGGATGGTCGACCCGCTGTTTGTCACCGTGCCGATCGCCTTCGTGCATGGCTGGGTCGGGCTTGCGGCGGTCGCCATCGCGCTGGCCTTCATCAACGTCTGGTTTCTTGCGGCCTTCGTGCTCGTGCCACTGGCCTTGCTCGCCGTTCGCTTCGCCGAGGGCCGGATCAACGCCACGATCCGCGAATCCTACGAGGTGAACGCTCGCGCCGCCCTGCAGATCGAGAGCACGACCAGTGCCGACGCGGTGAGCCTGGTGCGCCAGGCGCGAGCCACCGCTGCCGAAGAACAGCGCTTTCACGAAATCGCCGAGCAGTCCGTTGCGATCGCCGCGCACATGGACATCTGGCGGGCGGTGATCGCCGTTTCCTATCGTCTGTGCTTTGACCTGGTCACCGTGCTGTTTCTCGGCATCGGCGTGCTGCTGGCGTCATCCGGACAGGTCTCGATCGGCAGCATCGTCTCGGCCCTGTTCTTCGTCGGCCTGGTGCGCCAACCCTTGGGCGAAGTGGTCGGACAACGTTACCCGCTGGTGCGCGCCGGCATGGGCCTCGAGCGGGTGGAACAGGTGCTGGCCTCGCCCAATACCGGCCTTGCCAGTGTCGCGGCGGTCGCCCGTCCCCCAAGTTCGCCGCCGGTCGCGAACCAGTTGGTGTTTGAGCATGTCGGCTACACCTATCCGGCGCGCCAGGACGTTGCCGTGAAGAGCCTCTCGGACGTGGCTTCGGCCAGCTCTGGCGGCAGCGGCTTTCTTGCCGGGATATCGCTCACGCGGCTGGACGAGGTCGACGAGACCGAGACGGAGGCATCCCTGTCACGGGTTCTCGACGAGGTATCCTTCTCGGTGGCGCGCGGCGAGACCGTCGCCGTCGCCGGGCAGTCCGGTTCGGGCAAATCCACCATCATCACGCTGGCCTGCGGTATCGTTCGGCCGAGCAGCGGCAGCGTCAAGGTCGCCGGCATCGACACGAAAGACCTCACCGAGGAGGACGTGTGGCGCACCGTTTCGCTGGTCAGCCAGGACGTCTATCTGCGCGACGCCCCGTTGCGCGACAACCTCAACTACGGGCGCGAGGATGCGAGCGACGACGAGCTGATCAACGCTCTGCGGGTGGCGGGACTGGGGGACCTCTACGACCAGCTTCCCGAAGGGCTCGACACCCATGTCGGACAACGCGGCAAGCGCTTCTCCGGCGGCGAGCGCCAGCGGGTCGCCATCGCCCGCGCCGTGCTGCGTGACCGGCCCCTGCTGATCCTCGATGAGGCGACATCGCACCTCGACACCCGCCGCGAAGAGGGCATCCTCGACGCCATCGAGGCCATCGCCAAGGACCGGGCGGTTTTGGTCGTCGCGCACCGGCTTTCGGCGATCGAACGCGCCGATCGCATCGTCATGCTCGAGCACGGCAGGATCGCCGAACAGGGCCGGCATGCCGAACTCATCGCCGCAAACGGCCCTTACGCGCAAATGCACGCGGCGCCGCTGCAGCGGTCGTGACTAGGCCTGGGCTAGATCGCCACAGCCGCCTCAAGCCCCCAATGGGCTGCGCCGGGAATGGGAACCGACGCTCTGCAAGTCGCCCAACCTCGGTGTCATCCCCACGAAAGCGGGGACCTCCGTTTGCGATCGTGCGGCGCGCACGAAAACAGAGATTCCCGCTTTCGCGGGAATGACCCGGTGCGTGGGGTACGATCATAACTTAGCGCAGGAGCTGTGCCGGCTCAGCGGGTGGGGTGACTGCAGTGGGTCACCTCGCCAGTGAATCGCTCTAGGCCTCGGGGATCTCGCGCTTGAAGGTCTCGAGCGTGATGCTGTCCGGGTCGGGTCCGCCCCGCTGCATGCCGTCGAGCCCGTCGATCGCCGAGAGTTGTGCTGATGTCAGCTCGAAATCGAACACCGCGAAGTTCTCGGCAATGCGCTCGGGCTTGACGGATTTGGGGATCACCGAACGGCCCTGCTGCAGCCCCCAGCGCAACATCACCTGCGCCGCCGACTTGCCGTGTGCCGCGCCGATCTCGAGGATCACGGGATCGGCCAGCGTGCTCTTCGAAAAGCCCGGACGATAAAAGGTAATGCCACCGATCGGTGCCCAGGCCTGGGTCAGGATGCCATGCTGCGCGTTGAGCGCCTGCAGTTCGCGCTGCTGGAAATACGGGTGGACCTCGATCTGGTTCACCGCCGGCACCACCTTGACCTCTTGAAGCAGATGTTCAAGGCGCTGCGGCATGAAGTTGCTGATGCCGATTGCCCGCACCTTGCCGTCGGCGAGCAGCGTCTCGAGCGCCCGATAGGCGCCAAGTGTCCGCTCGAATGCCGAGGGCAGCGGCTGGTGCAGCAGCAGCAGGTCGATCTGCTCGACCCCCAGCTTGCCGGCGCTCTTGGTGAAGCTGTGCAGCGTTTCGTCGTAGCCGTAATCGCTGATCCAGATCTTGGTCTCGATGAACACCTCGCTCCGCTTGAGCCCCGATGCGCTGATCGCCGCGCCGACGCCGCGTTCGTTGCCATAGCCCGCCGCGGTATCGATATGGCGATAGCCGACGCGCAGCGCCTCGGCGACGGCAACCTCGGTCTCGTCAGGCGGCGTCTGGAAGACGCCAAACCCCAGGGCCGGCAGGGAGACGCCATTGTTCAAGGTGATGGTCGGGATCGACATTGTCATGCTCCTCGATTGCTTCGGGGCCTGAGATAAGCCGACTTCCCTCAACCGATAATGCCCTATAATCTGCATCTACTTGTAAGCACAGCTTCACAATGATGCGGACCAGCTATAACGATCTTGCCGCCTTCGCCGTGGTGGCGCGTGCCAGGAGCTTCACGCGGGCCGCGGCGGAGCTCGGCCTCTCGCCCTCGGCGCTGAGCCAGACCGTCCGCACCCTCGAAGAGCGGCTCGGCTATCGCCTGCTCACCCGCACCACCCGCAGCGTCTCACCCACCGAGGCCGGCGCGCGCCTTCTCGCCACCCTCGCCCCGCGCCTCGCCGAGATCGACACCGAGCTGCTGGCCCTGGGCGAGCTGCGCGACAAGCCGGCCGGCACGGTTCGCATCACCGCCAGCCAATACGCTGCCGACACCCTGGTTTGGCCAAAACTGGCGGACGTCCTCCGCAACTATCCCGATATCCGGCTGGAGCTGGTCAGCGATAACGGCTTCGTCGATATCGCCGCACAGGGCTACGATGCCGGGGTGCGGCTGGGCGAAAGCGTCGAAAAGGACATGGTGGCGGTGCGCATCGGCCCCGACAGTCGCCTGCTGCCCGTCGCCTCTCCCGCCTATTTCGAGCGCCACCCGGCGCCCGCGGCGCCGCAGGAGCTGGTACAGCACAGCTGCATCAACCTGCGACTCATCGGCAGCGGCGTTATCTACGCCTGGGAATTTGAGCAGGATGGACGACCGCTGCGGGTCCGGGTCGATGGCCAGCTGACCTTTAGCTCGATCGACCTGTCGGTCGACGCCGCGCTCAAGGGTTTTGGTATTGCCTTCGTCCCCGAGGATGCAGTCGGCGGCCATATTGAACGCGGCGAGCTCGTCGCGGTGCTCGACGCGTGGTGCCCGCCGATCTCGGGTTTCCACCTCTACTATCCGAGCCGGCGCCAGCAATCGCCGGCCTTTCAGATCGTCATCGAGGCGTTACGCTATCGGCACTAACCGGGCCGCACCGCACAGATGGCATAGCGGTGCTGGGTCGCGCGATCGAGAAACTGCGCGATCGGCATGTTGCGCCCCTGGGCCCGGTGGATTTCGCCCAGCGAGGTATCGACGATCACCGGCTCGAAACCGGCGCCCTGCAATAGCCGCACCACTTCGGGCGCCCGGGCCCCCTGGCGGAAATAGATCTGCGACATGATCGACTGGTACTGGGTGCGGAAATCGCCGCGCGGATCCGGCTTGGCCGGACGGAAACGGTTCACCGCCGCGTCGAGCCAGCGGCGGAGCTTCCGAAACCAGGTCTGGGTGACGAAGTCGCCATCGACGATCAACACCCGCCCGCCCGGCTTCAGCAGATTGAACCAGTGCGCAAAAGCCGCCGCGGGGTCGACCAGCGTCCACACCAGGTGCCGGGTGACGATCACGTCGTAGCTGGCTTCGTCCTCGCCCGTCGCCTCGGCATCGCGCATCAGGAAGCGGATCGATGAACCGCGCGTATTGGATTTGGCCCGCGCCTTGTCGAGCATCGCTTCGGACCAGTCGAGACCGGTGACCGCGTAGCCCAGGTCGTGCATCAGGTGCGACACCACGCCAGTGCCACAGGCGAGATCGAGCGCCCGGCGGCCCTCGCCCTGCCCCAGATGTTTCTTGATCAGCCGGTGCCAGGCGCTTCGTTCGGTCTCTGAGAAAATCTCGTGGCCGGGGCTGAGATCGAAGCTCTCCGCCCGCATCGACCAATAGTCGCGGATTTCGTCGCGTACCGAATAATTCGTTCCTGCCGTCATGCACGTCCTCATACCGCTCCCCATAGGGGAGGCTGCCACCTTGGAATGACTCTAGAAGATAAAACTTGATTTGGCGTATCAGGTTTAATACCGGCTGGTCTCGCACCCCAACGAGCGAGATGCAATATGCTTCGCAGGACTTTCTTCGCCGTCGCCATCGCGACCCTCTCGGCGCTGGCCGGCACCGCCGCGGCCCAGGCCCAGGCTTTCACCGTCACCGACGTCGCCGGACGCGAAGTCAGCTTCGACAAACCGGTCGAGCGCGTCAT
The DNA here is from genome assembly GCF_000970465.2 of Devosia insulae DS-56. GTDB lineage: Bacteria > Pseudomonadota > Alphaproteobacteria > Rhizobiales > Devosiaceae > Devosia_A > Devosia_A insulae. The sequence goes on from NZ_LAJE02000043.1 coordinate 25,570, forward strand.
CCTGGGCGAAGGCCGCCAGATCTATTTCGTCTCGGTGCTGGACACCGAAGACCCGTTCAAGCGCGTGGTCGGCTGGCGCGACGACGTGCGCACTGCCGACCTCGACACCTGGAACGAGTATCTCGGCAAGTTCCCGAAAATGGCCGACATCCCGGTCTTCGGCAACCTGACCGACGGCACCTTCCAGACCGAGCTCGCGGTCAGCCTCAAGCCCGACGTGCTGCTGCTGCCGCTCGAGTCCAAGACCCCGGCCGAGGAGTCCAAACTCTTCGATACGCTCGACTCGATCGGCGTGAAGGTGGTGTTCATCGACTTCCGCCTCGAGGCCTTCAAGAACACCGAAGCCAGCATGACCATCCTCGGCCAACTGTTCGGCAAAGAGCAGCGCGCCGCCGAGTTCAACGCCTTCCGCACCGCAGAGATCAAGCGGGTCACCGACGTGATCGAGGCGAACAAGCCGAAGGAGCCGCTGGTCTTCCTCGAGCGCGCCCCGGGCTTTTTCGACGAGTGCTGCGCCACCTTCGGTGATGAGAATTTCGGCCGCATGGTCAAGCTGGCCGGCGGCCACAACCTCGGTACCGACATCCTGCCTGGCGCCCAGGGCATGGTGAGCGGCGAGCAGATCATCGCCGCCAATCCCGACGTCTACATCTCCACCGGTTCGAACTGGAGCCAGAGCGCCAAGCCCGACGGCATCTGGGTCGGCGTCGGCGCTGGCGCTGATCTCGCCGCCGGCAAGGTGAAGCTCGCCGCGCTGATGGACCGCCCGGCCTTTACCGGCGTCAAGGCCAAGGAGACCGGCAACGTCCACGCCATCTGGCACCAATTCTACACCAACCCGTTCCAGTTCGTGGCGATCCAGCAGATCGCCAAGTGGCTCCACCCCGAGCTGTTCGCCGATCTCGACCCGGATGCGACCTTCCGTGAACTGCACGAGCGCTTCCTGCCGGTCGCCTACAAGCCCGGCTACTGGGTGTCGTTGAACGACTGATGACCCTCGCAGCCACAGACACCGTTGAACTGGCGGGGCGCGGTCAATACCGCGCCCTCGCCTACAGGCGCATCCTGATCCTGGCCGGGCTGGCCGTCGCGCTCTGCATCAGCTTTGCCGTCGATGTCGCCTGGGGCCCCGCCAAATACGACATCCTGCAGGTGATCGGCGCCATCCTGAACCCGGCTTCGGCGCCCGACCAGATCCGCGTCGTCGTCTGGGACATCCGCATGCCGGTCGCCGTCATGGCGATTGTCGTCGGCGCCGCGCTTTCGGCGGCCGGCGCGCAGATGCAGACCATCCTCGCCAACCCGCTGGCGAGCCCCTTCACCCTCGGCATCTCCGCCGCCGCCAGCTTCGGCGCGGCCCTCGCCATCGTCATCGGCATCCCCTTCCTGCCGGTGCCGGCCGGCTATGCCGTGCCGGTCAACGCCTTCCTGATGGCGCTGGTCGCGACGATGTTCATTCATTTCATTTCGCAAGCCCGCGGCGTCACCGTGCAGACCGTCGTGCTGCTCGGCATCGCCCTGGTCTTCACCTTCAATGCGCTGCTGGCGTTCCTGCAATATCTCGCCTCCGAGCAGGCCCTCGCCACCGTGGTGTTCTGGACCATGGGCAGCCTGACCAAGGCGACCTGGGAGAAGGTCGGCATCACCGCCTTGGTGGTGGTCGTGGCGCTGCCGTTGTTTGCCCGTCACGCCTGGGCCCTCACCGCACTACGGCTCGGCGAGGACAAGGCAGCGAGCTTCGGCGTCAATGTCCGCTATATCAGGCTCGAGACCATGCTGATCGTCGCGCTGCTCGCCTCGATCCCGGTCAGCTTCGTGGGCACCATCGGCTTTGTCGGCCTCGTCGGCCCGCATATGGCCCGCATGATACTCGGCGAGGACCAGCGCTTCTTCCTCCCCGGCTCGGTGCTGTGCGGCGCGCTGCTGCTGTCGGTCACCTCGATCGTTTCGAAGTCGATCGTCCCCGGCGTGGTCTTCCCCATCGGCATCATCACCGCGCTGGTCGGCGTGCCGTTTTTCTTCTCGCTCATCATCAGCAACATGAGGAAGTCATGGTAAGCCTGAAGCTCGATGACGTGGCGGCCGGCTATGGCCGCAAGATCGTGGTCAGCGGCGTCACCACGCCGACCTTCTCGGCCGGCGAAATCGTCGCCGTCATCGGGCCGAACGCCGCCGGCAAATCGACTTTGTTCAAGCGCATCGCCGGCCTGATCAGCGGCGCCGGTACTGTCGAGGTGGCCAATGCCAGGCGTGCCAGCCGGGCGCTGAGCTACATGCCGCAGGACACCTCGGCCAATGCGGTGCTCACCGTCTACGAGTCTATCCTGCTCGCCCGCAAACAGGGCTCCGGCTGGGGCGTCGAGGATGGCGACCTCAATGCGATCGATGCGGTGATCGAGGCCCTCGGCATCAAGCCGATCGCCTTCCGCAACCTGGGTGAGCTGAGCGGCGGCCAGCGCCAGCTGGTGAGCATTGCCCAGTCGCTGGTGCGCGAGCCTGAAATCCTGTTGATGGACGAGCCGACCTCGGCCCTCGACCTGCATCGCCAGGTGGAAGTGCTCGGCTTCATGCAGCAGACAGCCCGCGTCCGCGGCATGATCGTCCTGATCGCGCTGCACGACCTCAACCAGGCGCTGCGTTTTGCCGACCAGACCCTGGTGATCGTCAACGGCCGGATGACGGCGTGCGGCAAATCCACCGACGTCATCACCGTCGAGCTGCTGCGCGACGTCTATCGCGTCGAGGCCCGCATCGAGCGCTGCTCCCGCGGCCTGCCGCACGTCATCGTCGACAGCACCGTAGCCCAGGCCGCCTGAGCCCGATTCAATAGCTTCCGGCCGGCGGGTACTGGTGCACCCCGCCCTGCCAGTCCGATACCGCGTAGCTATCGTCGCCCGTCGCCTCGACATTGCTCGCCGCGATCGGCGCCTTGCCGTAGCCGCCGGGGATATCGAGCACATAGGTCGGCTGGCAGAGCCCCGACACCCGGCCGCGCAGGCTTTTGACCAGCGCCTGCCCCTCGGCGATCGACAGCCGGAAATGCGCTGTGCCCGGCGCCAGGTCCGGATGGTGCAGGTAATAGGGTTTGACCCGCATCTCGACGAAGCCGCGCATCAGCTCTGCCAGCACAGCAGGGTCGTCGTTGATGCCGCGCAGCAGCACCGACTGGCTGAGCATCACCACGCCCGCGTCGACCAGCCGCCCGGCCGCGGCGCGCGCCGCCGGGGTCAACTCGCGCGGGTGGTTGGCGTGCAGCGCCACATAGGTGGTCTTGCCGCTGGCTTTCAGCGCCGCGACCAGTTTGTCGTCCACCCGCTCCGGCTCCACCACCGGCACCCGGCTATGGAAACGCACGATCTTCACGTGCGCGATGTCCTTGAGCCGGACCATCATCTCCGCGAGCCGCCGCGCCGACAGCACCAGCGGATCGCCGCCGGTGAGGATCACCTCCCATATCTCGGGGTGCGCCGCGATATAGCTGATGGCAGCGTCCATCGCCTCGGGCGCCAGCGTCCCCAGCCCTTCCGGCCCCACCATCTCGCGGCGGAAGCAGAACCGGCAATAGACCGGGCAGACATGCACGGCCTTGAGCAGCACCCGGTCCGGATAGCGATGCACGATCCCCTCGACCGGCGAATGCGCGAGGTCGCCGATCGGGTCGGCCCGTTCTTCCGGCGTCACACTGAGCTCGGCGATGTCAGGCACGAACTGCCGGGCGATCGGATCGTTCGGGTCGTCCCGCTCGATCAGCCCGGCCACTGTCGGCGTAATGGCGATGGCATATTGCTTTGCCACCGCTTCGGCTTCATCGCGCCGCGCGGCATCGAGCAGCCCTGCTGCCACCAGATCTTTCGCCGTCCGGATCGCCCGATCCTGTTTCATCTGTCGCCTCCGACCACCGGCACCCACAGCACGTCCTCGATCCGCCGCGCCCCGACCGCCAGCATCACCAACCGATCGAAGCCGAGCGCCACGCCGCTCGTTTCCTCCATCAGTGGCAGCGCCGCCAGCAAGTCTTCATCCAGCGGGTAGGTTTCGCCATAGAGCCGCTGCTTCTCGTCCATCTCGGCGGCAAAGCGGCGGCGTTGTTCTGCCGCATCGGTCAGTTCACCAAAGCCGTTGGCCAGTTCCACCCCGCAGGCGTAGAGCTCGAACCGCTCCGCCAGCCGCCGATCGTCTCCGGTCCGCCGCGCCAGTGCCGCTTCCGCCGCCGGGTAACGGTCGAGCACTGTCACCCGCCCCAGCCCCAGGTTCGGCTCGACCTTTTCCACCAGCACGCGGCTGAACAGGTACGACCAGGTGTATTGCCTGGGCACCTCGAGCCCCACACGCCGCAGCTCAGCTGCCAGCGTCTCCGCATCGGTCTCGCCCGCGGCGTCCATCGTCGCGAGCAGGTCAACGCCGGCATAGTGCTCGAACGCCTCGACCACGCCCAGCCGTTCCGGCTCGGCGAATGGGTCGCAGTCACGGCCGCGAAACTTGAGCGCCGTCACACCCGTCGTCTCGGCGGCGATCCGCAGCAGGTTGAGGCAATCGGCGATCACCGCGTCGTAGGACTCGCCCGCCCGATACCACTCGAGCATGGTGAACTCAGGGTGATGCAGCGCGCTCCGCTCGCGATTCCGCCACACATGTCCAAGGCTGGCGATCCGCCGCTCGCCCGCAGCGAGGAGCTTTTTCATCGAGAACTCCGGCGAGGTGTGGAGGTAGAGCGTCTCCCCCACTCCGTCATTGCCGATCGCCGTGGTGGCAAAGGCATGCAGGTGCGTTTCGTTGCCCGGGCTGCGCTGCAACCCCGGCGGGTCGACCAGCAGAAAATCGTGGCTTGCGAGGTAGTTGCGCACCGCCAGTTCGATGCGGTTGCGCGCCAGGAGCGCCGGACGCCGGTCGGCATGCACCGAGGGCGTCCACCATGGGGAAACCGGCGGGAGGGATGAGGGGGCGGACAAGAGGCGTCTTTCGGCTCGGGACTGGCGGTTTTCGCGGAATTAGGGTATCGGCGGCACCGATACATCAGATTAGCGCGTTCGGCCCGGCCTTTTGCTGCCGCTCTCTAGGCCCTCGCCAACCGTTGAACAAGGAAGAACTAATGGTCAAGGTCATCGCCTCGTCGCTGCGCAAGGGCAACGTCGTGGAACACGACGACGGCAAGCTCTACATCGTGCTGGTCGCTGAGAACATCCATCCCGGCAAGGGCAACTCGGTGACCAAGGTCGACATGCGCCGCATCTCGGACGGCGTGAAGGTTGCCGCCAGCTGGCGCACCGTCGAAATGGTCGAGAAGGCCGACGTCGACGAGCGCGCCTACCAGTTCCTCTACCACGACGGCGAGGGCTACCACTTCATGGAGCCCACCACCTACGAGCAGATCGCCGTTTCGGAAGATGTGGTCGGCGACCAGGCCGCTTACCTCACCGACGGCATGGAAGTTTACATCCGCACCTTCGACGGCGTGGCGCTGTCGATCGAACTGCCGCAGCGCGTCAGCCTCGAGATCGTCGAGACCGAGCCGGTGGTGAAGGGCCAGACCGCCTCCTCCTCGTTCAAGCCGGCGACCCTCAATAACGGCGTCAAGACCATGGTCCCGCCCCATATCGGCGTCGGCACCAAAGTGGTCGTGATGACTGCCGACGGCAGCTACGTCGAGCGCGCCAAGGACTGATCCGCCCCCCATTGTCGAAGGCCCGCACATCGGTGCGGGCCTTTTTTGTCGGCGCGGCCCGGGCATCTGGCCGGCGATCCCAGGGAGGCACGGTGAACCCGGCGCGCTACGAACCGCCTCTGTCAGTGTCCAGGGCACTACTGGCGGCAATCATCCTCTGCGCCGTCCTGCTGCGCTTTCCGGGCCTCGACGAGCAAAGCCTGTGGCGTGACGAAGCGGCGACCTGGCTGCAGGTCAACGGCTCGCTCGCCGAGGTGATCTCCCGCACCGCCACCGACAACTACCCGCCGCTCTACAACCTCCTCGCCTGGATTTCGGTGCAGCTGTTCGGCGGCGCCGAGTGGGTGTTGCGCCTCCCCTCGGCGCTCCTGGGGGTGCTCAATGTCGCGCTGCTCTATGGCCTCGCGAGCCGCATCGGCGGTCGCGGCGCCGGGCTGCTTGCAGCAGGGTTGCTGGCGCTTTCGGGATACCACGTCTGGTACTCGCAGGAAGCGCGGATGTATGCACTGCTTGCCTGCGCCGCCACCGCGCACGCCTGGGCGATGCTGCATTTCCTCGATCGGCCGCGCGCCGGGCGCGCCCTGTTGCTCGGCCTAAGCGGCATCCCGCTGATCTATGCGCATCCCTATGGCGCGCTGACCTGGGTCGGCATCGGCTTCGGCGCCCTCTGGACCATCGTGCTGCGCCGCGACTGGGCGGGGCTGCTGCGGCTCGTTCTGGCCGAGCTGCTGGTCGTCCTGAGCTTCGTACCCTGGGGGCTGATCCTTATCGGCCGGGCGCAGAGCATTGCCAAAGAGGGGTTCTGGATCGGTGAGCCGACCCCGGCCTTCATCGTGCTGCAATGGCGCAAGGTCACCACTTCGCTATATGTCCTGCTGCTGCTCGCAACGCCGTTCCTGATCTTCCTCCGCCGCAAGCATGGGCCGGGGCCGGCCTCAGGCTGGCTGCCCCTGCTGCTCTGCTGGACCCTCCTCCCCAGCATCCTCGGCATCATCGCTTCGCTGCTGATCGAGCCGGTGTTCTTCGATCGCTACCTGCTCGGCTCGCTGCCGGGCTTTCTCATTCTGTTCGCCCTTGCTGTGCTGACGCCGGCCCGGACCAAGCGGGGCGTGGCGCTCGCCGGTGCGTTCGGCCTCGCCATCGCTGTCGCCACGCTGTTCTTCGCCGACACCAACCCGCGTGCCGATTGGCGCGCCATCTCGGCCGGAATCCGAGCGACGATCGAGCCCGGGGATTGCCTCGCCATGTCGTCACCGATCGATGCATCGCTGCTCGATTACTACGTGCCGGGCCGCAGCGATTGCTTCCTGCCCTATCTCAATGCAACGTCCGTGGCTGCTGCCCCGCCTTCTGCCCGGATCATCTACATCGCCATGAAACCGGAGAGCGAGGCCCAAGCTGCCGTGGCGCCACTGGCCGGGGTTCGATCGCTGCTGACATCGGCGGCCGTGCCCAACGGAGCGCTCTATGTC
>NZ_LAJE02000044.1 GCF_000970465.2 Devosia insulae DS-56
GCCAGCGCCAGCGCGTCGCCATCGGTCGCGCCATCGTCAAGGAGCCCAAGGCGTTCCTGTTCGACGAGCCGCTCAGCAACCTCGATGCGGAGCTCCGCATCAAGATGCGCAGCGAGTTGATCGCGCTGCACCAGCGGCTCGGCTCGACCATGATCTATGTCACCCACGACCAGGTCGAAGCGATGACCATGGCCGACCAGATCGTCGTACTGAACGAGGGCCGCGTCGAGCAGGTCGGCAGCCCGGTCGAGCTCTACGCGCAGCCGAAGAACCTGTTCGTCGCCCACTTCATCGGCGCCCCGCCGATGAACACGCTCAAAGGCACGCTGCGGCGCGTGGCGGACGGTGCCGCCGTGGAACTTGCTTCCGGCGCAGTGATCCCCCTGCCCGGCCGCCAGTTCGCATTCGCCGACGGCGCCAAAGTGACGCTGGGCATTCGCCCCGAGCACGCCGAACTCGGACAAGGGCCGTTCGAAGTGACCGCGACGACCACCGAGGTGCTCGGCTCGGGCACCATCGTCCATACCAAAGACAGCGCCGGCAACGACTTCGCCCTCGCGCTGCGCGGCATCAGCCACGTCAAGGCAGGCGACAGGCTTTCCATCCGGTTCCCCGAACATTTCGTGCATCTGTTCGATCAAGGGGGACAAACCATCGGCGCGCTGCCGGACTGGCGGGCGACTTACTTCAACTGAGCGCGGGGGTGTGGATGTCGGTCCGCCCCTCCCCGCATCAGGTCTGGATACGGGACCTTTGCACTCTTGGATTGCAATGAAGGGTTAGAGCGGATGAAGGGAAGCGAACCCTCGTCGTAGCTTGGGAAGGTGTCTCATCCGTCTTCTCACAATACCCCATCGGTACGAGGACGCTAACGATGATGAGGACTAATTCCATATGTCGCGTAAGCTACGCCCGAATGCCGCTTCGTCAAGGAATCGGCGGGGGTTAGCTTTCCAGAAGGGGCTCTGAATGGACTGGTTTTGGTGCGCCATGAACGCCACTGGGAAGTGGCTGTATGACTGGCAGACGATGGTCGCTGCCATCATCGCGTTGATCGCGGCATTGTGGACGATCGGCGTCATGCGCCGACAGATGAAGGACGAAAGCGACAGGCACAACGACGCCATGCGCCGCAAGCGGTTGGCGGCTCGTGCCCAAATGCCCGATGCTCTCAGCGAGCTTGGAGCGTATGTCAGAGGCTCTGCATCACGCCTCACTGGAAGGACGGAGACGCTGCCTCCGGAGCCCACATCTTCCATTGCAGCACTGAAGGAAGTCATTGAGTTCATCGACGATAAGGCTGCCGAGCGGACGTTCGAGCTCGTGTCCTGGTATCAGGTCCTCCGCGCCCGCACGAACCACGGCATTCCCACGCCTGGAACAGCAGCGTTTCCTGATCGAATGTACGATACGGCGCTACTGCAAACCTACATCAACAGTCTCTTCGACTACGCCCGGAACGAAGCGGACGATGTAGATACGGCGAAGCCTTCGCGCGAAGATATGATCGAGGGACTGAAGAACGCCTTCACGCTGGTCCACATGGTCCAGCACGAAGGGCTCTACGAGGGCGTTAAGGCGACCATCGTCCATCGGCACGCAGCAGCGGTGTGACCACTGTTATGCTGAAGGGGCTCATTCGGCATGAAGGAGATGGTCTCCGAGACCCACGAGGACGTGAGGGAGCTCAAGGAGATCATCCAGGCGATCCTTCGCGACCACGCTGAGAACACGAGCTTCCGGAAGAAGGCCATGTACGCGATCGCTCCGCTGGCGCCAGCCAAGAGCGCAACTTCAGTGCCTCTTTGGACCGTCGTCGTCCGGCCAAGAAAAGAGCTCTTCACGGGTCACGATCGGCACCGGGTAGAGCTTTTCGGCGATGTCGAGCAACTCCGTCGGCTCTTCGTCCTGCGAACCGTCCTGGACCCACACTTCCGTTGCAACCAGCAGGTTGATGAAGGTCCGCGCTGCCCAATAGCAGGCGAACTCTTCCCAGTAGCCGGCGAATGTACCGGACCCAATCGTCACCTTGCCCTTGCTGCCCCAGATGCGCCGCATGAGCTCGTGGGTCGAGAAGTGAACGAATGACGACGTGCCGTGGTAGAGGAAATTGTATTCCTTCTCCCTGCCCGCCGCTTTCGACACCCATTTGAACGTGGGCGGGCTCTTGTCCCATCCGAGCTTGGTTTTGAAAGCCATGAGTTCCTTCGCGACCGCTTCGCCATTTGCGGCATGGAACGCCACCTGCTCTGGCAGCCATCCGATCCGCAACGACGTGTTAGGTCCGAGATAGTCCGCCTGAGCCGTTACGCTCTTTGCGGCGCCACCGGCCGCCAGAAGTCGCAGAACGCGAGAGGCGTCCGACTTCACGGTGAGCAGATATTCGATCCAGATCATCTCTTCGTAGCTCGGCCGCAGCAGCGAAACGCCGAACGCGCCCTGCCCCGCTGCTGAAAGCGCCAGCTGAGCCTGCAGTGCCTCAAGCTGGCGGACGATAGCCGCACGTTGGATCAGACCGAAGAACTCATCTTCAGTCGGTCCGGTCCACTCGTGCTTCTTGAGAGGCTCTAGCTTGACTGCCAGCGCTTCGACGAGACGCTTGAGCTGATCGAGGTTTGACATCCGATGCTCCTTCCTAGAAGCCCGAGCCAAAAAGGAGCTAAAATCCGGGAACCTGCGCTTAGGAGCTTGGAGCGGGTGAAGGGAATCGAACCCTCGTCGTAAGCTTGGGAAGCTTCTGCTCTACCATTGAGCTACACCCGCGACAGGGACGTATGTGCCGAATGCGGGGCGCGGCGTCAAGGTGGGCTGTAGACTCGCTTTGGCGTTCCGTTCGCCCGCGCTATACTCACCCAGCTGACCCGACATTACCGGGAGCTGATTTCGATGCGTGGTCAGTCAGGGAGGTCGTGAGATGGTTCGGACTGCGATTGCAATTGCCGTTCTCTTACTGAGCGGCGGAGGAGCTTTGGCTCAGGGCGGCGACGCTGCGCTGGGCGAGACAGTGTTCAAGAAGTGCATGTCCTGCCACGCGGCGGGCGAAGGGGCGACGAACAAGGTTGGTCCTGTGCTGACCGGGGTGGTCGGACGGGCCGCCGGAACCTACGAGGGCTTCAACTACTCCCAGGCGATGAAGGATGCCGGCGCCGGTGGGTTGGTGTGGACGCCCGAGAACCTGGCGCAATTCCTCGCCAAGCCCAGGGATTTCGTCAAAGGCACCAAGATGAGCTTCGCGGGACTGGCGAAGCCCGAAGACGCGATGAACGTTATCGCTTATCTCGCGTCGCTATCGCCCCCACCAGCCCAGTAGGCCTTGAGGCCAGCTTCAATGCACGACCGGCGCGGGCACTGCGGGGCTCGCGCCGAAGAACTCCATGCGCGTGAAGAAGGTGTAGTCCGCCTCGAACGCCATCAGGATCACGAAGACCAGCACCAGCACCGGCGGCACCAGGATGGCGTAGCTGAGCGCCAGCCGCTCCCACACCATGTGCATGAACACGGCGATGATCAGCCCGGCCTTGCCCACCATCAGCATGAGGATCAGGCCCCAGCGCAGGTACCCCTGGAACTGCAGCAGATCGACCGCGTAGGAGCAGGCGCTGAGAACGAACAGCCAGAACCAGACGATCAGGTAGAGGCGGATGGGGTGCTGCTGGCCCTCGGCATGGTCGGTCGGGGCCGCGAGGGTTTGTGAGCTCATGTGTGCTTCAGCCATGATTGCCTCTCACCACAAGTAGAACAGCGCGAAGATAAAGACCCACACCAGGTCAACGAAGTGCCAGTAGAGGCCGGTGATCTCGACGATCTCCCAGCGGCCCTTGCGTGAGGTGAAAAAGCCCTTCTTGCCGGTGTCGAAATCGCCGCGCCACACCTTGCGGGCCATCAGCAGGAGGAAGATCACCCCGATGGTGACGTGGGTGCCATGGAAGCCGGTGACCATGAAGAACACCGAGCCGAATTGCGGCGCGCCCCATGGGTTCTCCCACGGGCGGACGCCTTCGGAGATCAGCTTGGTCCACTCGAACGCCTGCATGCCGACAAAGGTGGCGCCGAGCGCCGCCGTCAGCAGCATCAGCACCGTGGTTTTTACCCGGTCGCGGCGGTAGCCGAAATTCACCGCCATCGCCATGGTGCCGCTCGAGGAGATCAGGACGAAGGTCATGATGGCGATGAGGATCAGCGGCATATGCACGCCGCCGATCTCGAGCGCGAACACCTCGGACGGGTTCGGCCACGGCTCGGTGGTCGACATCCGCACCGTCATGTAGGCGATGAGGAAGCAACTGAAGATGAAGGTGTCCGAGAGCAGGAAGATCCAGATCATCGCCTTGCCCCAGGAGGCGGTCTTGAAGGCGGTCTTGTCGGACGACCAATCGGAGACGAAACCGGTGAGGCCTGGTTGCGGGTCGGTATGGGTCACGGCCGGATCGGACATGTGAGGCTCCCCTCAGCTCAGCAACTGCTGGCAGAATGCGACGAAATCACTGGCCCAGCCGGCCAGCAGGCTGAGCAGCACCATCCAGACGAACAGCATGAACAGCCAGTAGGTGGCGCAGAGCTCGACATTGAGCCGGACACTGTCGACACCGCCCCTACCCCAGGCCTTGATGCCGGCCCAGCCCAGCGCCACGAGGCCGCCAAGGATGTGGAGCCCATGCAGCCCGGTGACGAGATAGAAGAAGCTGTTGGCCGGATTGCCGTCGACGAGGTAGCCGGACGCCGCAAGTTCGCTCCAGGCGAACAACTGGCCGGCGAGGAAGGTGATGGCGAACAGGCCCGCCGCGACGAGCCCGAAGCGGAGCTGGGTCTGGTTGCGCTGGCGCACCGCCCGCTGCGTCCATTCGAGCGCGATGCTCGAGGCCAGCAGCATCGCAGTATTGAACCAGAGGATCGGCGGTACCGGCAACGGCTGCCAGTCGCCGAGTTCGCGGCGCATGAAATAGGCGCCGGTGAGCAAGGCGAAGAGCGAACCGATAACGGCCAGCAGGAAGCCGAGCCCGACCCGCTTGGCCGGATCGCGCGAGGCCGCAAAATCCGGAACGCCTTCGATCACCCCCTGCTCCAGCCACGGCTTCACCGTCAGCCGCTGGCGCGCCAGCCACCAGCCGGCGAGGCCGGCGATGATGGCAAAGAACATCACCACGACGCTCATGGCTTGGTGCCCTTACGCTTCCTGGGCGCCTCGGAGTGCGGCGGGTTGGTGCCGGGCTGGTTCTGCGGGATGAAGTCCTCGGCGGCGCCCGGCACGCTGTAGTCATAGGCCCAGCGATAGACCACCGGCAGTTCGCGGCCGAAATTGCCGTGCACGGGCGGCGTCTCGGGGGTCTGCCACTCGAGCGTGGTGGCTCGCCACGGGTTGCCGCCGGAGGGTTTGCCGTGCCGGATCGACCAGATCAGGTTGAAGACGAACACCAGCTGCGCCGCGCCGACGATCAGCGCCATCACGGTGATGAAGATGTTGAGATCATGCGCCGACGGCGGCTGGAACGAGATGTCGCCGGATTCGAAGTAGCGCCGCGGCACCCCCATGATGCCGAGATAGTGCATGGGGAAGAAGATCAGGTAGGCGCCGAGGAAGGTGACCCAGAAGTGGAGGTGCGCCATGGTGTTGTCGAGCATGCGCCCGGTGATCTTTGGGTACCAGTGGTAGATGGCGCCGAAGATCACCAGGATCGGCGCGACCCCCATCACCATGTGGAAATGCGCCACGACGAACATGGTGTCCGACAGCGGTACGTCGACCACCACATTGCCGAGGAACAGCCCGGTGAGCCCGCCATTGACGAAGGTGACGATGAAGGCCAGGGCGAACAGCATGGGCGGATTGAGGTGGATGTCGCCGCGCCACAGCGTGAGCACCCAGTTGTAGACCTTGATCGCCGTCGGCACGGCGATGATCAGCGTGGTGACGGCGAAGAAGAACCCGAAATATGGGTTCATGCCGCTCACATACATGTGGTGGGCCCAGACCACGAAGCTCAGCGCGCCGATGATGACGATGGCCCAGACCATCATGCGGTAGCCGAAGATGTTCTTTCGGGCATGGGTGCTGATCAGGTCGGAGACGATACCGAAAGCCGGCAGCGCCACGATGTAGACCTCGGGGTGGCCGAAGAACCAGAACAGGTGCTGGAACAGGATCGGGCTGCCGCCGTCATGCGGCAGCAGCTCACCCATCTCGACCAAAGCCGGCATGAAGAAGCTGGTGCCGAGCAGCTTGTCGAACAGCATCATGACGCAGGCGACGAACAGCGCCGGGAAGGCCAGCATGGCCATGACGGTGGCGATGAAGATGCCCCAGACGGTCAACGGCATGCGCATCAGCGTCATGCCGCGGGTGCGGCCCTGCAGCACGGTGACGATGTAGTTGAGCCCGCCCATGGTGAAGCCGATGACGAACAGGATCAGCGACACCAGCATCAGGACGATGCCGGATTCCTGGCCGGGGGTGTTGGAGAGGATGGCCTGCGGTGGATAGAGGGTCCAGCCGGCGCCGGTCGGGCCGCCGGGGGTGAACCAACTGGCCACCAGCACCAGCACGGCCAGCAAATAGGTCCAGTAGCTGAGCATGTTGACGTAGGGGAACACCATGTCCCGCGCCCCCAGCATCAGCGGGATCAGGTAGTTGCCGAAGCCACCGAGGAACAGCGCGGTGATCAGGTAGATCACCATGATCATGCCGTGCATGGTGATGAACTGGTAGTAAGCCGCGGCGTCGATGAAGGTAAGGAAGCCGGGGAAGGCCAGCTGCATGCGCATCAGCCAGCTGAGCACCAGCGCCAGCATGCCGATGGCGAGCGCCGTACTGGCATACTGGATGGCGATCACCTTGGCGTCCTGCGAGAAGACGTAGCGCGTCCACCAGCTGCGCGGATGATAGAGTTCGACATCCGGAAACTCGGCGGCGTGGGCATCGGGCCCATGAGTGGCGTCGACCATCAGAGTGCCTCCTCGCACTTCGTCTGATGCAAAATCGCGCCCGGAAGTCCCGGCGGCCTCGAGCGTTTTGTTCGAAACGCTCTAGTCGATCGTGGCCGTCTTGAGCACCTCCGGGGCATAAAGCTGGGCGTAGGTCGACTGGCCGGCGAGCCAGGCGTCATAGTCTTCCTGGGTGTCGACCACGACGCCACCGCGCATATAGGGGTGGCCGGTGCCGCAGAGCTCGGCGCAGAGCACTTCGAACTGGCCGGTGCGGGTGGGGGTGAACCAGAAATAGGTGACGGCGCCGGGGATCATGTCCATCTTGGAACGGAACTCGGCGACGTAGAAATCGTGCAGCGTATCGACCGAGCGCAGCAGCATCTTCACCGGCTTGTCGATCGGCAGGTGCAGGTAATCGGCCTCGATCAGCACATCGTCATGGCCGTTGGGATCGTCGGGCTTGATGCCGTAGGGATTGTCGGCGGCAACGAGCCGGGTGTCGGACAGCCCCAGTTTGCCGTCAGCGCCGGGCAACCGGTACGACCATTGCCATTGTGCGCCGACCACTTCGGCTTCGGTGGCTTCGGCCGGCACCGTGATGAACTGGCCCCAGACGAACAGGCCGGGGATCAGCATGGCGGCAACGCCGACCGCAGTCAGCCCCATCAGCCAGTTCTCGAGCCGCTTGTTCTCGGGTTCGTAATCGGCCTTCTGCCCGTCCTTGTGGCGGAAGCGCCAGACGCAATAGGCGACGAACAGCACCACGGCCGCGAACACTGCGCCGGTGATCCAGAAGGTGATGATGATGGTGTTGTCGATATAGCCCCAGTTGGAGGCGATCGGCGTCCACCACCAGGGGCTCAGGAAGTGGAATGCCACCGAGCCGACGACGATCAGGACGAGAACGACTGCTACGACCATCCCACTCCCCCTCCAGAGGGCAGACGATGAGGCAGTCGGCGCCTAATGCGGGCGCAAAACAGACATCGGGCGCAGCAGGGTTTCTGCTCGTCTTCGGCCATGCATTGGCGCATCGCTACAGAGCAAACATGGCCCGTATGGTCTCAGGCCATATAGAATCGGAGCCATATTTGCTTTAGGCACCGGCACTTAGGACTTGATGATCACATCGGTACACGGGCTTGTCAATTGCGACCTATTCTCGCAGCCCAGCCGATGACCGGACCACGACGCTACCGCAACCGTGGCTTGTTTGGACCAGTTCTGAACGCTAAGGTACCAACAGGACTTGTAGCCGGTGGGGCTTGACGTCCGACCGGCGGGTCCATCGAGAGATGGCGATGCAGACGTGTCTCAAGTGCGGTTTCAGCAACCCGGACGCGGCTAAGTTTTGCGCCAATTGCGGTAATGCGCTCGAGGTCGCCCGACCCGTCGAAGGCGAACGCCGTTTTGCGACGGTGCTGTTTGCTGACGTGGCGCGCTCCACCACCATTGCCGAGCAGATGGACCCCGAGGATTGGGCCGGCATCATGAATGGCGCCTTCGCTTTCATGAATGCGGCGGTCTCGCACTATGGCGGCACGGTCTCGCGGCTGATGGGCGACGCGGTGCTGGCATTGTTCGGCGCGCCCATCGCGCATGAAGACGATGCCGAACGGGCGGTGCGCGCCGCACTCGAAATGCAGGACGCGGCAATGCGCTATGCCGGTGGCATCAAGCAGCAGCACGGGGTCGATTTCGATTTGAGGGTCGGGATCAATACCGGCATGGCGGTGCTGGCCTTTGTCGGCGATGCGATCAGAACCGAGTACACGGCGCTCGGCGACGCCGCCAATATTGCGGCGCGGCTGCAGTCGGCGGCCGAACCGGGCACGGTGCTGATCAGCGCCGATACCTACAAGCTGGTGCACGCGCTGTTCGATTTCCGGCCGCGCGGCCGGATCGAAATGAAGGGCAAGAGTGAGGCGGTCGAGTGCTACGAGGTCGCCGGCATCAAGGCGGTGCCCGAGGCGACGCGGGGGCTCGAAGGGCTGTCGTCGCCGCTGGTGGGCCGAGACCGTGAGATCGGGCTGCTGCGCGACCGGTTGAGTGACCTCACCATGGGCATCGGCTCGGTGGTGGCGGTGATCGGCGAAGCCGGCCTCGGCAAATCGCGGCTGATCGCCGAGTTGAAGCACCTGCGCGACGCCCTGCCCGAACCGCGGCCGATCTGGCGGGAATCGCGGGCTATCTCCTACGGCCAGTCGGTGCCCTACTATCCGTGGCGACAGCTGGGTCGGGTCATCGTCGGCGCCGACGACATGGATGCGGCGCCCGCCGTGCGCGACAAGATTGCCGCGTGGGTCGAGCGGCTGGGGCTGAAGTCGAGCGATATCCCGTTCTACGAAACGATGATCGCGGTGGAAGGGGATCAGAGCCGCATGGCGCTCCGCGCCATGTCCGGCGAGACGGTGGTCAACGGCGTCGCGGCAGCGATCGTCAACGCCATCAAGACTGTGATGCACGCCGACAGCGGCATGACCCCCTACGTGATGGTGATGGATGACCTCCACTGGTCCGACTCGGCGACACTGGAGCTGATCGCCCAGGTGGCGACGCTGGCGGCGTTCGAGCCGATCATGCTGGTGACGATCCTCAGGCCCGACAGGAAAGCGGCCAGCTGGCAGCTGCTGGATCGGCTGCAGGGGAGCCTGGGCAGTAGTTTTTCGCGCATCGATCTCGAACCGCTCGATGCGGCAGGTTCGAGCGAGTTGCTGGGGAACCTCCTCCACATCGAGGACCTGCCCGAGAGCATCCGGGCGCAGATCCTCGAGCGCTCCGAGGGCAACCCGTTTTATCTCGAGGAAGTGCTGCGTTCGTTGATCGACGGTGGCCAGGTGGTGCGCGAGGACGAGCACTGGCGGGCCACCCGCGCCATCCTCGAGGCAACCATCCCCGATACGCTGGCGGGCGTGCTCAGTGCACGCATTGATCGGCTGCCCGACACCACCAAGCGGGTGGCGCAGACGGCGGCGGTGATCGGCCGGGTGTTCCAGCACCGGGTGCTGGAATCGGTGCTGCAAAGTGGGCCGGCGCTGGAGCGGATCGAGCATATTGAGCCGCACCTCGCGACCCTCAGCTACGAGCAACTGGTGCGCGAGAAAGCCCGCGACCCCGAGCGGGAATACATCTTCAAGCACGCACTTACCTGCGAGGCGGCCTACGACCTGCTGCTGCGGTCGCGGCGCAGGGACCTCCATGCGCGCTGCGGCTCGGCGCTGGAACTGTTGTTCGCCGAACGGCGCGAGGAGTTCGCGGCCATGCTGGCGCATCATTTCGAGGAGGCCGGCGATCTCGAACGGACATTGCAATATGCAAGGGTCGCCGCCGACAATGCGCGGCGGGTCTACGCGGTGCGCGAAGAACTCGAGCATCGCGACCGGATTCTGTCGACGCTCGAGAAGATGCCGAGCGCCATGCCGGCCGACCTGATCGATGCAATTCTCGAATGGGCCTGGGTGCGCAATCGCCGCGGCCAGTACGAGGGGATGCTGGAAAAGATCGAGCAGGCGGTGCAGATCGCCCGCGAGCTCGGCGACAAGCGGCGGCTCGGTCTGGCGCTGTCGTGGATGGGCAACGTCCACATGGTCACCGGCTTCCCGTCACGCGGCTTCCCCTATCTCGAACAGGCGCAGTTGCTGGCAACGGAGACCGGCGATGACCAGGTGCTGCTGCTGCCGCTGTTCATCGCCACCTGGTCGCTGGTCGAGCGGGACGCCCGCTCGGGCGAAGAAAAGCTGGCCGAAGTGATCGAGATGGCGCGCAAGCAGGACGCGCCGGATATCCTTGGCCACGCCCTGACCTATCGGGCGATTGCGCTGGCGCGACTGGGCCAGTTCGAGGAAGCCAATACATTGGTCGAGGAGGCGTTGGCGCTGATCCCCACCATCGGTTCGCCGGTGAAGCGGGCCGACGTCCACATCGGCGCGAGCATGGCTTACTACGACATGGGCGAGATCGAGCGGGGGCTGGAACACGCGCATATCGGCGCCGACCTCGCCATGTCCGCCAATGGTCTCGAATGTGCCTGCGCCGGATATTTCGGCGTGGGGCGGGGCGAACTCGACAAACGCAATATCGACGATGCGCTGGCGCAGTTCCGGCGCTCGCTGAAGCTCGCCGATGCAGTGGGCATGGACTATTATATCAACCTGATCCGCGCCGGCGTGGCAGAGGCCGAGTTCGAGCAGGGCTCGATGGATTCGATCGAGAAGCTGCGCGGCGCCATCGACAGCGCGCGCTCGACCGATGACGACTTCGTGGTCGCGGCGCTGGCCATGCCGTTTTCACGGGCGCTGCTGCGGCTCAAGCGGGCAAGCGAGGCGCGCGAGACCATCAGCTCGGCGATCGGCTATTTCCGCCGCATGGACCTGAAGCCATATCTCGCCAACGCCCTGAGCGTGCTTGGCGATGTTGCCGATGCGCTGGGCGAGCCGGAGGCGGCGGCCGAGGCGCGTGAAGAGGCGGCGAGCCTCAGGGACGAGATCAAGCTGCCACTACCGGCCGCTCCCCTGCCCCACATCATCCAGGCCTAGCGATGGAAAAACCGGTGATCCTTGCCGTCGACGACGAACCTTCGGTTCTCGCCGCGGTGACTCGCGACCTGAGGCGGCACTACGCGGCGAGCTATGATATCGAGCGTGCGGCCTCCGGGGCAGAAGCCCTCGAGGTGCTCGGAGAGCTCAAGCTGGCCAACCGGGTGATCGCGCTGTTCATCGCCGACCAGCGGATGCCGCAGATGAGCGGCGTCGAGTTCCTGGCGCGGGCAATGGAGCTCTACCCGGACGCGCGGCGCGTGCTGCTCACCGCCTACGCCGATACCGACGCGGCGATCCGGGCGATCAACGAGGTGAAGCTCGACCACTACCTGATGAAGCCGTGGCACCCGCCGGAAGAGCAGCTCTACCCGGTGCTCGACGACCTCTTGGACGACTGGCGGGCCAACTATCAGCCGGTGTTCGAGGGGGTGCGGGTGGTCGGCCATCGCTGGCTGGCCGACGGCCACCGGGTGCGCGACTTCCTCGCCCGCAACCTCGTGCCGTATCGTTGGCTCGACATCGAAACCGACGCCGAGGCGACGACGCTGCGCGAGCTGGCGGGGGCCGCGGCGGAACCACTGCCGCTGGTGATCCTCGCCGACGGCACCGCACTGTCGCGCCCGACCATCGCCGCGCTGGCCGAAAAGGTCGGGCTGCACACCCATGCGGTGGCCGAAACCTATGACCTGGTGGTGGTCGGGACCGGGCCGGCCGGATTGGCAGCGGCCGTCTATGGTGCGTCGGAAGGCTTGCGGACGCTGCTGATCGAGCGCGAGGCGCCCGGCGGGCAGGCGGGCACCAGCTCGCGGATTGAGAACTATCTCGGCTTTCCTGTGGGACTCAGCGGCGCCGACCTGACGCGCCGCGGCGTGCAACAGGCGCGGCGCTTCGGGGCGGAGATCCTGACGCCGGTCGAGGCGCTGAGCCTCGAGACGCGGGACGGCTACCACATCCTGACGCTGAGCAATGGCAGCAAGGTCGCGGCGCAGGCGCTGATCGTCGCGACCGGGGTATCGTATCGGCTGCTCGATGTGCCGGGAGCGGAGCGGCTGTCGGGCGCCGGGCTCTATTATGGCGCGGCGATGACCGAGGCGATGGGGACGGCCGGACAGGATGTCTTCGTCGTCGGCGCCGGCAACTCCGCCGGCCAGGCGGCGCTGCACCTGGCGCGTTACGCCCGCTCGGTGACGCTGCTGGTGCGTGGAAAATCGCTGGCCGACAGCATGTCGCAATACCTGATCGAGCGGATCGAGGAGGCCGAGAACGTCGCGGTACAGACCGGCGCCTCGATCCATGCGCTGGTCGGCGAGGCAAGCCTCGAGGCGGTGGCGGTGCTCGACAGCGCCAGCGGCGCGGTCACCGAGGTGCCGGCGCGGGCGGTGTTCGTGTTCATCGGCGCCTCGCCCCGCACCGACTGGCTGAAGGATAAGCTGCAGCTCGATGCGCAGGGCTTTATCCTTTCGGGAGCGGACCTGGTGCGCGAGGCTGGTCGCAAACCGGAGGGCTGGTTAGCGGAACGCGAGCCGTTCTGGCTGGAAACCAGCGTGCCGGGGATTTTCGTCGCGGGCGATGTGCGGCGGCAATCGACCAAGCGCATCGCTTCGGCGGTCGGCGAAGGGGCGATGGCGGTGACCTTTGTGCACCAGCATCTGCGTGGCCCTGCCCCGGCGCAGCGACCGCCGCCGGCGGCCGGTGGCTGAGCCATGCCCGCTGCCGCCACCGATTTGGG
Source organism: Devosia insulae DS-56 (assembly GCF_000970465.2). Classification (GTDB taxonomy): domain Bacteria; phylum Pseudomonadota; class Alphaproteobacteria; order Rhizobiales; family Devosiaceae; genus Devosia_A; species Devosia_A insulae. The sequence goes on from NZ_LAJE02000044.1 coordinate 13,189, forward strand.
ACACGGCACCGACCTGATCCGCCAGGTGCCGATCTTTGCCGAACTGAACGAGGCCGAGGCGAGCGAGCTGTGGCATGCCGGCGAGCGAGTCAATGTCGCGCCTGGCGAGGTGTTCATCCGTGAGGGCGAGCAAGGCGGCTCGCTTTACATCATCCTCGTGGGCGCCGTGGAGGTGACCAAGCAGGATGGCGAGCATGAGGTGACGCTGGCGACGCGCGGGCCGGGGGAGTTCCTTGGCGAAATGTCGCTGCTCGAGCAGGCAGCCCGTACCGCGTCGGTGCGGGCTACCGAGCCGAGCGAGTTGCTGGCCATCGGCTCGGAGGCATTCCGGCAGTTGCTGGCGCGACGGCCGGAGGCGGCGGCAACGCTGCTGCGCACGGTGACCTCGCGGCTCAGAAGCACCGAGGCCTCGCTGGTGCAGTCGGACAAGCTGGCGGCGCTGGGCACGCTGGCGGCCGGGCTGGCGCATGAACTCAATAACCCCGCGGCGGCGATCCAGCGCTCCACTGGCTATCTCAGCGAAGCGTTCGAGGGGTGGCGGCGCCGCACGGTCGAACTCAGCATGCTGGCGATGACACAAGAGGAGCGGCAGGGCTTGGCGGAGCTGGAGCGCAGCATTGCCGATTGCCGGGCGACCCGCTGCTCGGACGCCGAGGCGCGGCGGATCGAATCCCGGCTGAGCCAGCGGCTCGAAGCACTCGGGATCGCCGAGCCCTGGGAAATCGCTCCGGCCATGGCGGCCTATGGCTGGTCGGTCGAGCGCCTCGAGCCGGTGCTGGCCATCTTCGCCGCGGCGCATGTCGACCCGGTGCTGCAGTGGCTGGGGCGCGGACTGGCGGCGCAACAGCTGATGGAAGAAATCGAGGTCGCCTCCAAGGCCATCTCGAGCATCGTTCGGTCGGTGAAGTCCTATGCCTATCTCGACCAGGCGCCGGTGCAGGATGTCGATATCGCCATGAGCCTCGACGATACGCTGATGATCCTCAACCACAAGCTGAAGCAAGGCGTTGCGGTCACGAGGATGTACGAGCCGGCACTGCCCCGGATCGAGGCCTATGCCGGCGAGCTGAACCAGGTGTGGACCAACCTGATCGACAACGCCGTGCAGGCGATGGGTGGCGAGGGCCGGCTCGAAGTGGGAGCAAAGCGGCTGGGCGATGAAGTCGAAGTGCTGATCGCCGATAGCGGGCCGGGTATCCCCGAGGAGGTCGGGCGCCGCATTTTCGAGCCGTTCTTCACCACCAAGGCGCAAGGCGTCGGCACGGGCCTCGGACTCCACATCGCGCACAATATCGTGGTCAACCGGCACCGCGGCCGCATCAGTTTCACCTCGCGCCCCGGGCGGACGGAATTCCGCATCGTGCTGCCGTTGCGGCTCGGCCACCCGGCGACACCGGAGAAAACCTATGTCGTTCGATGAGGTCGGGCGCTGCGCGCATGACGCACTGATCCGCGATGTCGAGCCGAGTTCGGCCGACACCTGCCCCGAGTGCGTGGCGCGCGGCGAGGAGTGGGTGCATCTGAGGGTCTGCCTCGTCTGCGGCCATGTCGGCTGCTGCGATGAATCGCCCAACCGCCACGCCCGCCGGCATTTTCACGCCACGGGCCACCCGGTGATCCAGTCGTACGAGATCGGTGAGAACTGGCGCTACTGCTTCATCGACGATGTCGAGCTGCCGGAGGGGGAGCCGTTGCGCCGACGCTGAGGGAGGACGGCTGGTCCGGCTCGGCGCCCAACGCCCCGACCTGGGTCATAATAGTGGCGCAACTCTTACAGGCAGGTCAGGGCGAGACGCGTCAGCAGTGACACCAGCTCGGATTGACGGCGCGTGCCAGTTTTCCGCATGACGCCGACCAGCTGATTGCGCAGCGTCTGCTTGGAGACCTCGCGCTCCCTGGCAAAGTCGGCCAGGGTGTCGCCGTTGAGCAGCGCTTCGGCCAGACGGGCCTCCGATTCAGTGAGCGAGAAGGCGCGCCACAGCAGGTCAGTGGGCAGCGACGACATCTCGAGGCTGCCATGCACTACGAGCATGACCAGCGGGCCTGGATCGAGAATGGCGTCGTGCAGCTGATAGTGCTGTCCACCGCGCACGGCGAGACGCGCGATGGCGAAGTAGCGCTCATCGTTACTCGGCTCGCTCAATTGCAGCACCGAGGTCGGGGTGCGCCGCGACGAAATCACCTTGAGAACCAGGTTACGCAAGCTGGCGTCGGAACGCTCGTCGGTGGCGCGCAGCACGCCATCAGCGCTGCTGAACGGCCCTTCGTGCTGCCGTCTCAGGCTCTCGGCATGGAAGTTCGAATAGTGGATACGCATGTTCGCATCGACGAAGAACACGGTGAACGGCAGATCGGCGACGACCCCCTCCAGATAACCGCGGCCATCGGCGAAGCGGCTGCGCCCGACGATTTCGAAGGCTCGACCGAAATGCTGGGCGGCCTCGCCCAGGATGCCGGCGATGCGGGGACGCAACTCTGCCTGACGTTGCGGCGAGTAGTGTATGGTGACCGCCAGTTGGCGAGCCCCTTCGCGCAGCACCACAACGCCGCTCGAGGCGGCGAAATCGCCCTGCTGCGACAGCCACTCGCGATGAAAGCGGCCTTGCGCCGCCTCAGCACGATCGACGAGCTGATCATCGTGGAATAACTGATGGGTGGCGACTTCGGCAGCGCGCCGCGTCACCGGGTTGAGAGCGGCATAGGTGGCAATATAGCTCGCCACCGCCGGTGGCGTGAGACCCCGCTGAGCAAAGGCCAGATTGGCCCCACTCGCGATATCGTCGCCTGACGCGGTGACGAGACATCCGGGGAAGCTTGCGGCCAGGATGTCGAGAATACTGTCCCAGTTTGAGCGGCCCAAGGCCATCTCATAGATGGCACTGGTCAGACTGTTCTGAGAATACCCCATAGACTTACACCTGTACTCATAGGCGCCCCCGCCGCTCCTTGGCGCCCGCAGTGGCCGTACGCGTGGCCCTGCCCCTGTTGACCTTCACCGGTGCGGCCTCATCATGCACCGGCATCCCTTTCCGGATCATCTCCGATCCGGTCACCTCCGCAGTCATTCGTCAGAACGATTGCGTTGATTTCTCCACCTCGACGGCGAACAACTGCCCGCCCGGCTTCGATGACAACAAATAGGCCGGATAACCCTCCGTTAGCAATCTATATACCATATAAATGGTTACCGCGACGCCGGTAATCCGCGATGGTAGCGGTCACATCGGCGCGACCAACAGGCAATGTCTCCTGCCACCAAAGGTGGCCGAAGACAGGCTGCAGCCGTGCCGAGACGACAGCGCTCTGCAGCTAAATCATTGCACTGGCAAAACTAATTCGACGAGCACCTCAAAACGAGAGCGCCAATGGGCGATCTCGCCAATCGCAAGGCTTACGACAGGAGCCGCCCCCAGCCGGATGCCCTCACCTTCGGTACGGTACGTTCATACCAATACACTGCACTTTCGCGCTACCGCGTTGAGCGTCGGTCGCTCGGATCGCTCAATCGTACTGCAATTATCACAGATATACCAAGATCGACGCATGCTTATGTGCGAATACCACCAATATGACGGCTCAATCTGGTAAATGCATCCCGCCAAGGGCGTTCTATTGCATAGTTTCTATACGCTAGATTGTTTGGCCAAAAACTCCACATGCGCTTTGATAGTTTTCAACAGCAAGCCGGCTTGGATTACGGCGCTGGGCTATTTTTCACATGGAGGAATACATGCGTTCTGTTCTACTCGCTGCATCCGCTCTGGCGATGGTCGCCGTTACCGCGGCTCCTGCGCTCTCAGCACCGCCGGCTGGTTGGCCGAAACTGATCGTCAACCAGAATGGCAACGGCAATTACGTCGTGAACAGCCAGTCGGGGAACGGCAAGAGCAAGTTCGACATCTATTCGGATGGCGACAACAATGTCGGCGTTAACACTCAGAAGGCCGGCGGTGGCTGCATCTTCATTATCTGCGCGTACGGCGAGAACAACGACGTCGTCACACAGTACGGCAACCGCAACAAGACCGACGTCAATCAGGAAATCGGGCTCGGCAAGAACAACTCCAACATTCTGCAGGACGGCAATCGCAACTCGGCCAAGGTGAAGCAGAAGGCCACCGCTGGCCTGCTGAACTCGAACATTCAGCAGCAGGGCTCGTGGAACAAGGCCGATATCGACCAAGAAGCAACTCTCGGCGCGCAGGACTCGACCGTTTATCAGGTCGGCCTGGGCAACTACGCCAAGAAGAAGCAGCGTAGCACCGTCGGGGCCAACACCTCGTTCACGCTGCAGGCCGGCGCCCTCAACTACTCTGACACCGACCAGAAGGGGACCAACGGCGAGGCGACTGTCCAGCTTGGTATTCTCAATGGCGCGAAGACCAAGCAGGACGGCGACCTAAATGTCTCGCTGACCGGCCAGCTTGGCGTTCTCAATGGCTCGGTTACCGACCAGAAGGGCGATGAAAACACCGCCGTTACGCTGCAGGGCGGTGCGGTACAGTTCTCCAAGACAAAGCAGGAAGGCGACGGCAACAGCGCGGCGACCGTCCAGCTCGGTGCGCTCAACACCTCGCAGACCGACCAGCACGGCAACGACAACGAGTCGACCGTGGTGCAGACCGGCGTCGGCAATGCTTCGCATGTCGACCAGAATGTCACCAACGGTGGCTGGTCGTCGGTCAGCCAGACCGGCAACGGCAACACCGTGATCAGCTACCAGAACAACTGATAGCTGCCATTGATTGATAGGGGCGGCGCCGCAGCAATGCGGTGCCGCTCTGCGTTCTAGGATGCCTTCTCGGGAGCGGCGGCGTAATAGCCGCTCGACTGGGTGGGTTTGCATCGCTTTCAGGTTACGCGTGCCACATCGTATGCGGCCTGCTGGCCACTCGAGGCCGAGCCGGCCTCCGTCGGCGACCATCATCCATGAGGACGGAAGCTCCACAGAGCGTAGGCGGCAGACGGCCTCGCCGGTGCTGCTCTTGTCGGGGAGCAACGGAGACGCCAGGTGCGGCGTCGAACCCCAAGCGATTTCGTCGTCCCTGCACCGCAGCAGACGTCAGCCTGGAGCCCGCCGGTCAAGCTTCGTGCTTCAGGGAATCGGCCCCCGGCGTCCACAGTATGGGCCCGTCTCCCCTGCCCGTTTCGTTAGCCGAAGCTCGGCCCCGCAACAGGCCTGATCGCGCGATTCACGCCGCCGGCCATCTTCCAACGGCGGGACCAGTTGCAACCGATAGATCCATCGCGGGGGTGTCCAGCGGGACTAAAAAGTAAGAGGGCGGCACAAGTGCCGCCCTCTTACTCGAAAACGGATCCCGAGGTCAGAACTGACCGGTCAACGACGCGGTCAAACCGAAGCCCCACATATCGCCAAAAGTCAGCGAGGCAGCAGTGCTGGCTGGCGAGTCATAAACAGCCTCGCCTTCGTCCGATCCGGGCGCGTATGTATTCGTCGACAGGATATCATCAGCGCTGCCAGGCGAAGCCACGGCGACACGCGAGAGATACTCCACAGAGCCACCAAAACCGATCTGCATCGTGTCGGAAACCGCAAACGACAGACCGGCCTGTCCCTTGGCGCCGAACGCCATGCCGGAGTCCTCGATCGAACCGCTTTGAGCCGTCACGCTGTCGCCATCGACCGGGATGCCCGCGACGCCGCTGCCACCCTCAATGCTGTAGGTGTCGCTCCCCGACAGGGTGCTGTTGGCGTAGTAGATGTTGCCCTCCGCCCCCAGGGTGAGGGTCAAGGTGTCCGAGAGCAGATGCGACAGGGTAAACCCCGCGACGCCGCCCAGATAGTGCGTCGTGATATCCTGTTCGCGATCGATTGACAGCGTCGGATAGACGGTGAGACCACCATACGGCGCAGCCGCTTCTGGAATATCGATCGAGATCGAGGTCTCGGAGCCCTGCGACATATAGCGGTAGCTCGGACCAAAGAAGCCCTGCACCTGCGTGGTCTCATCGGTAGCCTTGCCGAGGCCGAGCGTAATGTCCGCACCAGCGTAAGCGAAGGTGCCGCTGGTCTCAGTCGAAATCTCGAGACCCGAAATGTCGCCCGACGCGACGAAGATTCCACCTGTCGAACTGGCGATGAAGCCGTAGCCTGCCGAGCCAATGTCCGCGGGGCCGCCGCCCGGATCTGGACCATCCGCGTCTGCGCTCGTGGTCCGCGCCGCAAAGATGAAGCCGCTCGGTGTGGGCTCGTACTGTCCTGCGTCCGTAGCCGCATCGTCGCCTATGACAGAACCAGAGTAACCGCCTGCGTTGCTGCCCTCGAACGACACCAGAACATCCGAGGAAACGTCATCTCCACCAGACGGGTTCGTATCAATACCGATGTATCCCGCTGGCGTCGTAAACCCAGGGATCACTACCACGCCGGGTTCGTCGTAGGTCCTTACAACAGAGGAGCCAGAGATATTGCCGTAGGTGATGAAGCCGTTGAAGCCGATAGAAGCGTCAAAATCGCCCCACTGTCCGATACCGGCAGCCGCGCCCAGGCCGACCGTGCCGCCAATCACTGTGCTCTCGACGGTTTCCGCCTCGCCATCGACGATTGCACCCGTCGCGACGTCAGGCAGGTTGTAGTAAACCGCGCCACCGTTCAGCGACAGAACGAAATAATCGGACGCCGCCTCCTGCGCCAGTACCGATGTTGTCGTGAGCAGAAGCGGCAATGCCGCCAGCGCAAACTTCGTAACCGTCATAACGTCCCGCTCCCCGGACCTAACTTTGTCAAGTTGCTCTCAAACTGCCGCTTTTCAGCCGCAAAGTCGAGGCCTTTTGCTGTTCAACCGTTCTAGACGATTATGCTTAATAACCCGTTAGTCGCGGGGACGCAGGCGTTTTCCCATCAGTGCTACTCCCTTGCAATCTAAGCGCTTTTCCTTCGATGTACGTGTCAATGCTGACGGCGTTCGCTCCGATCCACGAAAGCCAGGGCGTTGCTGATCAGCAACACAGTCGGGCGCTTGCTGCTATCGACACAGGAGGCGGGTCGAATCGGCGCGATGTATTGCGGCGCCCCCACGTCGAACTCTGCTGTTGATCGTAGCGACACGAACAGCGCGCAAAAGACGTTTCGCGGCGGGCAATTGGCCAAGCACCGTATTTGCCGCGCGCCCGGATCGCTCTACAGGCGCGATGAAGTAGATCACGCCACCAGAGCTTCGCCGGTGCTAAATGGCGAACGGCTTGAAGTGCTTGCTCAGTTTCAGCGTCTGCGCCTGGTAGTTCGAACCGAGCCCGGTGCCGTAGAGCCGGTCGGGGGCTTCGGCGAGGCGCTCGTAGATCAGGCGGCCGATGGTCTGGCCATGGCCGAGCAGGAACGGCACCTCGCGGCTGCGGACTTCCAGCACGGCACGGCTGCCGGTGCCGCCGGCGGCGGAATGGCCGAAGCCGGGATCGAAGAAGCCGGCATAGTGGACGCGGAACTCGCCGACCAGCGGATCGAACGGCACCATCTCGGCGGCATAGGCCGGCGGCACGTGCACGCTCTCGCGCGACACAAGAATGTAGAACTCGTCGGGATCGAGGATGAACTCATCGGTGCCGCGCTTGATCAGCGGCTCCCAATAATCGAGGACATCGAGATTGTCCTTGATGTCCATGTCGATAACCGGGGTGTGGCGCTTCGAGCGGAAGCCGATGAGCCCGTTGCGGTCAGTGCCCTTCAGGTCGATCGACAGCAGCACGCCCTCGCCGACCTCGGCATTGGCGTCGAACACCAGCGTTTCGACATTGTGCAGCGATTTGTGCTCGAACAGGGTGAGCCGGCTATCGCCGACGCGGAAGCGCATCTGGCTGAGGCGCGAGCCGGTGCGCACGCGAACCGGGAAGGTGCGCGGGCTGATCTCGAGATAGAGCGGGCCCTTATAGCCATGCGGCAGCGTGTCGAAGCCGCGGGCGTGGTCGCCGATGACGCGGGTGAAGACATCGAGCCGGCCAGTTGAGCTCTTGGGGTTGGCGCCGGCGGATACCGTGTCCGGCAGGTTCAAGCTTTCCTGCAGCGGCACCAGATAGACGCAGCCGCGCTCGAGCACGGCGCTGTTGGTGAGATCGAGCTCATGCAGCTTCAGCGTCTCGATGCGCTCGGCGACGGTGTGTTCGGGGCCGGGCAGAAAGCTCGAGCGGATGCGATAGGCGATTTTGCCCAGCCGCAGGTCGAGGCTCGCCGGCTGCACCTGGTCGGCGTCGAACGGACGATCGCTGACGATATTGCCGCGCGCCGCCAACCGCTCGATGAAACGGGCGGGAAACACGCCCTTGGCCCAAAGCTCACTATCCAATGGTTTTCCCCGCAACCTGGATACATCCCCTAGCAACCTGAGGCGTTGACGCCAAGACGCCATGGGTCGTATATCCACGCTATGCGCCTTTGCGGTGACGCTCGGGCCTTGGTGGTGATTTGGCCGGTCTGATTGCAGCCACCTAAAACAAGTCGCTAAAGGGACCTTCGAGCCGGCCGCCAATCGCGTGCCGGCTTTTTTGTTTTCGAGGCAAGGACATGTCTAAGTCGAAGAACCCGCTGAGCGACGAAAAGAACCGCGCGCCGGCCACCATGCTCGTCCATGGCGGCACGCAGCGCAGCCAGTTCAAAGAGACCTCCGAAGCGATCTTCATGAACTCGGGCTATTCCTACCCGAGCTCGCAATATGCCGAAGACCTGTTCCTCAACAAGATCAACAAGCCGGCGCATAACTATTCGCGCTTCGCCAACCCGACGATGGACATGTTCCAGGATCGGATGGCGCTGCTTGAAGGGGCAGAAGCGGCGCGGGCCTTCGCCACCGGCATGTCGGCGGTCACCAACGCGGTGATGAGCCAGGTGCGGGCCGGCGACCATATCGTTGCGGCGCGGGCGCTGTTCGGGGGCTGTCGCTACGTGGTCGAAGACCTGATGCCGCGGTTTGGCGTCAGCTCGACGCTGGTGGATGGGCGCGACCCCGCGAACTTCGAGCGGGCGATGCAGCCCAATACCAAGGTGATCTTCATCGAGACGCCGACCAACCCGACGCTCGAGCTGGTCGACATCGCCGCGGTGGCCAAGATCGCCAAGGCGCACGGCGCCAAGCTGATCGTCGACAATGTGTTCGCCACCGCCCTGTTCCAGAAGCCGCTGCAACTGGGCGCTGACCTCGTCACCTATTCGGCGACCAAGCATATCGACGGCCAGGGCCGGGCGCTGGGCGGCATTGTGCTCGGTTCGAAAGCGCTGATCGAGGGCGACGTGCACACCCTGCTCCGGCAGACCGGGCCGTCGCTCTCGCCGTTCAATGCCTGGGTGCTGCTGAAGGGGCTCGAGACGCTGCCGATCCGGGTCAAGCAGATGACCGAGAGCGCTGCCAAGGTGGCTGAGTTCCTCGCCGGCCATCCCAAGATCGAGCGGATCTCTTATCCGTTTCACCCCTCGCACCCGCAATACGAGCTGGCGAAGCGCCAGATGGCCAGCGGCTCGACGCTGGTGGCGCTTGAGGTGAAAGGCGGACGCGAGGCGGCGTTCGCGCTGTCAGACTCGCTGGCGGTGATCCTGATCTCGAACAATCTTGGCGATGCCAAGTCGCTGATCACCCATCCGGGCACCACGACGCATGCCCGGTTCACCGAGGAAGTACGGCTGGAATCGGGGATCACGCCGGGCCTGCTGCGGCTTTCGGTGGGGCTCGAGGACGCGGACGATTTGATCCGCGATCTCGAGTACGGGCTCAGCCAGGTCTAGCGGCCCAACAGTTCGGCGACGCGCCGGACTGAGGTAATCGAAGCGATCTGCTCGGCCGTGAGGCTACGGCCGAGCGCGCTCTCGATGCCAGCGACAATCGCCATATGGCCGAGACTGTCCCAGGCGGCGACCGAGCTCATGTCGGCGCCGATGGCGATGGCGCCAGGGCAGTTGAGGGCGTCGCCGACAATGGCGCAGGCCTGCTCATCGGGGCTCATCGGGCGCCTTCCAGAACGGCCCGCGCATCCACTGATCGCGGAACATCTCGAAGTTGACGAAGTCGATGATGTCGCCGGTGACCGGGTTCTGCTTCTGCCGGTGCCAGGTGCCGACATGGTCGAACCCCAGCCGGCGGTAGCTGAAGATCGACGAAACGTTGCGGGAATCGACCACACCGTAGAAGCGTTCGATGCCGCAATTGGCGAAGAAGTGGTTGAGCAGCCGGGCGCGAACCTCGACCACGACGTTCTTGCCCCACCAGTCGCGATCATGCAGCGCGACAGTGCCGAAGGCCGAGCGGTAGCCCTGCAGCCGCACCATGTGGGCGCCGATCGGCACCGCCTCACCCTTGGGGATAATGGCGAAGGCAAAGCGGTTCCTGGTGCGGGGCAGCGGTCCACGCAGCAGCCAGTGCGGCATCGACCGCGGCTTGGTGGTCTGCATCAGGCCGTTGAGGATATCCGGGTCATGCCGCCAGCGGTTGGTGACGCGCAGGGTTTCGAGCATCCCCATCGGCTTCAACATGAAGCGCTCGGTTTCCAGCGGGCCGATAACCAGCTTGCTCATTGGCGTTCGACCATGGCGCGGACGTCGGCGCGGACGATCTTGCCGCGATCGTTGCGCGGGATCGCGGCAACAGCGAACAGCTTTGAGGGCACCGCCTCGTCGCGAACGCGGGCCCGGCACCAGGCCTTCAGCGCTTCGGGATCGAACGTTGCCCCGTCAGCGAGGACGATGGCCGCCGCTACCGCCTCGCCGGCAATGGCGTCGGGGATACCGAAGGCACAGGCCTCGACGATCGCCTCATGCCGCTCCAGCAGCATGTCGATCTCCTCGGCCTGGATCTTGATGCCACCGCGGTTGATCTCCGATTTGCTGCGCCCGACGAGGATGAGGTTGCCCGCTGCGTCCAGTTCGCCGATATCGCCGGTGCGGAACCAGCCATTGGTGAACGCGGCTGCATCGAGATCGGGGCGCTGCCAGTACCCCAGCATCATCGAGGGGCTCTGCACCAGCACCTCGCCGCGCCCGCCGCCATCGATGGCGACGCTGCCGCCCCAGAGCCGGCCGACATAGCCGTCGCGCGCCTCGGCCTCATCGAGGCTGCCGCCGCCGATCCAGTTGGCCGTCTCGGTCATGCCGAACATGTTGAACACCCGGCGCGTGCCGCACCACTCGGCGATGGCCCGCCAGTGCTCGATCGAGAGCGGCGCCGAGCCGACATGCACCCGCTCGAGCACCGGCTCGGGCCGGGCCGAAACGCGCAGCGCCAGCTTCCAGAAAGAGGGGACCGAACTCATGAAGCTGATGCGGTTGGTGGACAGGTAGCCGGCGAGGCCACCGAGCTCGCTGAGCGCCGGGCCGGGCCAGAGATGCACCCGTCCGCCGGCCAGCAGCGGTGTCAGCACATTGCCGATCAGGCCGTGGCCGAAGAACACCGGCAGCACGCAGAGCGTTTCGCGCAGCACCTCGGGGCCGATCTCAGCGATATTCAGCGCGGCGCGGGCGAACAGGCTGCGCACCGAGTGAACGATGCCCTTGGGCCGGCCGGTGGTGCCCGAGGTCATCAAGATGAGCGCCGGCTCATCGAGGCGCAGCGGCCTCGGCTCGGACGTTCCCGCGGCCTCTTCGCGCGGTCGCTGTGGTCCGAGCCACAGCGACGCGCCGGTGGTCTCGACCACGTTCTCGCACTCTTCCGGCCGCAGGCCCGGGTTGACCGCGACCGCAATAAGTCCGACCTCCCAGCAGGCGAAGATGGCGATCAGGTAGTCGACTGGATTGGCCTCGGCCACCACGGCGCGGGCGCCCGATGTCACGCCGTGGCGCGACAGCTCGGCGGCCTTCTCCTTCACCCGCAGGCGGATGCCCGCCGCATCGAGCGTTGTGCCCGTCCGGACGTCGACGAGGGCCGCGCTGGCCGGAAGCATGGCGGTGAAGGAGAGGTTGCCGATCATCCGGCGCCTCGCGGCACGATGCGCTGCAGGCCGCGGAAGCTGTGGCGGCGGACCTTGGAGAGGAAAGCCGTCGGCGCAGCCAGCACCGCGGCGCCGTCGACGAGGCGCGTTGCAAGGCGGCTGGCGCTGCCGCCGGCGATCCGGCCGGCAGCGACGCCGGCCCCGGGGGCGTCGAACAGCTCGGCGACAAGCTCAAGACAGAGGCGCGCCTCGAGGGCGAGACCCAGTTGGCGGGCAATCTCGGGCAGCGCAGTCACCTCGTCGGGCGAGAGGTGGCGAAACGCCTGCAGCAGGTCGACCAGCAGGCGCAACTGGTGGAACTTGTGCCCGAGCGCCGCGTGGACCACCGCGACGAAGAACTGCGGCATGCCGGCGTTTGCATTGCCCTGGCCGCTCTGCATGAACTCGGCATAGCCGAAGCTGATGCGCCGGCGCAGGCCCTGATAGTGAACGAGGTTGCCGTGTACTTCGATGAGCAGCGCATCCATGCTGGGCTGGATCCACTTTTCTTCCTGGTTCTGCTCGGTGTGATCGAGCAGCGGCTTCAGGAACAGCTGGTAGCCGAGACTGGTCAGCAGTTCGCCGATCGGCGCGCGGGCCGAGGGCGCGACCATGATGTCGATGTCGGTGAACGGGCGATCCGATGGCGTTGGGTAGATCTGGCGGGCGAACACCGGGCCTTTGACGATCACCGCCTCGAGCTGCCGGTCGGCAATATAGCGGTCGACCTTGGCGGCGATGCCGCGCAGATGCAACGACAGGCCGATAAGCAGGGTCAGCTCGCTTCGCGCCGCCTCGAGGTCGGCAGTGCGGTGCTGGGCTGCAAGCTTGCGGGTCACCACCGGCAGGACGTTGTGATCGCGCGCCAGCTTGAGCAGCGGGTCGACAGCCTCCGCTGGTACGGTCACAGCCGGCGCCTCGGGGTCGGCCAGGCGGCAGAGCAGCGTGTCGCGCTCGGCCGGCGTCATGCGAGAAGCTTCGGGATGTTGAGCGCCGCCAGCATGACCGGCGCCAGGTCGGTCGGATCCGACCCCGCAGATAGCCGATAAGCGGGTACGGCTCGAACCAACTCGCCGAGCCGCTTGAACAGCTCGCGCTCGACCTGCGGGACCCCGGCACGTGTCGAGCGCACGTTGTCGGCGACGGCCAGGGCAAGCACCTCGGCCTTGCTGGTTGGCTCACAGCGGCTTGCCAACTCGCCGCTGCGTTCGAGCACGAAGACCGCGGCGATCTCGCGGGCGGCGATACTCTCGACGCTCACCGTCGTGCGGAGTGCCGACAGCGCCACCGGCCGCTCGTCTTCGGCGCTCCAGTCGCCGCTCAACAGCGGCTGCACCCAAGGTAGCATTTCGGCGGTTCGCCGATGCACCTTGAGACTGCGCGGCATACCCCAGGCAGTCGGACGTTCGCCGGAGACGTTGCATGCCATGGCATCGTCGGAACAGAGGCCGAGGCCGCCGGCGGCCATAGCCAAGGTCGAAGTGGTCTTGCCGGCGCCACTGCGGCCGAAGATCAGCGCCACGCGGCCATCCGGCAAGGTCAGGCCGGCGGCATGAACGAGAAACTGGTTCGCGGCGAGCAGGGCCGCCTGCAGAGCCAGTTGCCCGCAGGTCATGACGATACGCTCTTCGGCACCCGGGGCGACGATGATACTGGCCTCGCGCGCCGTGTCGGAGAGCGAGAGCGAGATGATGCCGGGAAACACCAGCACCCGGGCGTCGGGGCCCTGCCAAAACTGGGCATCACCCTCATCGAGGATCGGCCCCTCGTAGAGCGGCTCGGTGTCTTCGGGCATCGACAGCGGCTGGCCCGAGGTGATCGTGAGGCCGTAGGCAAGCGCAGAGGTCGGCAGGGGGCGGGAGCGGCCGGCAAAGATGCGGCCGTAGAAATCCACGAGCACCGGCTGCACGGCGGTGACGCGCAGCGTGGCGCCCTGCAGATCGAAGAACTTCTGGATCAAATACCGGCTCCCCTGGGGTCCGCCGGGGTGTGACCCGGGGCCGCGTGCACGTGAATCTGCACCTGACCCGGAATGCGGGCGTTGATGACTTCGACACCGTCGAGCGTCACCCAGCAATGGGCACTGAGACTGGGTTTCCCCATGGATTTGGGGTCGACGGAGAAATGCAGTCGCGGGTCGTAGCCACAGCGCCGCAACGCGGCAAAGCCCACGAGGCCGGTGCGGAGGCACCGATTGTTGCGCATCAGGATCGGCCAGCGCGCGACTCGCCGAACGGCGCGCGCGATATATGACACCGGGAAACGCGGCCAGCTGCTGGGCGGCACCGACGAGGCATCGGACAGAATCTGGGAGAAATCGCGCCCGGCGATGCGGGCCGGCAGCGTTCGCGCGCTGATCCAGACCTGCAGCCGAAACGCCAGCCGCGCTAGCAGCCCGGCCCCAGCCCGCTCGGACAGCTCATGCGGCATGCACGATGATGCCTTCGGCCACGAGGCCGGCGATCAGCTCGGGCAGGTCGTCGGCAAGTGTTGCAGCCTCGATCTCGAATTCGTCGGCCATGCGCTGCGCCACCGCTTCGACGGAGCGAACCCCGTCGAGGTGCTGCAGAAACGAGAGCGAAGTGTCGTTACAGGAGTAAAGCTGGCCGCTGCCGAGCAGCAGAATGACAGCGCCCTCACCTACGGGTTCGAACGAAACATCGTCACCGAGGCGATACACTGCATCCATCTACGCACCAGAGAACCTGCGAAAAACAACATTGCAGATCCGGCAGCCTAGCTGCCGGACTGCAGGAGAAATCTCAGGGCCGGCAGAAGGTGCCCCGAGCAACCGTCACTTCGGCTTGCTGGTAACGGCGACGACCGACGCAAGCTTCTGTTCCTTTGCGAACGTCGGCTTGGTATAGATCTTCTTCATTGCAGCCTCCACAGACCTATCAGGTCTTCTTGCTGACCACTGCGGTGATCGCAGCCAGCTTCTGCTGCTTGGCAAGCGTTGGCTTGGCATACACTTTCTTCATATCGATCCCTCATGAGTCTGCCCCGATGCAGACCGGCAGTATAGCAGAGCTACCGTGCCGAGTGAACTCACGCTTGGCTCTGGCGTGGCGCACGCATCTGGTAAATTACAAAACGCGCGTGCCGATGGCTCGGCACGCGGTTGAAATTCTCAGAAACCGACCGAAAATCAGACCGGCTTGCTCGAAACGGCAGTAATCGCCGCCAGCTTCTGATCCTTGACGAACGTCGGCTTGGTGTAGGTCTTCTTCATAACTATGCCCTCGTGGTGCCTGCCCTAGTGCAGTCAATCGAGTCATCCTAGCAGAAGTATGGCCTGCCGTGAACCGCGCTCGAACCCGGTGACAACAGAAAACCCGCGCGCCGAAGTTCGGCACGCGGTTCATGCATCAGAAAATCGAGGATCAGGCAGGGTTCTTGCTGGTAACCGGCACGGCGGTGATCGCGGCCAGCTTCTGTTCTTTGACCAGCGAGGGCTTGGTGTAGGTTTTCTTCATCTTCACGTCCAAATATCTAGCGGCAGGGCCAGGCTAGGCTGCCCCCTGATGCCGGCAATCAGTTCTTGCTCGAAACCGGTTCGGCGGTGATCGTGGTCAGCTTCTGCTCCTTGACGAGCACCGGCTTGGAATAGGTCTTCTTCATAGTATGCCCCAAAAAACTCCCTGCTCGAACAGCAGGATAGGGGCAAACTAGCTGAGTCGGCGGATCCCGCAACCCGCCCAGTTCGCAAGCGTGCTAGAGTTTGCGGTAGAACATCACCCGTTGCGCGAGTTCGCTGCCCTCGTAGCGCGTCACCTCGGCGACCAGGTTGGCGAAATGACCGTTCAGCACCAACGGCTGGTCGGTCAACTGGCGCGCCGCCGACATCGGTTCGGGCGCCTCCACCGTTTGCGGCAGGGTGACGCTGGGTGGCTTGGCCCGGAAGTCGTAGAGCGTGACCGTGTATTTGGGCATCGACATTTCCATCGCCTGAACTCGGATCGCGATAGCCGACGTTAGCGAAGCCTAGCTGACAGTTCGCTGAACTCACGCCCGACCTTGCGAAGAATTCACCCACCTTACCAAGCCCTAATGCGACGTCTTGACCGGTGCGCTCTACTTTAGCTGCAACGGGTATTGGGTTCCGAAGGTGCGGCGATGCAGCGGTGGTTGAAATGGATTGTCCTCGTGGTGTTGCTCGGCGCGGGCGGCGCCGGTTGGCTGGTATTCAGCGCCCCCGCCAAGGATGAGGTGCCGCGGACCACGCCGGTAGCGCGCGGCAATGTCGAGGAGACGGTGCTGGCGTCCGGCGTTATCCAGGCCAGCTCGCTGGTCAGCGTCGGCGCCGAGGTTTCGGGCCGGATCAAGACGCTCAACGTGCAGTTGGGCGACGATGTGAAGGCGGGTGATGTGATCGCCGAGATCGACTCGCTGAACCAGCAGAACGCGGTCAAAGCCGCGCAGGCCTCGCTCGCCAATACCGAGGCACAGAAGACCATCCAGACCGCCAACCTGGGCCAGGCGAAAACCGCGCTTGAGCGGGCCGAAAAGCTGAGCCCGCAGAAGCTGATTTCGGATGCCGACCTGCAGACGGCGCAACTGGCGGTTGAGACGGCCGAGGGGCAGTTGCAGGCGATCGGGGCGCAGATCCAGCAGGCCCAGATCAACGTCGAGGCAGCACAGCTCAACCTCGACCGCACCAAGATCGTGGCGCCGTCGGACGGCACGGTGGTCGCCGTGTCGGTCGAGGTCGGCCAGTCGGTCAACGCCAACAATTCCTCGCCGACCATCGTCAAGCTCGCCAACCTCGACAAGATGGTGGTGAAGGCCGAGATCTCGGAGGCCGACGTGCCGCGGGTAGAGCCTGGACAGCAGGTGTATTTCACCATCCTCGGCGACCCGGATACCCGCATCAACGCGACGCTCCGCGCGGTCGAGCCGGCGCCGGACTCGATTGCCTCGGACGACACCACAGCGAGCTCGTCGAGCACCGCCGTCTACTATAATGGCCTGTTCGACGTGGATAATCCGGGTCACAAGCTACGCATCTCGATGACGGCGCAGGTGACGATCGTGCTGAAATCGGCGGATGACGTGCTGACGGTGCCGGCCTCGGTGCTCGGCCGCAAGGGCCGCGACGGCAGCTACACGCTTCAGGTGTGGGACCAGCAGAAGGCGGCGGCCGAGCCCAGGCAGGTTACCATCGGGCTCAACAACAACGTGACGGCGGAGGTGCTCTCCGGGCTCGACGAAGGCGATCTGGTGGTCAATGCCACGGCAGCCGTTCCGGCGACCCGCAGCGGTAACGGCCAGGGCGCCAACCGGAACATCCTCGCCGGCGGCCCGCCGGGCGGCGGGTTCGGGCGCTGAGGCCGAGGCGATGACCGAACCACTGATTTCCATCCGGCAGTTGCGCCGGGAGTATCCGATCGGCGCCGAGAGCATCACGGTGCTCAAGGATATCGACCTCGACATCGAGGCCGGCGAGATGATCGCCATTATCGGCCAATCAGGCTCGGGCAAGTCGACGCTGATGAACGTGCTGGGCTGCCTCGACAATGGCTGGACCGGCGAATACCGGCTGGCCGGGCGCGACATCGCCCGGCTGGCGCCGGACGAGCTGGCAGAACTGCGCCGCGAGCATTTCGGCTTCATCTTCCAGCGCTACCAGCTACTGGCCGATCTCGATGCGCTCGAGAATGTCGAGGTGCCGGCGATCTATGCCGGCGCCCGAAAGGAAGCGCGGCGTGAGCGGGCCCACCAGCTGCTGGAACGGCTGGGGCTCGGCGAACGCCTGACGCACCGGCCGAACGCGCTGTCCGGCGGCCAGCAGCAGCGCGTCAGCGTGGCGCGGGCGCTGATCAATGGCGGCGAGATTATCCTCGCGGACGAGCCGACCGGAGCGCTTGATTCGAAGAGCGGCAAGGAGCTGATGGCGCTGCTCAAGGAGCTCAACGCGGAGGGCCATACCATCATCATCGTTACCCACGATCCAACCGTCGCGTCACAGGCCGACCGGGTGGTGGAACTGAGCGACGGGGTGATCATTGCCGACCGGCGCAAGGACGATGCCGCCGCGCCGGTGCGGAAGGCCGCGGAGACGATCAAGCGGATTCCGCGCTGGCGCGAGGCGCTGGACCGGGTCGGCGAGGCGTTCCAGATGGCGCTCCGGGCGCTGTCGAGCCATCGGCTGCGCACCTTCCTCACCATGCTCGGCATCATTATCGGCATCGCCTCGGTGGTGTCGGTGGTGGCGCTCGGGCAAGGCAGCCAGCAGACGGTGCTCGACCGGATCAGCTCGATCGGCACCAACACCATCAACGTCATGCCCGGCACCAGCGCCGCCGACCGGCGACGCGACGCGATCCGCACGCTGGTGCCGGCCGATGCCGCCGCCATTGCGGCCAAGGCATATGCCGACAGCGTCACGCCGCAGGTGTCGAGCAACGGCCAGGCGCGCTATCGTAACGTCAGCGCCGCGGCGCAGATCCAGGGCGTCGGCGCCGATTATTTTCGGGTGAACAACCGCAGTTTCGTCGAAGGCGCGGCATTCGACGAGACGAGCACCGGCGCGCTGGCACAGGTGGCGGTGATCGACACCACGGCGCGCGATACGCTGTTCACCAATGGCGAAGACGCAGTCGGGCAAGTGGTGCTGGTCGGCAACGTGCCGCTGCGGATCATCGGCGTCGTTGCAGCGAGCACCAACAATTTCGGCCCGCAGTCGAGTTCGATCAGCATCTGGATGCCCTACACCACCGCGATGTCGCGGATTCTGGGGCAGAGCTGGCTCTCGACCATCACCGTCCGTATCGCCGACAGCGCCGATGTCACCGAGGCGCAGGCACAAATCCAGGCACTGCTCGAGCAGCGACACGGGACGGTGGACTTCAGCCTGCAGAACACCGACACGATCCGCGAGACCATCCAATCAACCTCGCAGACGCTGACGCTGCTGATCTCGGCCATCGCAGTGATCTCGCTGATCGTCGGCGGCATCGGGGTGATGAACATCATGCTGGTGTCGGTGCGCGAGCGGACGCGGGAGATCGGCGTGCGCATGGCGGTCGGAGCGCGGCAGGGCGATATCCTGCAGCAGTTCCTGATCGAGGCGGTGCTGGTCTGCCTGATCGGCGGCACGGTGGGTGTGCTGCTGTCGCTGGGGATCGGTTTTGGGGTCGAGAAGCTGGTGAGCGGGCTGAGCTTCATCTACTCGCCGACGACGATCATCGCGGCCTTCGTCTCGTCGAGCCTGATCGGCGTGCTGTTCGGCTTCATGCCGGCGCGCTCGGCGGCGCGGCTCGATCCGGTGGTGGCGCTGGCCAGCGAGTGAGGTGCGGCCTCCGGAGCTTGGGGCCGCAACGACGCTCAATCCGCCTCACTCCCCCGGGAGATCAGGGCTATCGCATATGACGGCGTTGGGCACCTCTTGCCTTCTCCCCTTGTGGGAGAAGGTGCCCGAAGGGCGGATGAGGGGTCCGCGCAACGAAGTGTAGCGCGGCCGGAGCGAAGCGACGGACGACGAGTACGCGGAGAGAACCCCTCATCCGGCCTTCGGCCACCTTCTCCCACAAGGGGAGAAGGCCACCTAACTACGGTCCGTGCACCATCTGCGATTACCCTGCCCCCGAGAGGGAGCGAACCGCCCTAATGCTGGTGCGGGTGCTGCTCGTCGAACTCGTGCGGCTTGAAGTGGTAGTCGGCCGAGCAGAACTCGCACACCACCTCGATCTCGCCATCGACCACCATCTCCTGGCGCTCTTCGGCGGAGAAGTTATCGCGCAGCATCGCCTCGATCCGTTCGGCCGAGCAGGTGCAGCGCTCCTCGAGCGCGATCGGCTCGAAGATGCGGACGCCCGGCTCGTTGAACAGCCGAAACAGCAGGCGCTCGGCTGAAAGCTCGGGATCGGCGAGTTCGTCGTCGCCGACGGTCGAGAGATAGGCCCGGGTGGTCGTCCACTTGTCGTCCTCGACGAAATCCGGATCGGCCATCTCGGGGTTGTCGAAGTTGCCATCACCGGGCAGGTCCGGCATCACCGACTGGCCATGCGGCGGCAGGAACTGCACCAGTGCCCCACCGGCCCGCCACTGCGGGCCGCCGGCGCCGCGCACCGAATGCTCGGCGACGGCGAGGCGCACCAAAGTCGGGATCTGCTCGGACTGCTGGAAGTAGGCATGCGCCACATCCTCGAGCGTGCCGCCCTCGAGCGCCACGATCCCCTGGTAGCGTTCCATATGGACGCCCTGGTCGACGGTCATCGCGAGGTGGCCCTTGCCGAGCAGTTGCCCCGGCTTGGTCTCGCCGCGCTCGATCGCCATCATCACCGCGTCGGCGTCGAAGCGGGCATAGCCACGCAGGCCGTCCGGCGCGTCGAGGTCGACGACGATCAGGTTCACCGGACCATCGGTCTGGGTCTGCATGATAAAGCGGCCCTCGAACTTCAGCGAGGAGCCGATGAGCGAGGCCAACACCACTGCTTCGCCGAGCAGGCGCGCCACCGGAGCGGGGTAATTGTGCCGGGTGAGGATTGCATCGAGCGCCGGCCCGAGGCGAACCACGCGGCCACGGCTGTCGAGCCCATCGAGGGTGAAGGGCACCACGACATCATCGCCCGACTCCGGGCGATCGAGGCCATAGGTGCTGAGCTCAGTCTGAGTCATCCATAATCCAATCTCGCGGGGAACAGCCCCGCTCCGCTACCGGATCGGGGGCCCGCGCTGGTTCGTGTCGCGCATAATAGTATCGCAGAACGGCTAGATGTTCTGCCGGTCTTGGCCCAGGGCCCAGCAAAGGATTGCCTTCTGAGCGTGAAGCCGATTTTCGGCTTCATCAAAGACCACCGATTGCGGCCCGTCTATGACCTCGTCGGTCACCTCGTCGCCGCGATGGGCCGGAAGGCAGTGCATGAACAGCGCGTCCTTTTCGGCCAAGCCCATCAATTGGGTATTCACCTGGTAGGGTTTCAAGGCCCGGCGGCGCTCGGCGGCGTCGGTATCGCCCATCGAGACCCAGGTGTCGGTGATGACGAGGTCGGCGCCGCGTACGGCTTCCTCGGGGTCCTCGATCAGCCGGACGGCCGGACCGGCCTTCTTGATATCGGCGAGCAGGTCCTTTTCCGGGGCATATTCCTCCGGCACGGCAATGGTGAGCTCGGCGCCGAACAGCTCGGCGGCGTTCACCCAGCTGGCGAGCACGTTGTTGCTGTCGCCGACCCAGGCGACTTTGGCGCCTTTGATGTTGCCGCGGTGCTCTTCGAAGGTCATGACGTCGGCCATCACCTGGCACGGGTGAGCGCGACGGGTGAGGCCGTTGATCACCGGCACGGTGGCGGCTTCGGCCAGATCAAGCAGATCCTGGTGGGTGAGGATGCGGATCATGATCGCATCGACGTAGCGCGACATCACCTTGGCGGTGTCGGCTAGCGTCTCCTCACGGGAAAGCTGCATTTCCTGGCCGGTGAGAAAGATGGTCTCGCCGCCGAGCTGGCGCATGCCGACATCGAAGCTGACGCGGGTCCGGGTGGATTGGCGCTCGAAGATCATCGCCAGCACCTTGTCCTTGAGGAGCAGCGGTCGATCGCCCTTTTTCAATCGGTCTTTGAGTTCGACAGCCTGGTTGAGCATGCCGCGCAGCGTCGTGGCATCGAAATCGTCGAGGTTGAGGAAGTGCCTAGGTGGGGTAGCGGTCATTTTGGGACCTCTCCTGTTCGGAACGCGCCGAGCGGGAGCTGCTGTCTCCCGCCCTTCAGATCGCGTGCCGTGAATGGGGTCAGGCGGTTGCCTTGCTGGGGGCTTCGGCCTCGATGGCCTCGAAGACTGCCGCGAGCTTACCCACCGCCTCCTCGATCTCGGCTTCGGTGACCACCAACGGCGGCAACAGGCGGAGCACGTTCTCGTTGGCGGTCATGGCCAGCATGTGGTGCTCGTCGCGCAGCCGCGCCGCGACGTCGCGCACCGGCGAAGCGATGCGGATGCCGGCAAGCAGGCCCTTGCCGCGCAGCTCGAGCACCTGGCTCGGGAAGCGCTGCGCCAGCTGCTGCAGGTGCCAGTTGAGCCGCTGGCCCATTTTCTCGACGTGTTCGAAAAAGCCGGGCGCCAGCATGCGATCGAGCACGGCGTTGCCCATGGCCGAAGCCAGGGGGTTGCCGCCATAGGTAGAGCCGTGCGTGCCGGGGATCATCGACTTCGCCACCTCGCCCTTGGCGAGACAGGCGCCGAGCGGGAAGCCGGCGCCAATACCCTTGGCGACGGCCATGATGTCGGGCTCGATGCCGCTCCACTCATAGGCGAAGAACTTGCCGGTGCGGCCGTAGCCGCACTGCACTTCATCGAGGATCAGCAGCATGCCGTGCTTATCGCAGAGCGCACGGAGACCCCGCATATACTCGGCGGTCATGGCGGTAACACCGCCCTCGCCCTGCACCGGCTCGATCAGGATGGCGCAGGTTTTTGGGGTGATGGCAGCTTCAACGGCCTTCAGGTCGCCGGGCGCCAGATGCTTGAAGCCTTCAAGCGGCGGGCCAAACCCTTCGAGGTAGTGGTCGTTGCCGGAGGCGGCGATCATGCCCATGGTGCGGCCATGGAAGGAGCCGGTAAAGGCGATGATCTCGTAGCGATCCTTCTCGCCCTTGGCCCAGAAATAGTGCCGGGCGGTCTTGACCGCGCACTCCACGGCCTCGGTGCCCGAGTTGGTGAAAAAGCACGCGTCGGCGAAGGTGTTTTCGACCAGCCGCTGGCCGAGCCGCTCCTGCTCGGGAATGGTGAAGGTATTGGCGGTGTGCCAGACCTTCTCGGCCGCCGCCTTCAGCGCCGCCACCATATGCGGATCGCCGTGGCCGAGCGCGTTGACCGCCACACCGGCGTGGAAATCGAGGTAGGGCGTGCCGTCCTGCGCGAACAATCGCACACCCTCGCCCCGCTCAAAAGCGAGGTCGGACCGGGCATACGTACCGTACAGCGCAGACATCTTCGCACCCCTTTCATGGGCCAGTTTCGGGACTGTTGCAAAAGCCCCACAAAAACCAAAAACGCGCTGCGAAAATGCGGCGCGTTGCAGGCTCTCCATATGCCTTTGTGGAGTACTTAAGTCAACGGAAACGGGGCTTGCCGCTCTCAAGTGCCTGATTTGAAGCGGCTTCCGGCGACCGCCAAATTGCAGACGCTTTTTCCCCGTGTAAAACGGCAGCGACTCTTGCACCGGATTCCGCGACCCGTGTAGTATCAAGGCATTGGGACACGATATCTCGTGTGGCGGACCCATCAGACCTACGATGCGTAGCGTATCGGGCTGTTGCTGAGGCAACGGCACGGCTGAGGAGTCTGTCAGAGTCCTGAATGGCGGTTTAGGAGCGGATAGTTGATGGGCTGGACTGAAGAACGCGTCGAGCTGCTCAAGAAACTTTGGCTTGAGGGGCTGAGCGCCAGTCAGATCGCGGGCGTATTGGGCGAAGGCGTTACCCGAAATGCGGTGATCGGCAAGGTGCATCGGCTGAAGCTCTCGGGCCGCGCCAAACCGGCGACGTCGACCCCACGGGTGCGCAGCGCACCACGTCCGGCTGCCCGCCGTGTTTCCTCGCCGGCCAGCACCTCGCGGTCGAGCGGGTTGGGCACGGTGATGAAGACCCGCAACTCGATGAATGTCGGCGGCGGCGGTGGTGGCGGTGGCGCCATTCACGGCGCAACGGCGCTGAAGATGGAAGAAGAGTTCGCGGTCGAGATGGAGATGGCGCCGCAGGCGGCCGAGCTCTTCATCCCGGTGGAGCAGCGGCTGACGCTGCTGCAGCTCAGCGAACACACCTGCAAGTGGCCGATCGGCGACCCGCTGACGCCCGACTTCTATTTCTGCGGCCAGCACTCGAATGAGGGCAAGCCCTATTGCGAGTTCCACTCGCGCCGGGCGTACCACCAGATCGACAAGAAGAAGCGCTGAGCCGCGCTTGAGTTTTCCAAAGGCCGGGAGTGATCCCGGCCTTTGTCATTTCTTGCGTCTGAGCGAAGCGGGAGGACAGCATGGCGGACACCACCTACCTGGCGCTGTTGCGCGGCATCAATGTCGGCGGCAAGAACAAGGTGCCGATGGCGGGGTTGAAGACGCTGCTCGAGGAGATCGGGCTCGAGGATGTCTCGACCTATATCGCCTCAGGCAATGCCATGTTCCGCTCGAAACTGACGGCCTCGAGCATTGCTCGAAAGATCGAGGATGGACTGACCGCGACGTTCAAGCTCGATGACGAGCTGGTCAAGGTACTGGTGCTCAGCCACGACCAGTTGAAGGCGATTGTCGACAAACGGCCCAAGGGGTTTGGCGACGCGCCCGACAAATACCACAGCGATGCGGTGTTCCTGATGGACATCGACCGCGACGAGGCGTTCGCCCTGTTCAAGCCGCGCGACGGCGTCGACAAGGTGTGGCCCGGCGAGGCCATGATCTACTCGCAGCGGCTCAGTGCCGAGCGGACCAAGAGCCGGCTCAGCAAAATCATGGAGTCGCCGCTCTACAAATCGATGACCATCCGCAGCTGGCAGACGACGCAGAAACTGCTGGAACTGCTGGAGGCGATGAAGCGGTAGGCCGGGATCGCGAACTGAGCCACCCAATCGCAGCCGCTGCGCCACCGTCGAGCTTACCCACAGCGATCACCCCATACTCGATGTCATCCCAGCGAAAGCTCATGTGCGCTAAGTTAGGGTCGTGCCCCACCCACGGGGTCATTCCCGCGAAAGCGGGAACCTCTGTTTTCTTGGCCTGCGGCACGATCGCAAACGGAGTTCCCCGCTTCCGCGGGGATGACACCGAGTTTGGGGGACCTGCAGAGCCTCGGTTCGCATACCCGGCGTCACCCCATTTGGGAGCTAAGGTGGCGTCCATCAGGCCAACCGAAATCGCTAACTTAGCGCCTATGAGCGAAAGCTGGGACCCAACTCGCAGCCCGCACCAGTGGATAGATGGGTCCCAGCTTTCGCTGGGATGACCCCGGTGAGTGGGGCGAGTCAGAGCGCAATCAGCTTCATGAAACGATCCGCGCCGTTAGCGTCTACATGAGCGCTTCCACCGCCCCAGCCAGCACCTCATGCACATCCTGCCGGCTGCCATCCGGCCCGACAATCCTCAATCGCTGCACGGTGTGGCCGTTGTAGAGGCTGACCATAAAGTCCTCGACGCCGAGCTTGCTATACTCGGCGAGCGGCACTTCGACGGCTTCGGTGATCAGCTCGACCCGGCCGGCGACCAGGTCGAAGATGGTGGCGAGCGCCGGGTGCACACTGGCCAGTCCGGCACGAAACTCCAGCACATCGGCGGCCGGTTCGGCGCGGGCGCTGAACAGCCGGTCGGCATAGGCATCGACCAGGTGCGCCGCCAGCATCGCCTTCTTGCGCGACAGCATGGCCGTCCTGGCGTCGGCCACCGCCTCCTCGAGATAGGCGAGGTGACGGACGAGGTCAGCCGAGATGCTTATGGAAGAACTCCAGCGAGCGCACCGAGGCCTTGGTGCAGGAGGCCTCGTCGAACTTCTCCGGGCGGTCGCTGTTACAGAAGCCATGATCGCCGCTGTAGACATAGATGTCGGCTTCGGGGTGGCGGGCCTTCAGCTGCTCGACCTGCTCGAGCGGGATGCCCTGGTCCTTGTCGCCATAGTGCATCTCGATCGGCACCTTGGGCGTCAGCTCGATATAGTTCTGTACGCCGCCGCCATAGTAGCCGGAAGCGGCGCTGAGGCCTTCCAGCCTGCTGGCGGCGATCCAGCTGACCCGACCGCCAAAGCAATAGCCGGTGATGCCGACCTTACCGGCTGCGGAAGCAGCCGCGATGGCGGCTTCGACATCGGTCATGGCGGTCTCCATCGAGAACTTCTTCATCAGCTCGCCGACCAGCGGGAAGTGGTCGGCGCCGTAGTTCTCGCTCTCGAAACCGTACTCGGCGCGGTCGAACATTGCCGGAGCGATGGTCAGGTAGCCGTGGCGGGCCCAGCGGTCGGCGACGCTGCGGATCCAGTTGCTGAGGCCCCAGACCTCCTGGATCAGCACGACGCCGCCGCGCGGCTTGCCCTCCGGCGCGGCGCGGTAGGCGTTGAGGACGAAGCCATCGGCAGCAGTGAGTTTGATGCGTTCGCCCATGGGGCCTCCAGAAGTTGGACGTTGAAGCGTAGCTTACGCCAGGATCGGGGTAACGGGGCCAGGCGCATTCGGATGCAGCAGGCCCGCCTCGCGGAGCTCGGCCCACAACGCATCAGGGATGGGTTTGCGGTAGCCGGCAAGGTTGTCGTTGAACTCGGCGACGTTGGAGAAGCCGGGGATGATGGCGGTGATCGCCGAGTGGCCGAGCGGGAAGTTGAGCGCGGCGCGGATCAACGTGGTGCCGTGCTTGCTGCACAGCGCCTCGATGCGGCGGGTCTTTTCGATCATTTCGGGGCTGGCCTGGGCGTAATCGTAGATGGCGTTGGGAACCGGCCCGGTGGCGAGGATGCCGCTGTTGAGCGGGGCGCCGTCGACGATCGCCACGCCTTCGCGCTCTACCCGCGGCAAGAGGGTATCGATCACCTGCTGGTCGAGCAGGGTGTAGCGGTTGGCAAGGAGGAAGATATCGAAGCGGGCATGGTTCATCAGCTCGTCGATGATCTGCCACTCGTTGACCCCTGCCCCGATGGCCTTCACCGCACCGGCGGCGCGCAACTCTTCGAGCGCGAGGATGCCGCCGCCTTCAAGCGCCTGCGCCATGGTCTCGGCGTGCCGCTCGCGCTGGCTGAAAGCGCCGATGTCGTGCAGGAACAGGATGTCGATGCTTTCGAGCCCGAGCCGCTGCAGCGAGTTCTCGTAGCTCCGCATCACTCCGTCATAGCTGAAATCGAACTTCGGCCGGAACGGCAGGGAGCGCGGGTCGCCATGGCGTTCCATCGCAAAGGCGCGGTCGGGGATCAACAACCGGCCGACCTTGGTCGACAGCACATAGCTATCCCGAGGCTTGTCGCGCAGGAAATCGCCGATCCGTCGCTCCGACAGGCCGGCGCCGTAGAAGGGGGCGGTATCGAAATAGCGGATGCCGGCGTCCCAGGCAGCCTCGAGCAGTTCGCGGGCTCCGGCATCGGTGGGGGCGCGCCGGAGGTCGCCGAGCGGCGCGCCGCCAAAGCCGATGCGGCTGATCTCGAGACCGGTCGAGCCGACCGGGCGGGGCGGGATCAGCGGGCTGCCCACAGCAGCCCCCGGTGCAGGATGGTCTTGATCTCGGGCTTGTCGAGCTCGGCCGGCTTATGGCCGAGCGCGGTGTAAAAGACCCGGCCGTGGCCATAGGCCGACTTATAGACCACCGGCATCTGAGCGCCCTTCTTCCAGAAGGCGTGCTCCCCCGAAAAGGTCGTTGTGGCGAGCACCTCAACGGTGGGGTCGACATGCATATAGTACTGCTCCGACGTGTGCTCGAAGCTCTTGATGCCGGCCATGATCGGGTCGTCGGTCCGCTTGGGGTCGACCTGGTAGCTGATGATGTCGCCCGGGTGGGTGGCGAAGGTGCAGCCGCCGAGGAAGCGGATCCGCGCGTTGCCCTGGAAGCTGGTGGCAAGACCATGGTGGAAAGCGGCAAGGCCGGTCCCGGCTTCGACGGCGGCGCAGAAACGGATCGAATTCTCGCGGTCGAGCTCGCCACCGGTGATCTGCGGCACGATCAGGTCGTAGGAGCCGACATTCTCGCCACCCAGCGCCGTATAGTCGCCGGTGACATCGACCTCAAAACCCTCGCCCTCGAGGATTTCGCGCACGATATGCGCGCCTTTTTCGGGCTCGTGCAGCTCGAGCCCACCCCATACGACCAATGCTGTCTTCATAGTCCTCGTCCCTCGCCGCTTGCCGGCGGCAGACCTGAACAAAAGCAGCGGGTTAAGGCAAGCGGGAATTGGTATGGCAGGCGCCCCCTTGCCCCACCTAACGGTGCATTGTGCGGGGGACGCTTCGTGTCGAGTATCCCCCTCAATAACAAGGAGGGGGCAAACATGCCGACAAGCGACTTTTCCTATCTGAGCGCCACCGAACTGGCGCGGCAGATCCGCCAGCGCGAAGTGTCGCCGGTCGAGGTGATGGAGGCCACCATCAGCCGGATCGAGACGCGCAACCCAAGCCTCAATGCGTTGATTTATCTGGACTTCGAAGATGCGCGGCGCGAGGCGAAAACAGCCGAGGCGGCGGTGATGAGCGGCGCGACGCTGCCGCCGCTGCACGGAGTGCCCGCGGCGATCAAGGACCTGTTCGACTTCAAGCCGGGCTGGCCGACGACCTTCGGCGGGGTGCGGGCACTCAGGGACAATATCGCGCAGTTCCACTGCCCGTTCGCCGAGCGGATCGAGAAAGGCGGCGCGATCCTCGTGGGCAAGACCAATGCGCCGGTGATGGGGTTGCGCGGTGTCACCGATAACTACCTGTTCGGGCCGACCAATAACCCGTTCGATACGACGCGCAATCCGGGCGGCTCCTCCGGCGGCAGCGCGGCGATCGTTGCCGATGGCTTGGTGTCCATCGCCGAGGGCACCGATGCCGGCGGTTCGATCCGCATCCCGGCGGCCTGGTGTGGGGTCTATGGCTACAAGCCAGCCTTCGGGCGCGTGCCCGTGGTGATGCGGCCCAACGCCTTTGCCGGCGACCTGCCCTATGTGTTCGAGGGACCGATTACCCGCACGGTGGAAGACGCGGCGCTGGCGATGAGCGTGCTCGGCGGCTATGACCCGCGCGACCCGCTGAGCCTCGACGAGACGGTCGATTATCTCGGCGCCCTGAAGCAATCGATCAAAGGCTTCCGGATCGGCTACAGCCCCAACCTCGACGTGTTCCCGGTCGACCCGCGCGTGGCGGAGACGGTGAAGCGGGCCGTCGCAGCGTTCAGCGAGGCCGGTGCGGAGGTCGAAGAGATCAAGCTTGGCATCCGCTACTCGCAACGCGAGCTGAGCGACTTGTGGCTGCGGCTGATGATGCCGCTCAATATGGGGACGCTCGAGGCAGTGAAGGCCGGCGGACTCGACCTCCTGGCAGACCATCGCGGCGACTTCCCGCCGGAGTACCTGCACTGGATCGAAAGCTATGGGCAGACGATGACCGCGGCCGACCTCCGTTGTGACCAGGCGATGCGGTCGGAGATCTATGACGCCTTCCAGGCCGCCTTCGCGACCTATGACCTGGTGATCACCCCGACGGTTGCCGCGCTACCGGTGAAGAACGAGACCGGCGGCAACACGCAGGGGCCGCGCGAGGTGAATGGCGAGGCGGTCGACCAGGGGATCGGCTGGTGCCTCACCTACCCGCTCAACTTCACCGGGCATCCGGCCGCGTCGATCCCCGCCGGATTGGTGGATGGCTTACCGGTCGGCATGCAGATCATCGGGCGGCGCTATGCCGATGCCGATGTGCTGGCGGCGAGCGCGACGTTCGAGCGGTTGCGGCCGTGGGCGGAGAGTTATCGGATCTGCGCGGATCGGGCGATTTAGCACTCGCTTGCCCCACCAACCGGCCGTCATCCCGACGAAAGTCGGGACCCAGCGCACCGGCCGATCCACCCGTGCCGAACTGTCCGACCTTGCCGTGATGGACCGGCGCAGTTCGAGTCTACCCAACCCTCCGAGCAGTGGGTCCCGGCGTTCGCCGGGATGACGGCCGGTGGGGAGGTGCGGTCAAAAGGACACCGGTGAATCCGGCCGTTCAGCTGACCGCGGCAAAGCGCTCGTCAAACGCATAACCGGCGCCGCGGACGGTGCGGATCGGGTCCGCGTCGCGGTGGCGGTTGATGGCCTTGCGCAGCCGCCCGACATGTACGTCGACGGTGCGCTCGTCGACATAGACGTCATTGCCCCAGACGCCGTCGAGCAGCTGCTCGCGAGAATAGACGCGGCCGGGGTGGCGCATCAGGTATTCGAGCAGGCGGTACTCAGTGGGGCCGAGATGCACTTCGCGGCCGCCGCGCCGGACGCGGTGGCTGGTACGGTCGAGCTCGAGGTCGCCGGCCTTCAGCACCGCGGTGACGAGCTGCGGGCTCGAACGGCGAAGCAGCGCGTTGATGCGGGCGAGCAACTCGGGGATCGAGAAGGGCTTCACCACATAGTCGTCGGCGCCGGTGGCAAGGCCGCGGACCCGCTCTTCTTCCTCGCCGCGCGCGGTAATCATGATGATCGGGGTGCGGGCGGTTTCCTCGCGTGAGCGCCAGCGGCGGCAGAGCTCGATGCCAGAAAGGCCCGGCAGCATCCAGTCGAGCAGGATCAGGTCCGGGACGCCATCGCGGATGCGCTCCACCGCCTCGTCGCCCGAGGCGGCGGTGGCGACCCGGAAACCTTCGGCTTCGAGGTTGTAGCGCAGCAGGACGGCCAGATCGGCTTCGTCTTCGACGATCAGGATGGTGGCAGACATCGGATCACCCCTAGAGCGCTTTCGGGAAAGTCGCGGACTTTTCGAAAGCTCTGGAAATCAAAGAGCGCTTCGCCGCCTCAACAAGCGGCGAAACGATTTAGCGCGGCTGGCGCTGCTGTTCCTCGGCGCCGAGATGACGGCCGGTTTCGAGGTAGTAGGCAGCTTCCGCGATATTGGTCGCGTGGTCGCCGACGCGCTCGAGGCTCTTGGTGCAGAACAACAGGTGCGTGCACTGCGTGATGTTGCGCGGATCTTCCATCATGTAGGTGAGGAGTTCGCGGAACAGCGAGTTGTACATCGCGTCGACCTCGTCATCGCGGCTGCAGACCTCAACGGCCGCGGCAGCGTCGCGATTGAGGTAGGCATCGATGGCGCTCTTCAGCTGCCGCGCCACCAGTTCCTTCATGTGCTTGACGCCATTGTAGAACTTTGGCGCGAGACCGAGGGACTCGATCTGCATGGCGCGCTTGGCCAATTGCTTGGCCATATCGCCGGTGCGCTCGAGATCGTTGGCGACCTGGATCGAGGTCACCACCATGCGCAGGTCGGCCGCCATCGGCTGGCGGCGCGCGATGATCGACACGGCCGCATCGTTGATGCGCTGCTGCATCTCGTCGATCTTCTTGTCAAACAGGCGCACGTCCTGAGCCTGTTTGTGATCGAGCTTGAGCAAGGCGACGGCCGACTCGGTGATGGCCTGTTCGACCATGCCACCCATCTCGGAAATGGCCTTATTGAGGTTGGTCAGTTCGTCCTCGTAGGAGGAAACGATGTGCTCGTTGAGCGATGCCATATTATCGATCCTCTTGGACGTCAGCCGATACGGCCGGTGATGTAGTCCTGCGTCTGCTTGTTCTTGGGATTGGTGAAGATGTCCTCGGTCTTGCCTTCCTCGATGAGCTTACCGAGGTGGAAGAAGGCGGTCTTCTGGCTGACGCGGGCGGCCTGCTGCATGGAGTGGGTGACGATGACGATGGTGAAGTTCTCACGCAGCTCGTCGATCAGTTCCTCGATGACGGCGGTGGCGATCGGATCGAGCGCCGAGCAGGGCTCGTCCATCAGCAGCACTTCGGGCTTGGTGGCGATGGCGCGAGCAATGCAGAGGCGCTGCTGCTGACCACCGGAAAGGCCGGTGCCCGGCTCCTGCAGGCGATCCTTCACTTCGTTCCAGAGGCCCGCACGGCGCAGCGAGGAATGCACGATCTCATCGAGATCGGCCTTGTTGCGAGCGATGCCGTGGATCTTGGGACCGTAAGCGACGTTCTCGTAGATCGACTTGGGGAACGGATTGGGCTTCTGGAACACCATGCCGACGCGGGCGCGCAGTTCCACCACGTCGATCGACGGATCGTAGATATCATCCTCGTCGAGGTTGATCTTGCCGGTGACGCGGCAGCCATCGATCGTGTCGTTCATGCGGTTGAGCGAGCGCAGGAACGTCGACTTGCCGCAGCCCGATGGGCCGATCAGCGAGGTGACGTTGAACTGTTCGATCTTCAGGTTGACGTCGAACAGCGCCTGCTTGGCCCCATAGAACACCCCGACATTCTCGCCGGTCATCTTCGGCGGAGCGTTGGGACGCGAGACGGGAGCGGCAAGGGTCGCAGCGGATTCGAGGGACATGTCGGTCATCCAGGTCAGGGGTTACCAGCGGCGCTCGAAGCGGCGGCGGAGGAGAATGGCGGCGAGGTTCATCAGGGCGAGGAACAGCAGCAGCACGATGATGGCGCCCGAGGTGCGCTCGACGAAGGCGCGCTCGGCCTCGTTGGCCCACATATAGATCTGCACGGGCAGAGCGGTGGCCGGATCGAGCGGCGTGGTCGGGCGGTCGGCGACGAAGGCCACCATGCCGATGAGCAGCAGCGGCGCGGTTTCACCGAGCGCTCGGGCGAGACCGATAATGGTGCCGGTCAGGATGCCCGGGGTGGCGAGCGGCAGCACGTGGTCGAACACCATCTGCATCTTCGAGGCGCCGATGCCGAGCGCCGCAGAGCGGATCGAGGGCGGCACTGAACGGAGCGCGGCGCGGGTAGCGATGATGATGGTGGGAAGTGTCATCAACGTCAGGACCAGGCCACCGACGATCGGCGCCGAACGCGGCATGCCGAAGAAGTTGATGAACACTGCGAGCCCGAGCAGGCCGAAGACGATCGACGGCACGGCGGCGAGGTTGTTGATGTTCACCTCGATGAAGTCGGTGAAGCGGTTCTTCTTGGCGAATTCCTCGAGATAGATCGAGGCGGCGACGCCGATGGGGAGCGCGCAGAGCAGCACGATCGCCATCATGTAGAGCGAGCCGACCAGCGCCACACCGAGGCCGGCGGTCTCGGGACGGCTGGAGGCGCCGAAAGTAATGAGGCCCCAATTGAACGGCGTCGAGATAGCGCCTTCCTGCTTCAGCTGCTCGAGCCAGCCAACCTGCAGGTCGGAGACCTTGCGCTTATCCTGGGGCACCGTGAGATCGATCTGGCCCTTGTTGGCGCTGTCGATATCGGCGGCGGCGAGGAGCGTCACGTTGCGGGTGGTGCCGATCACCGAGGGGTCGGCGACGACGATGTCGCGCAGCATCGAACGCGAGCCGTCGGAGACGAACTTGGCGATCTCGCGCATTGCCGCCTTGTCGTCGGTCGAGACGCCGAGCGCCTTGGCCACGGCATTGCGAGCGATGATCGGGTAGTTGGCAGAGACGAGGACGCGCGGGTTGGTGGCGCGCTCGTTATCCTTGTCGATGATCGAGGCCGAGAACTCGACCGGCACGGTGATCGCGGTCTGCACGAACGCCGTGTAGCCCTTGCCGACGATCGAAACGAGCAGGATGGCGAGGAAGCCGAGGCCGATGATGATGGCCACGATGCCATAGAGGCGGAAGCGGAACTCGGCGGCGTGGCGGCGCTTCAGGCCGAAATCACGACGGGTCGAAGCGCCAGTGGTCACGGTGGCGTGGGGCAAGGCTGCGTCGGTCATTCATACTGCTCCCGATACTTGCGCACGATGTAGAGCGCGTAGACGTTCATGCCGAGCGTCAGCGTGAAGAGGGTGAGGCCGAGGGCGAAGGCGACCAGGGTCTGCGGCGAGTTGAACTCGAGGTCGCCGGTGAGCTGGTTGACGATCTTGACCGTGATGGTGGTCATCGCCTCGAACGGGTTGAAGTTGATGCGGGCGGCGACACCGGCGGCGAGCACCACGATCATGGTTTCGCCGATGGCGCGCGAGGCGGTGAGCAGCAGCGCGCCGACGATGCCGGGGAGCGCAGCGGGGAGGATCACCTTGCGGATGGTCTCGGACCGGGTGGCCCCGAGCGCCAGCGAGCCGTCACGCATGGCGCGGGGCACCGCGGTGATCACGTCATCGGAGAGCGAAGAGACCACCGGGATCAGCATCACGCCCATGACGATACCGGCGGTGAGCACCGACTGCGCCTGGATGAAGGAGAAGCCGCCGGCGAGCGCCGCCGAGAGATCGCGGAAGAACGGCCCGAGCGTCACCACGGCGAAGATGCCGTAGACGATGGTGGGGATGCCGGCGAGCAGCTCGAGCAGCGGCTTGACGGTCGAGCGCACCCGGTTCGAGGCGTACTCGCCCATGTAGACGGCGGCCATCAGGCCGACCGGCACGGCGAAGAGCATCGAGACCAACGCGATGTAGAGCGTGCCCATCAGCAGCGGGATAAGGCCGAACTGGCCCTCGCTGCCGCCGGAGCCGGCCGCGGCGAAACGCGGGTCCCAGACGGTGCCGAAGAAGAAGGTCAGCGGGTTGACGTCGGAGAAGAAGTGGATGGTTTCGCCCAGCATCGAGAGGATGATGCCGACAGTGGTGAGGACGGCGACGGTGGACGCCGCCAGCAACGACCACAGCACGACGCGCTCGACCTGGTTGCGGGCCCGGAGGCGCAGGCGGATGCGGGAATAGGAGAAGGCAGCGCCGGCGAGCGCCAGCAGCAGCGTCAGGCCCTGACCGATGAGCTTGTGGACGCCGGCATCGGCATTCACGCTGGCAGCAAGCGGCACCATGTAATCCTCGCCGCTCTCGGCCAGGCTGATACCGGCGGATGTCGCCATGTCGCGCAGCGCGGCATAGGAGGCCGGCACATTGGCGCCCGACAGGCCGAGCTGGCCCAGCGCGTTCGAGGTGTTGTGGACCATGCCGATGGAAAGGCTGGCGGCCGCCGGGTCGGCGATATGGGTCGCGACCTCGGTGCGGATGCGGCCCTCGAGCAGACCCGAGGAAACCGAGCTGACCACGAGAAAGACCAGGAGCGCGGGAACGGTGGCGAAAATGAAGGCAAGCCAGCCGTGGTAGGTCGGGAGCGAATGCGGGACTTCCTTGGCCCGGTCGGTGCTGTCGCGCTGCACGCGGGCGCGCTGAGCGGCGAAGAAATAGGCTACGGCACCAATGGCCAGAACGATTGCAACTACCCAGCCTGCTGACATGACGCCTCACTTGCCCCGGTTATGCCGCCAGAAGGCGGATCGACCCCGTTATGCGCGGGGGAGGTGGCGCGGGCCTCGAGGCCCGCGCCGATAGTGGTATCAGAGAGCCGTACCGGCTTCGAACTTGGCGCGGATCTCTTCGCGCTCGGCATCGGGAGCCGCCACGAGGCCGTACTGAGCGAGCGGCGAGTCCGGCCCGATCATGTCGTCCGAGATGAAGAAGTCGACATATTCCTTGAGGCCCGGGATGACGCCGATGTGGGCCTTCTTGACGTAGAAGAACAGCGGACGGGAAACCGGGTACTCACCCGACGAGATGGTCGCGGTCGAGGGAACGATGCCGCCGACGGTCGCGACCTTCAGCTTGTCAGCATTGTTCTCGTAGAAGGCGAGGCCGAAGACGCCGACGCCGGTCTTGTTGCTGTCGATACGGGCCAGGGTCTCGGTGTAATCGCCATCGATGTCGACGGCCTTGCCGTCCTTGCGGATCGCAACGCAGGTCTTGAACAGATCGGCGTCGGCAATGCCGGCGGCGGTCAGAGCGGGCTTGTCGCAGCCGGCCTCGAGGAGCTTGGTCTCGAAAACTTCACGGGTGCCGTGCTTTTCGCCCGGGATGTAGGCGGCGATATCCCACTCGGGGAACGCGGCGTTCACTTCCGACCACTTGGTGTAGGGGTTGGCAACGAGCTTGCCGTCCACGATCACCTGAGCGGCGAGCGCCTTGTAGATGTCGGCGGGCTGAATGGCGAAATCCGGGCCGGCGATGTCGGTGGCAAACACGATGCCGTCATAGCCGATCTTGACTTCCTCGACGTCGGCGACGCCGTTGGTCTTGCAGGTCTCGAGCTCTTCGGCCTTCATCGGGCGCGAGGAGTTGGCGATGTCGATCTTGTCTTCGCCGACGCCTTCACAGAACTGCTTGATGCCAGCGCCCGAACCACCGGACTCGACGACCGGGGTCTTGAAGTCGGGGAAGGCCTCGCCGAACGACTCGGCGACGATCTTGGCATAGGGGAGAACGGTGGACGAACCGGCGACCTGGACCTGGTCGCGCGCCGCGGCCGCACCAAGGCCAGCGGCAAGCGCGATAACCGCGGCGCTCGCGAAAACTGCAATCTTCATGATGATGTTCCCTTTTCGGAAGGATCGGCCCTTTCAGGCCAGTCGACGGTTCCGGTTCCTCCGGCCGCCCTGTCTGCAAGCGGAACCTAGGAGCGTTGGCACAACGTTTTATGACAGTGGGATTGCATTTCTGTGACAGCCTAGGCCGCTGATCCGAAAGGATTATTCCTGAGAATCGGAACTCCGGCCTGTGGAAACCGCGGCAACTGTCATTTTCTGAGCAGCACGTCCACGCGGGTGCCCTGCCCCGGCTGGCTCTTGATCGTCAGCACGCCGTGATGGCGGGTGACGATGTGCTTGACGATGGCGAGGCCGAGCCCGGTGCCCTTCTTCTTGCGGCTGCTGTCGGCATCGACGCGGTAGAACCGCTCGGTGAGGCGCGGCACGTGCTCGGCAGCGACGCCGACCCCGTGATCGACCACCGAAACGATGGCGTCGAAGCCGCGCCGGCCGGCCTCCGGGGACAGCGTGATGTCGATGGTATCGCCGTCGGCGCCGTACTTGATGGCGTTGTCGATGAGGTTCTCGAACACCTCGTAAAGCTCGTCGCGATCACCACTGACGGTGACCGGCTCGTCCGGCGCCTGAACCCTGAGCTTGGTGTCGGTGTCTTCGGCCAGCTTGTGCAGCCCCTCGGCGACTTCGCGAAGCAGCGCGCCCAGCTCGACCGGAGCGGTGGGGCGCATGTGCTGGCGCATCTCGATGCGGCTCAGCGACAAGAGGTCCTCGATGAGCTTGGCCATCCGGGCGGCCTGACCACGCATCAGCCCGAGGAAGCGCTCGCGCGCCTCCTTGTCGTTGGCGGCGGGGCCAAGCAGCGTATCGATGAAGCCGACCAGCGAGGTCAGCGGGGTGCGGAGCTCATGGCTGGCATTGGCGATGAAATCGGTGCGCAGCATTTCGAGGCGCTTTTCCTCGGTCTGGCTCTGCAGCGTGATGACCAGCACGCCGTCGTTGAGCGGATCGCCGGCGGCGAGCGGCGCCACGGTCGCCTTGTACCAGGTCTCGGTGGGGACGGTCTGGTGCAGCTCGATGGTTTGTGAAGCGCCAAGCCGCGCCGCCTCGATGGCGGCAAGCAGTTGCGGAAAGCGCATGGTGAAGCCGATCGGGCTGCCGGCAACGACACCAGGGAAGTGCCGCGCCGCATGGCCGTTGAGGTGCACGATAACGCTGCGGCGATCGATGACGATGGAAGGATCAGGCAGCGCATCGGCGAAATGCCGGACCGCATCGGCGAAGGCCAATTCCGTGGTGCTGGCGCCGGGAGCGGCGCCTGTGGTCGACTCGCTGGTTTCGGGAACCAGCGCGGCGATGCCGACGACGATGGCGTAAGCGAGGATATCGAGCCAGGGATCGATGAGGTTGAGCCCGGCCAGCGT
The DNA here is from genome assembly GCF_000970465.2 of Devosia insulae DS-56. Classification (GTDB taxonomy): domain Bacteria; phylum Pseudomonadota; class Alphaproteobacteria; order Rhizobiales; family Devosiaceae; genus Devosia_A; species Devosia_A insulae. The sequence goes on from NZ_LAJE02000044.1 coordinate 50,354, forward strand.
CATGAACACCAGCCCCATGGCGAGCAGCATCAGCAGCCGGCCATAGAGCCGGGCCTTGACCGTATCGAACCAGGTGCTCCCCGTCGCCGAGCGCTGCGCGTCTTCCGCCATCGAGCCTTCCTTGCATCCCGGAGGCGATTCACCCCGGCTTGCCAGATGGGGGTGTTCATAGCACGGTTGTGACACCGTCATGACAGGCCACGGAGTTCGTTCATGTCCAACGCATTGGAGGGCTTCGACCTCGAAGACCCGGTGCTACCCCGCGCGATCAAGAAGAAGGCGCTCGAATCCGGAGGCTTTCCCTATGACGAGAAGCTGGATTCCGAGATCTACGACACCGAAATGCTGCAGGTGCAGCGGCAGCTGGCGCTGCTGCAGCACGATCAGCAGAAGACCGGCAAGCGCATCGTCATCGTGTTCGAGGGGCGCGACGCCGCCGGCAAGGGCGGCTCGATCGCCAGCTACCTCGAGAACCTCAACCCCCGCTACAACATGTCGGTGGCCCTGCCCAAGCCATCGGATCGCGAACGCACGCAATGGTACTTCCAGCGCTATGTCGACTGGATGCCGGCGGCAGGCGAGCAGGTGTTGTTCGACCGCTCCTGGTACAACCGGGCGGGGGTCGAGCCGGTGATGGGGTTCTGCACGCCGGAGGAAACCACGCGCTTCCTCGAGGCGGTGCCGGATTTCGAGAAGATGCTGGTGGAGGACGGTATCCACCTGTTCAAATTCTGGTTGACCATCGGCCGCGAGATGCAGCTCAAGCGCTTCCACGACCGGCGGCACGATCCGCTGAAGGTGTGGAAGCTCTCGCCCATCGACCTCGAGGCGCTGAAGCGCTTCGACGACTACACCAAGGCGCGCAACCGGATGCTGGAGGCGAGCCACACCGAGCATGCACCGTGGCGGATCGTGTTCAATAACGACAAGAAGCGCGGGCGGCTGGGAATCATCCGCTCAGTGCTGCAGGCGCTCAGTTACGAGGGCAAGGACGACAAGCTGATCGGCGCGGTGGACGGCAAGATCGTCGTTGACCCGCAGGCCTTCATGAAGTCCCACAGCGAGATGTAGCGGATGGATTGACCAGACGGTCAAAAACCCGTCAACTGCCTGTTAACGATCCGCTCGAGAGGGCCTCGGGCGGACCGAAAGCAGGGGCGAAGGCTTGGGGCTGGAAGGCTGGGGGCCGGCACGTCCCACAGGGGTCAGTATGGTGGGCCACGGGGCCGGCGCGAACCAAGAGGCAAGCGTCATTCCGCCAGTGCTGGTGTTCAACGCCGAGGGGCGCTCCCCCTTCGTGCTGGCCTGCGACCACGCCTCGAACCGCTTTCCCGATCGCTATGGCGACCTCGGCCTGACAGCGCACCAGCGGCTGATGCATGTCGCCTGGGACCCGGGCGCGATGGCGGTGGCGCTGCAGCTCAGCGAATTGCTCGAGGCGCCGCTGGTGGCCTCGACCATCAGCCGGCTGGTGATCGACTGCAACCGCGACCATGACGCGCCCGACCTGATCCCGGTGGTGTCGGAGCGGACCGATATTCCCGGCAACAAGGGGATCGGCGACAACGAGCGGGCGGAGCGGATCGGGGCCTATCACGCGCCGTTTCATGCGGCGCTGCAGGATGTGCTCGACCGGCGCAAGGCCGCCGGGGTCGAGACGGTGCTGGTGACAGTGCATTCGTTCACCCCGGTCTACAAGGATGTGCCGCGGCCATGGCCGATCGGGCTGATCCACGGGCGGGACGACCGCTTCACCGCGGCGCTGCGCGAGGCGCTGGCGGCGGATGAGGCAGGCCTCGAGATCGGCTGGAACCAGCCCTACTCGGCGCTCAACGGCGTCACCTACACGCTGGAGCATCACGGCGACGGGCGAGCGCTCGAATCGTCGATGATCGAGATCCGGCATAACGAAATTCTCGAACCAGAAGGGGTGCGCCTGTGGGCCGCCCGGCTGGCCCGCTGCCTCACAGCCGCGCTTGGGTCGCGCGGCGGGGCAGCGGCTATCTCGCCGACCGACCAGAACACGTCAGTTCACAGGAGGGTTTGATGGCTGACATTCCGTCTAGTGCCACGGGCACGCAGGCGGGTGGTGTGAAATACGCCACCCGCGACAAGACTTACTTCGAGAAGCGCGGCCTGCAGCGCTATGCCGGCATCTGGTCACTGTGGGCGCTGGGCGTCGGCGCGGTGATCTCGGGCCACTTCTCGGGCTGGAATTTCGGCTTTGCCACCGGCGGCTGGGGCGGCATGCTGGTGGCCGGCGTCATCATCGCCATCATGTATCTGGGCCTGACCTTCTCGATCGCCGAGATGAGCCCGGCGCTGCCGCATACCGGCGCCGCCTACTCGTTCGCGCGTAGCTCGATGGGACCCTGGGGCGGGTTCGTCACCGGACTGTTCGAGAACGTCGAGTACGTGCTGACGCCGGCGGTGATCTGTACGTTCATCTCGGCGTATTTCGGCTCGATCACCGGGCTCGATACATCGCTCTACCCAGTCTTATGGATCGTGTTCTACGCGATCTTCCTGGCGCTCAACATTTTCGGGGTGGCGCTGAGCTACAAGGTGACGCTGGCGGTGACGCTGATCTCGCTGGCGGGCCTGGCATTCTTCTACATCAGCGCCTTCGGGCATATCGACTTCTCGCGCTGGGCGCTGAACATCGCACCTGATGGCTCGGAGCTGCCGGAAGGCGGCGGTGACTGGTTCCCCAAGGGCTTTGGTGGCGTACTCGCCACCCTGCCCTTCGCTGTCTGGCTGTTCCTTGCCATCGAGCAGGTGCCGCTGGCGGCAGAAGAGTCGGTCGATCCGAAGCGCGATATGCCGCGCGGCATCATGCTGGGCTTTGCGACGCTGGCACTGTCGGCGTTCCTCGTGGTGCTGCTCAACCCCTCGATCGCAGGGGTCGGTTCGTTCGCACTGGGTTCGTCGCTGGAGCCGGCGCTCGACGGCATCCGCGCCATGTTCCCGGATGTGAGCTGGGCCACATCGGCCTTCGGCGTCGTGGCGCTGATCGGCCTCGTCGCCTCGTTCCACACCATCCTCTACGCCCAGGGCCGGCAGGTCTATTCGCTGAGCCGCGCCGGCTATTTCCCGTCGGCGCTGTCTGAAACGCACGCCAAGTACAAAACCCCGCATTTCGCGATGATCGCCGGCGCCGCGCTCGGCCTCGGCGTGATGCTGGTGATCTGGTACGCCAATGGTGGTGGTGGCAGCGGCGAGACGCAGCTGGGTGACGACATTATCGGCTCGGTGCTGCTCAACATGGCGGTGTTCGGCGCGATGCTGAGCTACATCGCGCAGGCGGTGAGCTTCATCATCCTCAGGCGCAAACTGCCCAACATAGAGCGCCCCTTCCGCAGCCCGGTGGGCGTTCCCGGTGCGGTGGTGACCATCATCATCGCGGCGGTGACGCTGGGCTACCAGATCCAGGACCCGAACTTCTTCAAGGGCGTGATCTGGGTGATCGTCTGGTGCGCCGTCGGCATCGTCTACTTCGCACTGGTCGGGCGCCACAAGCTCATCCTCTCGCCCGAGGAAGAGTTCGCGCTCGAACACGCCAAGAAATAGCGACCACGGGGATCGCGGCCCGACGCTGCGATCCCCTCAGCAACAACAAGACCAGCGTTCTGAGGGAGTTCTGCCATGGCACAAGCCGCCTATACGCTCGATCAACTGAAGGCCGACGTGAAAGCCGGCGATATCGACACCGTGCTGGTGGCGTTTCCCGACATGCAGGGCCGGCTGATCGGCAAGCGCTTTCAGGCCGAGTTCTTCCTCGACGGGGCGATCGACGAGACGCATGGCTGCGACTATCTGCTCGCCAACGATATCGATATGGAGCCGGTACCCGGCTACGAGGCGGCCAACTGGGCCAAGGGCTATGGCGATTTTGTCATGAAACCCGACCTCGCAACGCTGATGAAGGCGGCCTGGCTCGAGGGCACGGCGATCATCCTCGCCGACCTCGTCGACCATCACCATCACGAGCCGATCCCGCATAGCCCGCGCGCCATCCTCAAGGCGCAGCTGAAGCGGCTGGAAAAGCTCGGGCTGACGGCGAACTTCGCCTCGGAGCTGGAGTTCTACCTGTTCGACGAGAGTTTCCGCTCGGCCTGGGACAAAGGTTACAGGAACCTCACCACCGCCGGCTATTACATCCAGGATTACCACATCTTCCAGACCACCAAGGAAGAAGGCGTGCTGCGCGACATGCGGCGGCAGTTGCAGGCTTCCGGCATCCCGGTGGAGAATTCCAAGGGCGAATGGGGCCCGGGGCAGGAAGAGCTCAACGTGCGCTATGCCGATGCGCTGACCATGGCGGACCGGCACGTGGTGATGAAGAACGCGATGAAGGAAATCGCGCATAACCACGGCAAGGCCATCACCTTCATGGCCAAGTGGGACTTTGGGCTCGCCGGCTCGTCGAGCCATATCCACATGAGCCTCGCCAAAGGCGGCAAGAACGCCTTCATCGATAGCAAGGACAAGCTCGGCATGTCCGACCTGATGAAGCATTTCATGCAGGGGCTGCTGACCTATGCCGGCGACATCACCTATTTCCTCGCGCCGTTCATCAACTCCTACAAGCGCTTCCAGGCCGGCACCTTCGCGCCGACCAAGGCGATCTGGTCGTCGGACAACCGTACGGCGGGCTTCCGCCTCTGCGGCGAGAACACCAAGGGGGTGCGCGTAGAATGCCGGATCGGCGGCGCCGATCTCAACCCCTACCTCGCCTATGCGGCGCTGATCGCGGCGGGGCTGAAGGGCGTCGAGGACAAGCTGCCGCTGGAGCCGGCCTTCACCGGCGACGCCTATGTGGGCGAAAAGCTGCGTGAAGTGCACAAGACGCTGCGCGACGCGATCGCCGCGATGCAGAACTCGAGCATGCTGCGTGAGGCGTTCGGCGAGCCGGTGATCGGGCACTATGTGCATACCGGCAACTGGGAGCAGTTCGAGTATGACCGCCGGGTCACCGATTGGGAGTTGAAGCGCGGGTTCGAGCGCAGCTAGTTACTATTGTGACTCGAGTGTACATGTACTATCTTACAGTCCGGAGGATTTCCGGATGGCCAAGTACGATGCGCTGTTGAACCTGCTGGAAGAAGCGACTGGCGAAGTCGAGCTAACGTTCGAGCAGATCGAGCAGACGCTGGGATTCGATTTGCCGGTTTCGGCACGGCGCTACCCCGCGTGGTGGAGCAACAGCGGCGGGACACATGTGCAGGCGTCGGCCTGGATGGATGCAGGGTACCGCACGGCAGACGTCAATGTCGGAGCGGGCCGGGTGCGGTTTGTGCCGCACCTTGGATCGGGGTTTGGGGAAATGAAGCAAGCGAAGTTCGAACCTGAGGCTCCCAAGACGCAAGAGAAGGGACCCAGCGGGCACCATCCTGCTTATGGCGCCCTCAAGGGTCTGATCACGATTCCGGCCGACGTCGACCTCGCTCAGCCGGCGTATGAAGACTGGAAGAGCCTCTATGGCGAAGCCGAGTGACTTGCTGCTCGACACCTGCGCGGCCATCTGGATGGCGCAGGGGGCGCATCTCGAGCCCGATGCCCTGGGGGCCATCGACCAGTCAGGCGAGGAAGGGCGACCCATTCGGCTGTCGCTGATCACCGCGTGGGAGCTGGGGTTGTTGGCGAAGCGTGGGCGGGCAGCGATGGCGCAACCGCCGGGCGCGATCTTCCGCGCCTTTCTGCAGCTGCCGGGGATCGTGCAACAGGACCTGACAGCGGACATCCTGATCGACTCTTCGCAGCTTCCTCAGCCGGTTCACGGCGATCCGGCGGATCGGATCATCATTGCCACCGCGCGGGCGCTTGACTTGACGATCGTGACGCGCGACCGACTCATCCTCGATTATGCGGCCCTTGGGCACGTGCGGGCATTGGCCTGCTAATGGCTTGGAGATGAAGCAACAATGACCGACAGGGTCCAGATCGTCTCGCCCATCGACGGGCGCGTATATGCCGAGCGCAAGGTCGCCACCGGCGCCGAGATCGACACGGCGGTGGCCAAGACCCGGCGGGCGCGCGAGGTGTGGGCCGAGGTGACGGTCAAGGAGCGGGTGAAGTTCCTCGAGCACTTCCTCGATGCGCTGCTGGCCAGGAACGACGAGATCGTACCGGAACTGGCCTGGCAGATGGGCCGGCCGGTGCGCTACGGCGGCGAAAAGCGCGGCGTCGAAGAACGCTCGCGCCATATGATCGGCATCGCCGAGGAGAGCCTCAAGCCGTCGATGCGGCCGGACAAGCCGGGTTTTCAGCGCTGGATATCGCGCGAGCCGCTGGGCACGGTGATGGTGATCGCGCCGTGGAACTACCCCTACCTTACGGCGATCAACACCATCGTGCCGGCATTGATGGCGGGCAACGCGGTGCTCCTCAAGCACGCCTCGCAGACGCTGCTGGTGGGGGAGCGCTTCGCCGAGGCGTTCCAGGCGGCTGGGATGCCCGACGGGCTGTTCCAGAACCTGGTGCTGAACCACGCCGATACCGAAAAGCTGATCGGCTCGGGCAAGATCGACCACGTCAACTTCACCGGCTCGGTGGAAGGCGGGCGGCGGATCGAGCGCGCCGCGGCAGGGACATTTGCAACGCTGGGACTGGAGCTCGGCGGCAAGGACCCGGCCTATGTACGCGAAGATGCCAACCTGACGCACGCGGTGGAGAACCTGGTCGACGGTTCGTTCTTCAACTCCGGGCAGAGCTGCTGCGGGGTGGAGCGCATCTATGTGCACGCCTCGGTCTATGATCGCTTCGTCAAGGATTTCGTCGAGAACGCCAGGGGCTGGACGCTGGGTAACCCGCTCGACGCCGACACCATGGTCGGTCCGATGGCGACGCCGCGTTTCGCCGACCTGGTGCGCGGGCAGACGCTGGAAGCGCTGCGCAAAGGCGCCAAGGCGCATCTCAACACCAAGCACGACCTCGACGAGGAGAGCTCGCCTTACCTCGCACCCGAAGTGCTGACCAACGTCAACCACCAGATGGCGGTGATGCGCGAGGAAAGCTTCGGGCCGGTGGTCGGCATCATGAAGGTGCGCGACGACGCCGAGGCGATCGAGCTGATGAACGACAGCCCGTATGGACTCACCGCCTCGATCTGGACCGAGGACCTCGAGGCGGCAGCCAAGCTTGGATCGAAAGTCGAGACCGGCACGGTGTTCGCCAATCGCTGCGACTATCTCGACCCGGCGCTGGTGTGGACCGGGGTCAAGGAAACCGGCAAGGGCGGCGCGCTGAGCGAGATCGGCTATGCCAACCTGACGCAGGCGAAGAGCTATCATCTGAAGAAGGTTTAGGGCACCGCCTCGTTGGGGCACGGTTGGTGCCACCCTCGCCGGGTCATTCCCGCGAAAGCGGGAAACTCCGTTTGGGGTGGTGAGACGTAAAACAGAGATCCCCGCTTTCGCGGGAATGACCCGGTGGAGAACTGGGCTATCGGGAGAGCGGGAATGACGACCAAGGCCAACTGGAATTACCCCACCGCCGTGAAGTTCGGCGCCGGCCGCATTGCGGAGCTGCCGGAGGCGCTGAAGACGGCGGGGATTGCCCGGCCTTTGCTGGTGACCGATGCCGGGCTGGTGAATTTGCCGGTGACGCAGAACACGCTGAAGCTGCTGCGCGATGCCGGGATCGAGGTTGGCGTGTTCGCCGACGTCAAGCCCAACCCGATCTCGGCCAACGTCAATGCCGGCATCGAGGTGCTGCGCCAGGGAGGGCATGACGGGGTGATCGCCTTCGGCGGCGGCTCGGGGCTCGATACCGGCAAGGTGATCGCCTTCATGGCAGGGCAGACCCGGCCGATGTGGGATTTCGAGGATATCGGCGACTGGTGGACCCGCGCCGACCCCAAGGGGATTTTCCCGATCGTCGCGGTGCCGACCACCGCCGGGACCGGGTCGGAAGTCGGCCGCGCCGGGGTGATCACCGACGAGACGACGCATACCAAGAAGGTGATCTTCCACCCGCTGATGATGCCCAGGGTGGTGATCGCCGACCCCGAACTGACCGTCGGCATGCCGACCTTCATCACCGTCGGCACCGGGTTCGATGCGCTGGCGCATTGCCTCGAGGCCTATTGTGCCAAAGGCTATCATCCGCTGGCCGACGGCATCGCGGTGGAAGGCGTGCGGCTGGCGCTCGAGAACCTGCCCAAGGTGGTGGAGGACCCCAACGATATCGAAGCGCGCGGCCACCTGATGAGTGCGGCAGCGATGGGCGCCGCGGCATTCCAGAAGGGGCTGGGCGCCATCCACTCGCTGAGCCACCCGGTGGGCTCGCTCTACGACACGCATCACGGCATGACCAATGCGGTGTTCATGCCCTATGTGCTGGTCGCCAACCGCGATGCGATCGAAGCCAAGATCGCCCGGCTCGCTGCCTATTGCGGGCTCTCGCCCAACTTCGATTCGTTCCTGCGCGCCATCAACGGGTTGCGCGCCCGGCTCAACGTTCCCAACACGTTGAAGGACTTCAAGGTGAGCGGCGAGAAGCGAGAGCTGATCGGCGACATGGCGATCGTCGACCCGACGGCGGGCGGCAACCCGGTGGAGCTGACCAAGAAGCTGGCGCTGGAAATCTTCGACCGGGCGATGGAGGGGCGGCTGTAGCCGCTTGCGACGCGGTACCTCTCATCCGGCGTTACGCGACGAGGGCTTTTGGCCGTCTACCTGTAGACTGGCGAACTGCCCCTCACCCGCCCGCTGCGCGGGCACCCTCTCCCTCAAGGGGAGAGGGATGCGTGGGACAATATCGTGCCACAACGCCCCTCTCCCCCTGAGGGAGAGGGTGGCTCGGCGAAGCCGAGACGGGTGAGGGGCAGGTCAGCCGAGGCGCCGCACCGCTTCCTTCGCCCCGTTTTCCAGCAGCGATTTCAGGTGGTTGGTGACGGTATCGCGGAACACCGCGACCTGCGGCAGGTCAGTGCCGAAGACTTCCGTCACGGCGAGGAGGCCGTTCGCCAGTTTCTCGGGATCGCGCCCAGCCTCGTCGGCAATCTGCCGTAGCCGCGCCGCCAACGGGTCCTTGACCTCGATCGGCTGACCGGCTTCGTCGATGCCGGTGACGTAGCGCATCCAGGCGGCGACACCCAGCGCCAGGCGCGGGAATGGCTGCGCCGCCTTGAGGCGGTCGCGGATGGTGCCGAGCAGGCGTTGCGGCAGTTTCTGCGTGCCATCCATGGCGATCTGCCAGGTGCGGTGCTTGAGGGCGGGGTTGGCGAAGCGGGCCAGCAACTGGTCGCGATAGGCCTCGAGCGTCGCGCGTGCCATCGGCAGGGTCGGCATCGCCTCCTCGGTCATCAGCCCGTGAACCAGCTTCGCGATGCCGGCGTCGGCGATGGCTTCGTTGACGTATTGGTAGCCCGAGAGATAGCCGAGATAGGCCATGGTGGAGTGGCTGCCATTGAGCATCCTCAGCTTCATCAGCTCGAACGGCTCGACATCTTCGACCAGTTCAGCGCCGACACTCTCGAATGGCGGGCGGCCGGCGGGAAAATCGTCCTCGATCACCCACTGGGTGAAGGGCTCGGTCATGATCGGCCAGGCGTCGTCGAAACCGGTGATGTCGGCGACGATGCTCCGGTCGGCGTCGGTGGTGGCGGGTACGATCCGGTCGATCATGGTCGAGGGGAAGCTCACGGACTGAACATAGTCCGCAAGGTCGGTCCCTGCCCCGCCCAGCTCGGCGAAGCGGCGCACGATGCGGCCGGCGGTTTTGCCGTTCGAGGGGAGATTGTCGCAGCTCATCACCGTGAAGGGGGCCAGTCCGCGCTGCCGGCGGCGTTCGAGAGCGGCGACGATGATACCGGGGGCGCTGATCGGCGTCTCCGGATGCGCCAGATCGTGGACGATATCGGGGTGCTTCTCGTCGAGTTCCCCGGTCGAAGGGTCGTGGCAATAACCCTTCTCGGTGACGGTCAGCGAGACGATGCGGATCGACGGGTCCGCCATGGTTTCAATCAGCTGGGCGCGCTGAGTGTTGGCATCGAGCACATCGAGGATCGAGCCGATAATACGCGGCTTGGTGCCCGAGGCGTCGCGGATGGCGAGGGTGTAAAGGAAATCCTGCGGCTGTAATGCGTCGCGGGTATCGGGCCGGCGGAGCGAGGCGCCGATAATGCCCCAGCTGGGGTTTTTGGCCAGCAGGCTGTCGACATAGGCAGCCATATGGGCGCGATGAAAGGCGCCGATGCCGAGGTGGACGATACCAGGGGTGATGGTCGACCGGTCGTAATCCATGGCGTGAATGCCACGTGCGCGAAGGGTGCCTGAGTGGATTTCGGACATGGACAGACGTGGCATATTTCGGTGTTCCCTCTGATAGACGAAGTGCCTCTCCACCACCCCTCGGGTGATCCCCTCCCCCGCCGCGCGGCGCGGGATCGTGAGACGCACGTGCATCAATATCGGAGCATCTCGGGGACTGCCATACCAGGCGGTTGCGTGGGCAAAATATCCCCGGCATAAGCATTGGGCAGTTGAGGGGAAAGACGGCGTGACCAAACGGTTCGTGAGTATCGGCGAAGCCATGATCGAAATGTCTGGCGGCGAAGGCGGCATGTACCGCCTCGGTTATGCCGGCGATACGCTGAACACTGCCTGGTACGCGCGGGCCCTGCTGCCGGAGGGCTGGGACGTCGACTATGTGACGGCGCTCGGCGACGACATGTACTCGGGCGAAATGCGGGCCTTCATCAAGAAGGCCGGGATCGGCACCGAGCGGATCCAGACCATCGCCAACCGCCGGCCCGGGCTCTACATGATCCACCAGGAAAAGGGCGACCGGCATTTCACCTATTGGCGCGGGCAATCGGCGGCAAAGCTCCTTGCCGACGATGTCGAGGCGCTGGAGGCGGCGGTGGTGGGCGCCGATACGGTGTATTTCTCGGGCATTTCGATGGCGATCCTCGCACCGCGAGCCCGCGGCAAGCTGATGCGCACCATCGTCAAGGCGCGTGATGCCGGCGCGACGGTGGTGTTCGATACCAACCTCAGGCCCGCGCTGTGGACCAGCCCGCGGATCATGGCCTCGACCCTCACGGCAGCGGCGGCGATCGCCGATATCGTGCTGCCGACCCACACTGACGAAGCGCCGCTGTTCGGCGACGCCTCGCCCGAGGCGACGGCAGAGCGTTACCTGAAGCTCGGAGCTCAGGAAGTGGTGGCCAAAGACGGCTCGAAACCGGCTTTCGTCGCCACCGCCGACGGGGTGCGCCAGTACGTGCCGGCACCACAGGCCGAAAAGGTCGTCGATGCCACCGGAGCCGGCGACTCGTTCAACGGCGGCTATCTCAGCGGCCGGGCCCGCGGCCTGTCGCCGGTCGAAGCCGCCGAGCGCGCCCACCGGGTGGCCGGGGTGGTGATTGGCCACAAGGGTGCGCTGGTGGATCCCGAGTTGGTGCGCGAGGTCTAGACGGCGGGGAGACCGAGGCTCCTCGCGCCTCGACGCATTGCGGCGCACCGGCAGGCCGAACCATTGCCACATCAGGCGCTCATGCTGATTCAATCTATCTCTCCAGCGGAAGCCAGATACGATGTCTGATGAGCAGCCAGCCAAATCCGTATTAGCCATTGGCCTTGATCCCGCATTTGTCGACCTGAGCGCGATGCCCGGGTTCACCGCAGCGATGGTGCGGGCCTACCTGGAGAGCCAGATCAACCGGATCAGTGAGCTCGGCCACGAGGTGCAGAGTTGCCTCATCGACACCGGCGAAACGGCCGAGCAGGTTGTTGAAGCGGCATTGCGGGCACGGCGGTTCGACTGCGTCGTGATCGGCGCCGGGTTGCGCGAGCCGCAGGAGCTGCTGCTGTTGTTCGAGAAAGTGCTGAACCTCGTGCACCGCCTCGCGCCGAGAGCCACAATTGCGTTCAACTCAAGCCCAACGGATACAGCGGAGGCGGCGCAGCGGTGGCTGGGTTAGCCACGCGGCGCCAGTCCCCTCTGGCATCAGGAGGCCTTTGATTGATTGTCGAGGGCGCTCTCGGCCAGCAGCCAGTCGCGGAAGGCTCGGACCCGGCGCTGGCGCAGGGCGCTCTGCAGGTAGACGACATAGTATTTTGAGCTCGCCTTGAGCTCGAGGCCGAAGGGGCGGACGAGGCGCCCGGCGGCGAGGTCGGCGGAGACCAGGGTGCTGCGGCCGAGCAGCACGCCCTCGCCATGCACGGCGGCCTCGGTGGCATAGGTAGCGGAATCGAAGCGAACGCCACTATCGGGGTTGATGTCGGTGACACCGGCGCGCTCCAGCCAGGTCTTCCAGTCGATCGGAAAACCGTCATGGATCAGCGTGTGGTGCCTCAGGTCCGCCGGCGCGCGGAGCGGATGCTCGCCGCCCAGAAGTTCGGGGCTGCAGACCGGAAATACATCCACCTCGGAAAGCAACTCCGACACTGCGCCCTCGTAATCGCCAGCGCCGTAGCGGATGGCGATATCGACGCCGTCGCGGACGAAATCGGCGAGCAGGCCCGAGGTCGAGATGCGCACGTCGATATCGCGGTGGGCGCGGTGGAAGCGGTAGAGCCGCGGCACCAGCCAGCGGCCGGCAAAGCCGTCTGAGGTGCTGACATTCAGCACGCCGGCCGGACGCGGCGCCGCCACCGCCATGGTGGCCGTGCTGATCTGGTCGAGCGCCGCGGCGACCTCGGCGGCGTAGGCAGCTCCCTCGGGGGTCAGGCTGACCGAGCGGGTGCCGCGCTCGAACAACTGTACGCCCAGCCGGTCCTCGATGTTGCGGACGGCGCGGCTGATGGCGCCGTGCGTGAGGTTCAGTTCGGCGGCGGCGTTGGTGAAGCTCAGGTGCCGGGCCGCCGCATCGAAGGCGGGCAGTGCGGACAACGGCGGAAGTTTTCGAGGCATATGCCGCCTGTGAGTAATTCTCACAGATCGTGCAGCAATTCTCGTTTGTTGTCCATGCCGGAGACGCGCAGGTTACCGCCATGGAAGCAGCGGTTTCCAGCAGATCACCGACGATCTCATAACAAGCGAAAGGAACATCCTGTGAGCAACTATCACGCCTATGCCGACGACTGCCAGGCCGCCACCGTGTCCGGCTGGCAAGCCGCAGCCGACCTCGCCGCCGCGTTGCGGAGCGGCTTCCGCACGGCAATCGCGCCGCTCCACAACGCCATGCTGCGCCGCGCCACCGAGCAACGGGTCGCGGATTTCCCCGACCATTTGCTGCGCGACCTCGGTTACGAGCGCGACTGGGATGGTGCGATCCACCCGGTCGGCCGTGACAACGCCTGAGGGAGAAGAACCATGGCAAAACTCTTTCCTCACCTCTGGTTCCAGGACCAGGCCGAAGCTGCGATGGCGTTCTACGCGTCGATCTTCAAGGACGCCAAAGTGCTCGGGCGCAGCGTGATGCCCGATCCGGAACTGTCGGTGGTGCGCTTCGAACTCGCCGGCCAGCCGGTGGTGGCGCTCAATGCCAACTCGCCGGCGCACTACAACGAATCCTTCTCGTTCCTGATCGAGACCGAAGACCAGGAGGAGACCGACTATTATTGGAACGCGCTGATCGCCGATGGCGGCAAGGAGCAGCCCTGCGGCTGGCTCACCGACAAGTTCGGGGTCTACTGGCAGGTATCGCCGACCCGGCTATCGCAACTGCTGGCGGACCCGGACCGTGAAAAGGCCGGCCGCGTGCTGCAGGCCATGTATCAGATGAAGAAGATCGTCATCGCTGACCTCGAGCGCGCCTATCGCGGCTGAGCCGCGTCGCGCTCCTCCCCTTCCAACATCAACACACGGAGAACTCCCATGGCACAGCTTATGGGCAAGAAAATCGTCGTCGTCGGAGGCAGCTCCGGCATTGGCCTCGGTGTCGCTGCGGCGGCGCTGGAGCGTGGAGCAGAACTGGTTCTGGTCGGCCGCTCGCAGGATAAGCTGCTCCAGGCGCAGCGGAGCCTCGGCGGCAATGGCCGGGTGAAGACGGTGACCGCCGACATGACGCGGCAAGCCGAGATTGCCGCGGCTTTTGCCGGCATCGGCACCTTCGACCACCTGGTCTCGACCGCCGGTACGCCGCCGCCGGGTGACCCGATCGGCGAGACCGACGCCGAGATGGTGCGGCGGTTTGTCGACGACAAGCTGATCGGCGCCGTTTTGGTGGCCAAGTACGCCGTACGGACGCTCACGGCCGGCGGGTCGATGACCTTCACCTCCGGCATCAACAAGGACCGGCCGCCGGTGCCGGGCGGCGCCGTGGTCTCGGCAATCGCCGGCGCGTTCAGCTACTTCGCCCGGGCGCTGGCGTTGGAGCTGGCGCCCAGCCGGGTGAATATCGTCTCGCCCGGGTGGGTCGACACGCCGATGTTCGATGAACTGGTAGGCGAAGCCAAGGCGGGCTACTTCGCGGAAATGGCCGCCCGCCTGCCTGTCGGCCGGATCGCCGCACCGAGCGACGTGGCGCCCGCCTATCTCTACGCCATGGAAAGCGAGTTCATGACCGGCGAGACGATCCACATCGATGGCGGGCAGCGGCTCATCTGAGCTCTGGAGAAGCGGCTAGTCCCCCGAGGCGAAGGCTGAGGACAAGGGGGACCAGCAAGGCATAGAGCGCAACGACCGAGAGCCAGATGGCGCCCGGCCAGTGGTCGCGGAAGACGAAATAGAGGCTCGAGAACAGCAGCGGCGCGGCGATCGAGGCGAGGCTGACCGCCGAGGCGAGGACGCCCTGGAACTGCCCCTGCTGGCTCTCATCGACCTGGCGGGTGGCGAGTGATTGCAGCGCCGGGGCGCCGATGCCGCCGAGGGCGAAGACGGGCATGATGGCGAAGATCAGCCAGCTCTGGGTGGCGAAGGCCATGACGACGAGGGCGACGCAGGCCCCGGCAATGCCGGTGAGGACGGCGCCACGCTCGCCGAGCAGCTTTACCGCGGGACCGGGCAGAAAGGCCTGCGCGAGGGTCTGGCAGACACCGAAGGCGCCGAGCGATAGGCCGATCCACAGGCCGTTCCACTGGAAGGTGTCACCACCCCACAGGGCCCAGCAGGTACCGTAGACCTCGCCGGTGGCAGCGAAGGCAAAGAAGATGAAGATCATCGGCCGCAGGCTTTTGATCGAGAGGGCCCAGCGCAGCGAGCGGAGCGGATTGAGCGCGCGGAGGTCGAGCTTTTCGCGGCTCGGGGTGCGCGACTCGGGCAGCACCAGCAAGGCGAGGAGCAGGTTGCCGGCGTTCAACACCGCGGCGGCGATGAAGGGGAGCCGCAGCCAGTGGTCGCCCAGCGCGCCACCCAGCACCGGGCCGATGATGAAACCGATACCGAACATGGCGTTCAGCAGGCCGAAGCGGCGGGCCCGGGTCGCCTCAGGTGAGATATCGGTGACATAGGCGGTGGCGACCGAGACATTGGCGCTGGTCAGCCCGGCAATGGCGCGACCGAGCAGCAAAAGCCAGAGGCTGGGCGCGAAGGCGAGGAAGAGGTAGTTGATCGCCGCTCCGGCGAGCGAGATCAGCAGCACCGGACGGCGGCCGAGCCGGTCGCTGAGGGCGCCGAGGATCGGGGCGAAGACGAACTGCATGACGGCGTAAAGCGCGGTCATGATGCCGATATAGGCGGCGACGTTCGCAGCGCCGGTCACCTCGGCGAGCAGCGAAGGCAGGATTGGGAAGATGAGGCCGATGCCGACGGCATCGAGGACAATGGCGGTGTAGATGACAGTGAGTGATCTTTGCATGGCAAGCTTGCTCCACGCGGAGCAGCCGTGCGCTACACAGGCGACGACGGCTTCGCGATCATGCCCGACAAGGCGGGCGACTGGGGTTCTGGGAGACGCTGACCAGGTCCTGCGCGAGGCATGAGCTGGCGTGTGCTTGACCACCTGGACGACTATTCGTCCACCTGTTTACTCCGCCACTGAGCGGATCAAGGGAGGCGGTCGCTTTTCGCGACATCTGCGAGATACGCCCGACACGGCGGAGGGGCAAGTGGCGAATTCCGGAAGGGGCCGATGCGGCGACGGCATGGCTGGCCCGGACGTGGTCAGGCGCGGGCGCGGACCGCAAGCGCTGCGGTCGCGACCTCCCGCTCCAGTGCCGGCGGGTAGTTGTGCAAGCCGGGCGGGATACCGGCAGCGCCATCGCTGAGCAGCCAGAGCAGGCCACGGATCATGACGCTGGAGAACGGGTCGAAACTTGCCGAACCCGCCAGGTTGCCGGTGAAGGCAATATTGATCAGGCTGCCGCGGTTGAGCAGGAACAGCGAGCGGCCGCCGACAGCATAGCGCTCGATATGGGCCCGCATGGTCCGATGTTCATGGAGATCGAGCCAATCGACATCGATCTCGCGATTGGAGTGGCCGACATTGAAGAGCACCGCGCCATCGCGGCAAAGGCTCAGCTCGGCTTCGCCAAGCACGCCGTCGCGGCCGGTGGCGGTGACGATGACGGCTGCCTCAGCCACCGCCTCGGCGAGCGGCAGGGTGCGGCAGCCAAAATGCAACGCTTCGAGCTGACGGACGGGATCGCGCTCGGCAACGGTGACGACCGCCCCGAGGGCGCGGGCCCGCTCGGCAACGCCACGCCCGACCGGCCCGAAGCCGACGACCAGCACCCGGCAACCGAACAGGGACAAGCCGGTGATGCTGCCGAAGGCCGGCCAGGTTTCTTCGCCGACGTGGAAGCGATTGTGAATGGCGTCCTTGAGGGCGATGCCGTTCCAGTCGAACACCGGAAAGGCGAGGGTCAACGGCCGGATCCGATGGAGCCCCGTCGTCGTCGCCTCGAGTGCGCCAGCGATCGGCGTGCCGGCGAGCGTGGCGGCCTCGATGAGTTCGCCGCCCATGTCGCAGATGGCATCGAGCGGACCGGTGGCGAAGCGGCGAAGCGTTTCGTCGTAGAGCACACGCGGCTCGCGGCGGCCATCGAACACCTCGACACCGTGGCTGGCGAGATACGCGACCACGCGGGGGTCGGTACTATCGGGGTTGCAGCCACCAACGCGGACCGACACGCCGGCCTCGACGAACGGCATCAGGGTCAGGATGGTGTCGGGGAGGAGGTGCATCCAGCAAGCGAGCCGCTTGCGCGAGAGGTCGGCGCGGCGCACCTCGGCGCCGAAATGCGCGCTGATCGGGTGGGTGAAGCGGAGCCACTCGAGCGCCGCTTCGAGCTCGGCAATCGCATTCCGGTCCGCAACCATGTCCGTCACCTCCCTGGTCAGCCGGGCGTCGGCGTCCTCAGGATTTTCGCCATCGCCTTGCCCTTGGCGAGTTCGTCGATGAGTTTGTCCAGGTAGCGGATCTCGCGCATCATCGGCTCTTCGATGGCCTCGACGCGGACGCCGCAGACGACGCCGGTGATCAACGAGCGGGCGGGGTTGAGCGCCGGCGCCGAGGTGAAGAAGCTTTCGAGGGTGGCGCCGTTGGTCAGCTGATCGTCCAGCGTCTGCTGGGTGTGACCGGTCAGCCAGCGGAGGATCTCATCGACCTCGGCCTTGCTGCGCCCCTTGTTCTCCGCCTTGGCGACGTAGAGCGGATAAACCTTGGCGATGTTGTAGGCGTAGACCCGGTCTCTGACTTTCTCTGTCGTCGCCCGCATGCTGGTCCCCTTAACGCGCGTCGATGATCAGGCGGATGCCGAGAATGCCGATGAAGGCGGCGGCGGCACGGTCGACCCAGAGCTTGGCGCTCAGGTAGATGGCGCGTGGCTTTGCCGCCGAGAAGGCGATGGCGACGATGGCGTACCACAGGGTTTCCTGCAGGAAGATCAGCGGCGGCAGGGCCCAGTAAAGCCAGGGCTCAGGATTGGCGGGCAAGAGCGCGGCAAAGACGGCGCCGAACACGGCGACGATCTTGGGGTTAGAGAGCTGGGTGAGGAGGCCGAAGGTAAAGGCCTTGCGCGGATTGGCGGCGGGCGCGGCGCCGGCCTCGACGGTGATCGGGTCGGCGGCGTGGCTCCAGATCTTCCAGGCGAGATAAACGAGATAGAGCCCGCCGGCGACTTTCAGCGCGGTGAACAACAGGCCGCCATCCTGCATCAGGGTGCGGAGGCCGAGCACGGCGAGCGCGCCGTAGAGCATCGCCCCTACCCCCATGCCGAGCGCCGCGGCGAGCCCTTCGGTGCGAGACTGGGCGACGGCGGTGCGGACTACGAAGACGAAGCTCGGGCCGGGGCTGATGGCGCCGAGCATCAGCGCGCCGAGAATGGCGAAGAGGGGCAGGAAATGGTCCATGAGAGCCTCCGGATCGGCGGGAGGCTAGCGCGCTTCGATGGCAGAGTTCAACCGGGCGGCGCCCCTCCCGGTGAAGGGAGGGGCTGGGGGATTGGGGTTATCGGTGATCACCGAATTGCCCCCACGCTCGAGGGGTCGCCGGTTGAGAGGTCGGCGTCGAGGGCCGTATGTCTGGGCCAGTGGCCCTTACATCTTCTCTTCCTTGATCGGGGTGCGGCTGACAATCTCATGATCGCAGGCGTCGTAGGTGATGTAGTAGGCGACGAACTCGTGCTCGTAGTTCTTCTTCTTGGCGGAGAACAGGTAGATGCCTTCCTCGGCTTCCTTCTCGAGCTTTTCGATCATCTTGTAGTTGCGCTTCTTGAGGTAGCGGATCGCCTGCTTGACGCTGTGGCAATCGTATTCGTCGTAGTGCTTCTCCTCGTACACCGGTTTCAGTTCGCCGGCCATGACGGCGGGCGCGCCGGAGACGGCAACCAGGGAGAGAGCGAGAGCGGCGAAGGTCGGGCGGGCGAAGCTATTGAGACGTGCGAACATGTTGTCCACTCCATTTGGGGCAGGCACCGATTGCCTGCGGGTGAGAGAGGACTAACGGGGTTCGGCTGAACCGATGCAGAGCCGGAAGTTCACCTGACATTCATAAGTCGTATTATGATTTTTTTGGATCACGTTGCGGTCAGAACATGCCGTCGCCGGAGTTGATGTACGCGATCTCCTCTGCGGTGGAGACACGGCCCAAAGCGGCGTTACGGCGCGGGTAGCGGCCGAAGCGGGCAATGCAATCGCGGTGCAGGATCTCGTATTTGAGGGTGTCCTCGTCGCCGAGCGCGGTGAACAGCCGGATGGCATCGTCGTGCACCGCAAGATCCTCAGAGTGCATGTAGGGCATGTAGAAGAACGTCCGGCGCCGCGGCTCGACCCGCAGGTCGTCGCCGGCCGCCACCGCCTGCTGCGCGAGGCGCAGCGCCATGGCATCGGAGGCGAAGGCCTCGGGGCGCTGGCGATGCAGCTGGCGGCAGAACTGATCGAGCACGATGATCTCGGCGAGCCGCCCCGACGGGGTGGCTCGCCACCAGGCCGCCTCGCCGCGAGCGACGGCGGCATAGGTGGCGCTGAAGCGCTCGGCGAGCACGGCATCGAACTCGGGCTTGCCACCGAACCAGTCGGCCTCCCCATGCTCGACGAACCAGAAGTTCAGGATGTCATCGGGAGAAGTCATGGCAGCGGTCCTGGTGGTGGGGCGCGTTGGGCGGGCGCCCTTCACGGTTCATTGTCCATCGGGCGGGCATGGTGTCACCCGGCCGCACGGCACAGGGTATGTGGGGCAGCATTGAGGAGATTTCCATGCGGCTCGTGAAGCTCGATACACCCGATGGCATCATCTACATCAACCCCGAGCATGTGGTGGCGGTAGTCAAGGGCCTGCGCGACACCAAGGTCGACACGGTGTCGGGCGTGCATGTGGTGAAAGACTCGCCAGAAGTGGTGGCGCGGCTGCTCGGCATGGAAGAAATCGAGCTCGATGTGACGCCGAAGGCAGTGGGCTGGAAGGCTTAGGTTCCCCGCACGAAGAGCGCTCACTCCACCAGCTTCGCTGGTTCCCCAGCGGTGAGCGCCTGCGGCGCTCATCCGCGACCCCGGGGGAGGATCAGACCGTCACGATCGCCTTGATGACGCCGGTGCGGTCGTGGGCCCAGATCGGCATGTCCTGCGGGACGCGGTCCATCGTCGTGGCGTGGGTGGCGAGCTTGTCGGTCGGGACCTTGCCTTCGCGGATGGACTCCATGACATGCTCGAAATCAGCGCGAATGGCATTGCGAGAGGCGCGGATGGTGAGCTCGCGCCGGTGCACTTCTGCATCGGGGAACACCAGGTCGCCCTTGATCACGCCGACCAGGGTGTAGCTGCCGCCATTGCGGGCATGGAACAGCGAGGCGTTCATCGCCCTGATCGAGCCGGTAGAATCGAACACCGCGTCGAAGCCCGTCGATTTGATTTTGGTGAACGCGCTGCCCTCGAGCTCGGCGGGCGAGAAGGTGGCGAAGCCGAGCGCACGGGTGGCGGCGATCTTGTCAGGCGCCGCATCGATGACGGTGACATCGGCGCCGGCGATTCTGGCAAAGAACGCGACCCCCAGCCCGATCGGGCCGGAGCCAACCACCAGGGCGCGTGAGCCGGGCTTCAGCTCGGCGGTGCGGCGGATGGCGTGGGCGCCGATGGCGAGGAACTCGACCATGGCGGCATCACGCAAGCTCAGGCCGTCGGCCCTGTAGAGATTGCCCGCGGGCATGACGATCTCTTCGGCCATGCCGCCGGGCGCATGGACGCCGATCACCTTGAGGGTCTCGCAGCAATTGGCACGGCCTTCGCGGCAGGCCGGGCAGTGGCCGCAGTTGAGATAGGGATTGATCACCACCGGGTCGCCGGCGGCGAAGGCTTCACCATTGGGATCGATGACGGTGCCGCTCAGTTCGTGGCCGATGACCCGCGGGTATTCGAAGTAGGGAAAATTGCCTTCGAAGATGTGGTAGTCGGTGCCGCAGATGCCGATATGGCGAATGGCGACGCGGACCCAGCCGGGCTGCAGTTCGGGACGGTCGATCTCGATCAGCGCCAGCTGCTCGGGCGCGGTGCAGGATATGGCTCGCATAGGGTCTCCTCTTGCGGAGGATCATAGCGGGGCGTGGCTTCACCACAAGCACCCGGCAGGCTACAAACCCCCGCGTCTTTAGTGGGGTATTCAGCGTGAATTTTGCGAGCGACAACTGGGCCGGGGCGACACCTGAAGTGATGGCGGCGCTGGCGCGGCACAATGACGGGTACTCGCCGGCCTATGGCGGCGATCCGCTGAGCCTCAGCGTAGCGCAGCGGTTCTCAGAACTGTTCGAGCGCGGGGTGGAGGTGTGGTTCACCGCGACCGGGACGGCCTCGAACTCGCTGGGCCTGGCGGCGCTGAGCCGGCCGGGCGGCGTGGTGTTCTGCGGCGAGGATGCGCATGTCCACACCGACGAAAGCGGCGCGACCGAGTTCCAGTCGGGCGGCATGAAGCTGGTGCCGCTGCGGAGCCCGCTCGGGCTGATCGATGCAGGGGCGTTGGCGACAGCGCTCGGCAAGCATCCGGTGGGTGGGCGCAGCATCCCGGTCGCGCTGAGCCTCACCAACGCGACGGAATGGGGCACGGTCTATGGCGTTGCGCAGGTGGCTGAGCTCTCAGCGATGGCGCGCGCCGGCGGGCTCAAAGTGCATATGGATGGCGCGCGGTTCGGCAACGCGGTGGCGGCGCTGGGCGTGACGCCGGCCGAGCTGACCTGGAAGGCCGGGGTAGATTTCCTGTCGTTCGGGGCCACCAAGAACGGCTGTTGGGCCGCCGAGGCGATCGTGGTGTTCACGCCGGGGCTGCTGGGGGATTTCGAGCCGCGGCGGCAGCGGGCCGGACACACCTTCTCCAAGGCGCGGTTCGTCGCAGCGCAGTTCGAGGGCTATCTCGAGCAGGACAACTGGCTGCGTCGGGCCGGGCACGCCAACGCCATGTCGGAGCGGTTGCGCGCCGGGATCCGCGCCAGCAGCGTAGCGCGGCTCGGCTGGGAGAACACGGCGAACGAGGTATTCGCGGTGATCTCCAAGGCGGCACTGGCGCGGCTGCGGGCGGCCGGCGGCGCGGCGCATGAATGGCCGAGTGATGGGCTCGCGGCGGATGAGACGCTGGTGCGGCTGGTGACGAGTTGGGCGACCACCGAGGCCGATGTGGACGGGTTTTTGGGGGTGCTTTAGGGCGAAAGAACCGAAGCAGACGGCCCCCTCCCTCGCCATTCGAGCGTAGCTCTCATGGCCTTCTCGCCTCAAATCGCTCCGCTGGAGCGATTTGCCCTGCGGGACGGCTCGAAGTCCCCCACAAGGGGGGAGGTGAAGAGTCGAGGCTCTGTCTTCGATCGTGCCAAACACTCGATGCGGCACCTCCCCCTTCATGGGGGAGGATGGGAGGGGGCCGTCTGCCGGCAGTTAGTCGATGACAACCTTCACCAGATTGCCAGCCGGATCCCTGCTCTCGACCCCCTCATTGGTCTCCGCATACCCAGCACCAATTGCCGCCAACCGGCCCTTCACCGCGTCCAGCGCCGCCTGATCCGGCACGGCGACGTGGAACCAGCGCAGGCCCGCCGAGCCCTTCGGCGGCTGGGCGGCGTTGGGGCCGGACCAGATGTTGAAGGCGATGGTGTGCGGCGGGTAGTCGAGGCCGAGGTCGCCCATGCCGAAGCGGCGCATGATGAACAGGCCGCCGAAGCCCAGGCCGTCGCGGTAGTAGCGCATGGCCTGTTCGAGATCGTTCACATGCAGGTGGATGTGGCCGATACGGGTGCCCTCGGGCATCAGCGCCGGGACGGCGTTGACGTCGTCGAGTTCGGCCAGCAGGTCATCGACATCGATGGCCTCGCGGCCTGAATGGGGCGAGCCGTCGACGGTCTTGACGTAGAAGCCGTCCTCGCCATCGCCGACGGTGCCGCGCCAGGGGGTCTCGAAGGTGATCTCGATGCCGTTATTGTCGTAGTCCCACAGGTAGATCGCCTCGGAGACAAGGTGATCGGTGGGCGAAATGCGGACGCGGCGCATCAGGGCGCGCACCACCATTTCGGCCAGCGCCTTGCGGGTCGGGACATGCACGGCGACGTGGTAGAGGCCGAGTGAGCGGTCGGGAAACGGGCTTGTCGCCCCGAGTTCCAGGGTGATCAGCTCGCGTCCACCGGCGCCAAGATGCAGCGCTTCGGCATCCTCGGAGATCAGTTCG
Organism: Devosia insulae DS-56; assembly: GCF_000970465.2. Lineage (GTDB taxonomy): Bacteria > Pseudomonadota > Alphaproteobacteria > Rhizobiales > Devosiaceae > Devosia_A > Devosia_A insulae. The sequence goes on from NZ_LAJE02000044.1 coordinate 73,320, forward strand.
AGGCCGACGACATCGCGCCAGACGGCCAGCGCCTTGTCGCGGTCGGTGACGCCGATGCGGACAGCGCCGAGATGGGTGGTGAGCGGCAGCGTCGGGGTGGAGCGGACCGCGGCCTGGGATTCGACAGTGATCATGATGGGCCTCGCAACGGGGTTGGGTTGACCCTGATATGGCGGAGGCCGACGGGCAAGCCAATGCTGTCGTGGCGGCGGACAGTCGATACGAATATGCGTGAATGACTGGCTATGGAGACGGATTGCTACCATTTTCGAGGAGGTCGCCTTCTCCCCTTGTGGGAGAAGGTGGCCGACAGGCCGGATGAGGGGTATCGCAACCTTTGGGTTGCCCGATCGGAGCGAAGCGACGAGCGACCGAGTGCGCGGAGAGAGACCCCTCATCCGCCCTTCGGGCACCTTCTCCCACAAGGGGAGAAGGCCTGACTGCTTGGCCAGCGCCGAAAAACGACCACCACCCCCACCCCCGCTTGGGGATGGATGGTGGGGAGGGAGTGGTGGCCGTATCGCGGCCGACGGCGCCGAGGTCAGGTGGCGACGATGCGGCGGCGGTATTCGCTGGCGGCGTAGACGAGTAGGGCCGCGACGATCAGGCCGCCCACCAGCTGCGCCCAGTCGACGGTGGCGAGGAAGCGCGGGATCATCACCGAGGCATTGAAAGCGGCATCGGTGAAGATGGCCTTTTCGATCTGCATGTCGTCGGAGCCGAACTTCAGCCGCTCGTTCAGGTAGCTGAGGAAGTAGCCGGCGCGCGGGCCCGTATCGTTGAAGATCAGGTTCTCAGCGAGCCCGATCAGTCCCGGGATAAGGAAGGCGAGCGGGATCGACCAGCGGCGGAACACCGTCGAGAGCGCCCCGACCCAGGCGAAGAACGGCGCATACCAGAGCAGCGCCACCACCAGGCTGACCAGCGCAAAGCCGGCGATCTGGAAGCCGGAGGCGAGGAACTCGAAGATCCCGGGGACGCCGAGCCGCGGCAGGATCATCGCGGTGATCATGGTGACCACGTAGATGAGGACGCCCGTGATGAGGTAGGCGCCGAAGATCAGGGCCGGGAAGATGGTCATGCCGGCGAGCGACTTCGAGGCCAGCACCTTGAAATCGGTGACCGGCATCGACTTCCAGAACAGCATGGCGTTGTTCCGGCGATCGGCGCTGAAGGCGTCGGCGTAGTAGAAGAACAGCGCCGCCAGCAGGTACATGCTCCAGAGCGCCGCCACCGCGAGGAAGCCGAACTCGAAGAATTTCAGCGCCGAGGGGACGCCGATTTCCTGGTGCATCTGGAAACGGTTCGAGGCGATGCCGAACACCAGCACCAGCGTCATGATGCCGAGGATCACGCCGGGGGCGTAGACGAACGCACCCCGATGCTCGAGATACTCGCGCTTGATAAGGGCAACGAGAGACTTCATTTGGCCGGACCGCGCTGCATGAGGGCGACAAACAGGTCGCTGAGAGTGGGAGTGGTGACCTCGCCGAACGGGGCGAGGCGATCGCGATCGACGCCATCGAAGACCATGGCGGTCTGGCCGAAGCGGGTTTCGCTGTAGATCGGGCCGAGCGCCGTGGCGGCGGCGACCTGATCGGGGCGGACCAGCACCTGGCTGAACTTCGAGCTCACCGTCTCCATCTGCATGTGGAGGATCAGCTCGCCATCACGGATGAACATGATGTCAGAGAGCATGAACTCGATCTCATCCACCTGGTGGGTGGTGATCAGCAGGGTCCGCTCCTCGGTCATGTAGTCCTCGAGCAGGCGCCGGTAGAAGCGCTTGCGATAGGTGATGTCGAGGCCGAGGGTCGGCTCGTCGAGAACCAGCAGCTTGGCATCGATCGCCATCACCACCGCGAGGTGGAGCTGGGCGATCATGCCCTTGCTCAGGTTCTTGATCCGGGCATCCATCTTGACGTCGGTGCCCTCGAGGAAGCCGCGGGCCTTCGCCTGATCGAAGTTGGGGTGGATATTGGTGAGCAGCGCAAACAACTCACGAACCCTGAGGAATCGCGGCAGGCTCGCGACATCGGAGATGAAGGCGACGTTCTTCATCAGCGAGGCGCGCTTCTGGTACGGGTCCTCGCCGAGGACACGCACGGTGCCCTCGTAGGAGGTGAGGCCGAGCAGCGCATTCAGCGTGGTGGTCTTGCCAGCACCATTGTGGCCGACGAGGCCGTAGATGCGGCCGGCGGGGATGTCGAAGTCGAGCCCGTGGAGGATCTCGGAGCGACCGAAGTGCTTCTTGAGGCCACGCGCCGAGACGATCGGAGCAACTGTGGTTTGAGCCAGATCATTCATCTTTACCGCCTTGCTTCAACAACTGTGTGGGATCGAGATCGAGGGCGGCGAGGCGCGCCATGACGCGCGGCCACTCCTCGGTCAGAAATTTCTGGCGCTCGTGGGCGAGCAGCCGCTGGTGGCCGCCTTCGGCCACGAACATGCCCATGCCACGGCGTGACTCGACGACACCGATATCGACGAGCGACTGGTAGGCACGGGTGACGGTCAAGGGATTGACCGCGAGGTCGGCGGAGATCTGGCGCACCGAAGGAAGCGCCTCGCCCTCCCGAGTGGTCTTGCTCAGGATCATGTCGGCAATCCTTTCGCCAATCTGTACGAAGATCGGCTGGCTGTCGTTGAACTGGCTCATGCGTGATGCCTTGGTAGTGTGCTAGTTATGTAGCACACCAAATCGGCGTGACAAGCGAAATCTTCAAGAGGGGGCATTCGAGATCGTCGGTCGGTCCTTGGCATTGTCGAACGCCGGCGGGTAGATTCGACAGCGCGGCGACAAAAAAGCATTGTGCTACAGGCGGTTTGGGAGGGATGGGGTGCGCGTTCTGGTTACCGGCAGTGCCGGATTTATCGGCTATCACCTGAGCCTGCGGCTGCTCGCCGAGGGGCACGAGGTCATCGGGCTCGATGCGCTGACCCCTTATTACGACGTGCGACTCAAGCAGCAGCGGCAGGCGATGCTCGAGGCCAACGCGCGGTTCCTGGGGGTGAGCGGGCGGCTGGAGGACGAGGCGGCGGTCGATGCGGCGTTCTCGGACGCACCGGAGGTAGTGGTGCATCTCGCGGCGCAGGCCGGGGTGCGCTACAGCCTCGAGGCGCCGTTCAGCTACACCGACAGCAATGTGACGGGAACGCTGGCCATCCTCGAAGCGGCGCGCCGTACCCCGCCCAAGCACCTGCTGGTTGCCTCGTCGAGCTCGGTCTACGGCATGGCAGCGGGGCAGCCGTCGCGCGAGACGGACATGACCGACCGGCCGGTGTCGCTCTATGCGGCGACCAAGAAGGCCACCGAGGCGATGAGCCATTCCTACGCCCACCTGTTCGGCGTGCCGATCACCTGCCTCAGGTTCTTCACCGTCTACGGGCCGTGGGGCCGCCCGGACATGGCGCTGTTCAGGTTTGCCGAAGCGATCGCGGCAGGCGAGCCGATCAGCATTTTCGGCGAAGGCCGGATGCGGCGGGATTTCACCTATGTCGACGATGTGGTGGCGGCGATCGACCGGCTGATCGGCAAGCCGCCAGTGCTGGGGAAGCCGGTGTCGCCGGCGGACTCCCTGTCGCCGGTGGCGCCCTGGCGGGTGGTGAACATTGCCGGCGGCCGGCCGGTCGAACTGATGCGGTTCGTCACCGCGATCGAGACGGCGATCGGGCGCGCGGCGACGAAAGAGCTGTTGCCGATGCAACCGGGCGACGTGGCCGAGACGGCGGCAGACGTGACGCTGCTGCGGGCGCTGGTGGGCGAGGTGCCGCAGACCGAGGTGGAGGACGGGGTGCGGGCGTTCTGCGATTGGTTCGGGGGGTGGCGGCCTGACTGATAGAGACGGCCCCCTCCCGGCCTCCCCCATGAAGGGGGAGGTGAAGAGTCGAGACTGTGTCTTCGATCGTGCCTCACGTACCGGCGGGGCACCTCCCCCTTCATGGGGGAGGATGGGAGGGGGCCGTCCGCTTCCGTTGATCCAACCGAACGGAAAATCGCTTGAGTGCTAACGACTCGGGGCATCTGACATGTTAGGGACAAGTATTCGTTTCTGATCGGCACCCGCCGATCCCTTGAGCATTCCCGGATTCCCAAATTGACGGCCACAGCTTCGGCACCGGCGACCTCCATCGCCAGCAAGACCACGCTCTCGATCATCATCGCAGTGTCGGTCTGCCACCTGATCAACGACACCATGCAATCGCTGCTGTCGGCGATCTACCCGATCCTCAAGGAGAGCTACGGGCTCGACTATGTGCAGATCGGGCTGTTGACGCTGACCTTCCAGTGCACGGCCTCGCTGCTGCAGCCGGCGATCGGCATGTATACCGACAAGCGCCCCCTGCCCTTCTCGCTGCCGGTCGGCATGGCCTCGAGCCTGATTGGGCTGCTGATCCTGGGCTTTGCGCAGAGCTACTGGCTGCTGCTGGTCGGCTCGGCCTTTGTCGGGCTGGGCTCGGCGATCTTCCATCCTGAGAGTTCGCGCGTGGCGCGGCTGGCGTCGGGCGGCCGGCATGGCCTCGCGCAATCGCTGTTCCAGGTGGGCGGCAATGTCGGCTCGGCCATCGGGCCGCTGCTGGCGGCGTTCATCGTCCTGCCGCGCGGGCAAGCAAGCGTTGCCTGGTTCGCGGTGGGCTCGCTGGTCGGCATCTTCATCCTGACGCGGGTCGGCATGTGGTACGCGGCGCATCGTAAAGCCAATGCCGGCAAGGCACCGGTGAGCACCGCGCTCTTGTTCGACAAGCGTACCACCGCCATTGCGCTCACCGTGCTGACGGTGCTGACGCTGACCAAGAACGCCTACATGGCGGGGCTTTCGAGCTATTACACGTTCTTCCTGATCGACAAGTTCCAGGTCGGCGTGCAGGACGCGCAGCTGTTGCTGTTCGTCTATCTCGGCGCTTCGGCGGTCGGGGTGTTCCTGGGCGGGCCGATCGGCGACCGTTTCGGCGCCAAGTTCGTGATCTGGTTCTCGATCCTCGGGGTGCTGCCGTTCACCTTGGCCCTGCCCTATGCCGACCTCACCTGGACGGTGATCCTGACGGTGCTGATCGGGCTGATCTTTTCGTCGGCGTTCTCGGCCATCGTGGTGTTCGCGCAGGAGCTGCTGCCGGGCCGGGTCGGGATGATCGCCGGCATCTTCTTCGGCTTCGCCTTCGGCGCCGGCGGCATCGCCGCCGCGGCGCTCGGCGCATTGGCGGACGTCGCCGGCATCCAGTACGTGTTCTGGCTCTGCTCGTTCATGCCACTGGCCGGGCTACTGACGGTGTTCTTGCCCGAGATGCAGCACAAGGTGCGGTGAGGGGGTGGACTGCTGCGGCAGACGGCCCCCTCCCATCCTCCCCCATGAAGGGGGAGGTGCTCCGCCGGTGTGCTTGGCACGATCGCAGACAGCCTCGACTCTTCACCTCCCCCTTCATGGGGGAGGCCGGGAGGGGGCCGTCTCTCTCAGTCAGATCTGTAGCAGCGCCACCGGTTTCTGCAGCTTGAACACCTTGCCGGTCGCACTGAGCGTGCCATCGGCCGCCACGTCGAACACCACCAGATCCTCACTCTCCTGGTTGGCGACGATCAGGTGCTTTTCCAGCAGCAGGAAGAAGCGGGGCCAGTTGCCGCCGCACGAAATGTTCTGCTTGAGGCTGATCTTGCCGTCGGTCGCGATGGCGAAGGCAGTGATCGAGTTGTGGCCGCGGTTCGAAACATAGAGCACGGTGCCCGTGGCGTTGATCTGGATATGGGCGCCGGTGGACTCGCCCTTGAAGTCGGCGGGAAGGGCCGAAAGGGTGTCGAGCTCGGTGAGCTTGCCGCCCGCTTCGCGGGCCAGCGCGGTGACCGTCTCAGCATATTCGGTGAACAGGTAGGCGAACTTGCCGTTGGGGTGGAAGGCCAGGTGACGCGGGCCGGCGCCCTTGGGGGTGGCGAACGCCGTCTCGGGACCGCCGACGAAATTGCCGGCTTCGTAGCGGACGCTGCGCACTTCATCGTGGCCGAGATCGACCACGTAGAGCCGATCGGCTTCCGGTGACCACTGGGTCCAGTGGGCGTGGCCCTTGTCATGGGCGTGTGCGCTGCGCAGCACCGTGGGGTCGGCCTTGAGCGCACCGGTCGCCGCATCGATCGAGAACACCGGGGTCGAGTCGTCGCCGTAGTTGGCGACGGCGAGCTTGGTGCCCTTGGGGCTGATGCGCAGGTAGCAGGGATATTTCGCGCCGGTCGACTGGTAGCCGAGCGGGGTGGCGGTGCTGTTATCGGTGGCGAGGCTGAAGGCGCCGGCCTGCTCGGCCATCTCGTTGGTGACATAGACGGTGCGGGACGAAGGCGCAAAGGCGATCCACGAGACGTCGGGTGTGCCAGGGAAGCTGCGAGTGAGCTCGATATCGCCGCTGGCGGTGTCGAAGCTCAAGAGCTTCAGGCCTTCGCCATTGGGGCCGGTATAGGAGCCGGACAGCAGGTTGAGCTTGGACATACGCAATTCCTCCTCGGTAAGCCGGGCGGAAGTGTTAGGGGAGTCACGGGGTTATGGCTAGGTGCTGACTGACAGAGACGGCCCCCTCCCGGCCTCCCCATAAAGGGGGAGGTGAAGAGTCGAGGCGCTGTCTTCGATCGTGCCAATCACTCGATGCGGCACCTCCCCCTTTATGGGGGAGGATGGGAGGGGGCCGTCTCTATCAGTCAGTGTGCCCGGTCCCAGCCCTCGCGCATCAGCCTGAACCCCTTCTCGTAGACCTCCGCCTCACTGGCGAACAGCGGGCGCCAGATCTTGGTGGCCGCTGCAAGGTCGGGCAGCGCAGAGCCGAAAGCTTCAATGGTCATCCAGCCGTCGTAGCCGGCCCGCTTCAGGGCATTGAACACCGACTGGAAATCGATGTGGCCGGCGCCGGGGACGCCGCGGTTATTCTCGGAAATGTGGACGTGGTTGATCTCTTTGATCGTCGCCGGGATCACCTCGGTGATCGAGTTCTCTTCGATGTTGAAGTGGAAGGTATCGTAGAGATAGCCGTAGTTCGGCTCGTCGACGGCCCGCACCAGCTCAGCGGCCTGGGCGGCCGAATTGAGGAAGTAGCACTCGAAGCGGTTGAGCGGCTCGACCGAGAGGGCGACGCCGTGCTTCGCGGCGTATTGCGCCGCCTGTTTGTGGATATCGCGGACTCGGGACTTTTCGTCCGCGGTGGCGCCGCGGCCGCTGAACTCGCCGAGCGGCTGATGGAACGGGCCGGCGGCGAGGGTGCCGCCCAGCGCCGCGGTGCAATCGGTCAACCAGTTGAGGTGGCTGAGGGCGCCGGCGCGTTCGCCGAGATCGGGTGAGACGGCGGATTTGCCACCGCCGGGCATCACGCCGATGCCGGTGGCGCCCAACCCGAGATCGCGCAGGCGACGGCCGAGCTTTTCGTAGTGATCGGGTGTGCCCTCGAACATCGGGACCTCGACACCATCATAGCCCACGGCCTTGAGGCGCTCGATGATCGGCCAATGTTCGTCGGTGACGTGGGTGGTCCAGAGCAGCAGGTTGAAGCCGAGTTTCATTCGATAGTTCCGTTTGCTTGGCTACCCCTCACCCCAACCCTCTCCCCAGAGGGGCGAGGGGGCGGGGTGGCGCAGCCGGTTGTTCCAACAAACCTCTGATTGGCGGCTCCATCGCCCCCTCGCCCCTCTGGGGAGAGGGCCGGGGTGAGGGGCGCCAAGCGCACCCGGCTACAAGTTCACCCAGCTGCCCGACTTACCCGAGCTGATGATGGCGTCGCAGAGCTTGTTGGTCGCCAACGCATCCCTGAATGTTGGCGCTGCCGGTTTGCCAGTCTTCAGGCCCTCGAGGAAATCGGCGGCAGTGTGGGTAAAACTGTGCTCGAAGCCGATGACCAGGCCGGGGACCCACCATTTGCCGAGATAGGGGTGGTCGCCGTCGGTGACGAGGATGTTGGTCCAGCCGCGCAGCCGCCCTTCGGTGGAGTGGTCGAACCACTGCACGCGGTTCATGTCGTGCAGGTCCCAGGCGAGTGAGCCCTTCTCGCCGTTGATCTCCAGCGTATAGGCGGCCTTGTGGCCGCGGGCATAGCGGGTCGATTCGAAGGTGCCGAGCGCGCCATTGCTGAAGCGGGTCAGCACCGCGGCGGCGTCATCAATGCCGACGGTCTGCTTCTTGCCGGTGTCGGCGTGGGTGCGCTCCTTGACGAAGGTCTCGGTCATGGCGGTGAGCGAGGAAATGTCGCCGTTGATCCACAGCGCGCTGTCGAGGCAATGCGCCAGGAGGTCGCCGGTGACACCGGAGCCGGCGGCGTCGACATCGACCCGCCAGGTGCCCTGCCCGCCCTGCGGCACATCGGGCGAAATGGTCCAATCCTGCAGGAACTTGGCACGGTAGTGGAAGATGCGACCGAGCTTGCCCTCGTCGACCAGTTGCTTGATCAGCGTGACGGCGGGGACGCGACGATAATTGTACCAGACGAGGTTGGGGACGCCGGCCTTTTCGACCGCATCGACCATCGGCTGGCCCTCGGCGGCGGTGCGGGCCAAAGGCTTTTCGGTCAGTACCATCTTGCCGGCCTGAGCTGCGGCGATAGCGATCTCGGCGTGGAGGTCGTTGGGCACGCAGATATCGATGGCGTCGATATCGCGGCGCTCGATCAGGGCGCGCCAATCATGCTCGACGCTCTCATAGCCCCACTGCTCGGCAAAACGGCGCACCTTGCTGTCATTGCGTGCTGCGACGGCCTTCAGCACCGGGTGGTAGCCGGTATCGAAGAAATGGCTGACGGAAGCCCAGGCGTGCGAATGGCAGCGGGCCATGAAGCCGTAGCCGACCATGCCGATATTGAGTTGTTTGGTCATTGGAGTGTTCCTGACGCAAGATGGCCACAACCACCGCAGTCATTCCCGCGAAAGCGGGAACCTCTGTTTTGGTGTGCGCCGAGATATCCCAAACGGAGGTTCCCGCTTTCGCGGGAATGACTCCGTGCGGGAGGATACATGAAAGCCACCCGTGACATCTCAGGATGGGTCCCGGCCTTCGCCGGGATGACATCGTGGTGGAGGCGGGTGTGGCGCAAAGCTGGACCGCCTATTCCCGCCAGCCGTGCGCGTCGCGGACTTTGAGCATGGCGCCGAGGACCTTGTTCCAGGTTTCCTGCTGCTCCATTACGGCGTTGGGGAACATGCAGCCGTCCCAGCAGATGTGGCGCATCTTCCTGGTCAGCTCGCCCCTGTCGTCGCGCAGCCAGTAGCCGGCGTGCTTCACGACATCGAGCCGGCCATTGGGGTCGTCGATCTGACAGTGGCGCCCGGTCTTTTCGTGGTCGCCGGAACCGAAGGTGGTGCCGTCATTCTGGGCGACGTGGAAATCCAACGTCCAGGGGCGGAGCGCGTCAGCCACCTGGTGATAGGCGGCATCGAGCGCTGCTTTGTCGCTCCATTGGAAATCCTTGGCGAGGATGCGGTCCTTTTCGGCATTGGCGCCGAGAACGAACAGCATCGAGTGCGCCATGTCGGCCTGGTAGCCGACGACGCCCGGCATGTTGACCAGCTCGAGCAGTTTCACGTTCTCGCGCCAGGAGTGCATGCCGCCCCAGCAGATCTCGCCCTCGGCAACGATGTACTCGCCATAGTGCTGGGCAATGCGGCCGGCCTCGCGGAAGGTGTCGGCGATCTTGTTGGTGTTCCCTACGGGGTCGGTATCCCAGGCTTCGACGCCGGTGGAGCTGTCGACACGGACGCCGCCGGTGGGACGGATACCGATCTCACGCATCTGCTGGCCGATCTTGCAGGCCTTCTCGACCTGGGTAAGGAAGCGCTTGACGTCATCGGCGTCGCCCATGGCGGAGCCGCCGCCGGCGCCGCCCCAGATCGGCGCGACGAAGCTACCGACTTTGAGGCCGAAGCTGCCGATATGGTCGGCCATCCGCTTCACATCGTCCTTCGATGAATCGATCGAGATGTGCGGATCGGCGAGCCACAGGTCGACGCCGTCGAACTTCTGCCCGTCGACCTCGGCATTGGCCGTAAGCTTCAGCAGCGTATCGAGGGGGATGATCGGCTCGGCGCCGGGAGCGCCCTTGCCGACCACGCCGGGCCAGGTGGCGTTGTGGAGTTTCGGGTAGTTATTGGATGCCATGATCCCCCTCCCCTGGGGTCTAAAGTCTCAAAACAAAACTAGGCCGCCTGCCCCCTGAGGTTCAGGCCGGTTTTGGCGTCGAACAGCATCACCTTGTCGGGGTTCCAGCTGAAGCGCACGGCTTCCTCGACCTTGACCTCGACACGGGCCGGCACGGCAGCGCGCATCAGGTTGTCGCCGACGCGCAGGGTGACGATCTTTTCGATGCCGTGGTTCTCGACGTCGTGGATGCGCGCCTCGTTCGGGGCGCCGGCGGCGACCTCGACATCTTCCGGACGGATGCCGAAGGTGACCGGCCCTTCGACCGCGGCACTGCGGGTGATCGGCATCTGAAACGCCTGCGCGACACTTGCCACATCGCCGGCAAGGCTGCCCGGCAGCAGGTTGATGGCGGGCGAGCCGACAAAACTCGCGACGAACGTGTCGCGCGGGTTGGTGTAGACATCGCGCGGGGTGCCGACTTGGACGATCCTGCCTTTGTTGAGCACCGCGATACGGTCGCCCATGGTCATCGCCTCCACCTGGTCGTGGGTGACGAAGATGAAGGTGGCGCCGAGCCGCATCTGCAGGTCCTTGAGCTCGGAGCGTAGCGACTCGCGCAGTTTGGCGTCGAGGGCGGAAAGCGGCTCGTCCATCAGGAAGACCTGCGGCTCGCGCACGATGGCCCGCCCGATGGAAACACGCTGCATTTCGCCACCGGAAAGGCGATCGGTCTTGCGATCGAGCAGGTGGGTGATGCGCAGGGTCTTACTGGCATAGTCAATGCGCTTGTCGATATCGGCTTCGCTCAGCTTGCGAATGCGGGAACGCAGCGGGAAGGCCAGGTTGTCGCGCACGGTAAGGCGCGGATAGAGCGAATATTGCTGCAGCACCAAAGCCACGTCGCGCTCTGCCGGCCCCCAGTCGTTGACGTTGACCTGATTGATGTGGATGACGCCTTCGGTCGGCTTTTCGAGCCCGGCGATCATCCTCAGCGTCGTGGTCTTGCCGGCGCCGGTGGGCCCGAGCAGGACGAAGAACTCGCCATCGGCGACGTCGAGATCGAGCTTATCGACCGCGACGTGCGGGCCGAAGGACTTGGTGATGTTTTCGAGGCGGATGCGGGCCATGTCAGTTGCCTAGCCGGATGCCGAGCGAGGCGCCCGAGCGGGTATCGAAGAAATGCGCCTGAGCGGGATCGATGCGGGCGAACACGGTGGCGCCGGGCTTGTCGACGTAGCCGGAGCTGGTGCGGGCGCGCAGGGTCTTTTCGCCGAACTTCAGATCGACGATGTCGAAACCGCCGAAGGGCTGGATGATATGGGCTTCGGCCGGACGATAGCCCGGTTTGTCGTCGCGGCTGACGATGACCCCTTCCGGGCGGACGCCGAGCGAGAGATCGGGAGCGGCCTGCTTCTGCTCCAACATGCCGAGCAGTTCGCGCGGCAGGTCGAAGCTCGCGTCATCCAGCGCAATGCGGGCGTTGCCGTCGGCCTCGCTGACCTTGGTGGCGGCGATGTTCATCACCGGCGAGCCGATGAACTGGGCGACGAACAGGTTGGCCGGATAGAGGTAGACCTCGGTGGGGGTGCCGACCTGCTGCAGCACGCCATCGTTCATCACCACGATGCGGTCGGCCAGCGACATGGCCTCGACCTGGTCGTGGGTGACATAGATCGAGGTCGAGCCGTTCTCGTAGTGCAGGCGTTTCAGCTCGATGCGCATGGTTTCGCGGAGCTTGGCATCGAGCGAGCCGATCGGCTCGTCGAGCAGCAGCGCCTTGGGGCGGCGCACCAGGGCGCGGCCGATGGCGACGCGCTGCATGTCGCCGCCGGACAGTGCCGACGGGCGGGCGTTCAAGAGGTGCAGGATGCCGAGCGACTTGCCGACCGAGCGCACGGTGCGATCGACCACATCCTTGGCGGTGCCGACGGCGCGCAGCGGAAAGGCCAGGTTCTCGAAGACGGTGAAGTGCGGGTAGAGCGCGTAGTTCTGGAACACGAAGGCGATGTCGCGGTCGGCGGCGCGGAGGCCCTGGATCGGCTTGCCGTCGAGGAGGATATCGCCCGAGTCGATTTCCTCGAGGCCGGCAATGGCGCGCAGCGTCGTGGTCTTGCCGCAGCCGGAGGGGCCGAGGAAAACCACGAACTCCTTGTCCTTGACGGTCAGGTTCACGTCCTTGATGACGTGGACGGGGCCGAAATGCTTTTCGATGTGCCTCAGTTCGATCTCAGCCATGGGTGCCCCCGTGCATCGTGGCGGAGACCGGGCCGGCATCGTCCTCGTCGATCACCTGCTTTTCCGGCGCCGGGATATGGACGGCGACGTTGAAGCCGACGAGCCCGATCAACATGACGGTGACCGAGTACTGGTGCAGAACCTCGATCCACGGCTGACAGAGGAAGATGATGCCGAGGATCATCAGGATCATCGAACCGGGCTCGAGGAACTTCTGGTTGAAGACGCGCAGGTTCATTTGCGGATCGCTCCGAAGCTCATGCCGCGCAACAGATGGTTGCGCAGAAGGAAGGTGAAAATGGCGACCGGCAGGAGGAACAGGAACGTACCTGCGGCGATCACCGTCCAGTCGGGCAGGCCGGAGCCGATCTGGCTCGGAATGAACGGCGGCGCGGTCTGGGCGCGCCGGTTGGTCATGATCAGCGCGAAGGCATACTCGTTCCACGCCGTGATGAAGCAGAACACGGCAGTGGCGGCGATGCCGGTCGCCGCTTCGGGCAGCACGATCTTGAAGAAGGCCTGGATACGGGTATAGCCGTCGACCAGCGCGGCCTCCTCGTATTCCTTCGGAATTTCGTCGATGAACCCCTTCATCAGCCACACCGCGAACGAGACGTTGAAGGCGGTGTAGAGAATGATCAGGCCCAGATGTGAATCGTTGAGCCCGGCCGCCCGGTACATCAGGAACATCGGAATAGCGACGACGATGGGTGGCAACATTCGGGTCGAGAGCACGAAGAACAGCAGGTCCGCCTCGCCCTTCACCTTGAAACGCGAGAAGCCATAGGCGGTGATAGTGCCCATCGACACCGCCAGCAGCGTCGAGGTGATGGCGACGATCAGCGAGTTGATGAAACGATCCGGGTAACCCGAGAGCTGAATCTCGCCCTTGCCCGAACGGGTGATGCGCTCGCCGCCATCGAAGACCAGCCGCTCGAACCACGGCGCGTTCTCATAATCGACGACTTCCTTGGGCTTGAGCTGCACGCGCTTGGTGAACAGCTTCACGAAGGGCGACACCTCGGGCTCGAACAGAATGGTCGGCGGGTTGGTGGTGGCGAGGTTGCGCGGCTTGAACGACGTCGACACGATCCAGTAGATCGGCGCCAGCATGATGAAGGTGACGACGATCACCGCTGCAATGGCGAGCAGGTTGCCGATGCGCTGACCGCGTGATGAAACGACGGCCATGGCTAGCGCTCCTTCGCCTTGTTGAGATACTTGACGTAGACGTTGGTGATGCAGAGCACCATGATCAGCACGATGTAGGCGAGAGCACAGCTCTTGCCGGTCTGCCACTCCTGGAACGCCATCTTGTAGAGCCGGATCGACACCACCTCGGTGGTCGGCTGACCCGACATCACATAGGCGAGGTCGAAAGTCTTGAAGGCCTCCATGGTGCGGAAGATGATGGCGATCAGCAGGATCGGCGCGACCAGCGGCAGGGTGATGCGGAAGAAGGTGTAGAGCCGGCTGGCGCGATCGATCGATGCCGCCTCGTAGAGGTGCTTGGGCACGGCCGAGAGCCCGGCCAGCGACAGCAGCATGACGAAGGGCGACCACATCCAGATATCGGTGAGGGCCACCGCATAGAGGGCGATGTTGGGGTCGCCGAGCCACTCGAGCTTACCCAGGCCCAGCGAATAGTTGATGATGCCGAAGTTGGGGTCGTAGAGCAGCTTCCAGAACAGCCCGACCACCGCCATCGAAAGCATCATCGGCAGCAGCAGCAACGTGGTGATGAGACCCTTGAGCGGAAAGCTGCGGTTCAGCAGCAGCGCCAGGCCGAACCCGACGATCACCTGGCCCGACACCGAGACGATCACATATTGCGCGGTGATGGTGAAATTGGACCAGATGTTGGGATCACTGAGCAGCTCCATGTAGTTCCTGAGGCCGACGAAATTGACCGGGTCCTTCGTCGACGCGCGGAAGTCGGTGAACGAGTAGCCGAGCGAATAGAGCAGCGGAAAAATGTTGAAGACGATCAGGAACAGGATCGTCGGGATCACGAACAGGTTGCGTATCGTGATGTCGCTCCAGCCGCGGTAGGCGGCCCGCGAATGCGGATCGAGCGTAGTGATCATGTTGTTCAAGGCGATATTCCCCTGACGGTGTGCTCTGCCACCGGCTCGTTTGCCGCCATCTCCGCCGGGTCATTCCCGTAAAAGCGGGACGCTCTGTTCTGGTGGGCGCTGATCGTCCCGAAACGGAGGTTCCCGCTTGCGCGGGAATGACCCGGTGGTGAAGGCTCCATCGCGTTCTGACTGCGGGTCCCCCGGGGAGCCGAAGCTCCCCGGGGCAATCGCGATTTACGAACCGCGGCCGTACTTGGCGAAGGTCGCCTTCCAGTCGGCAGCCAGGGCGTCGAGGGTCTCCTGCGAGGTGCCTTCGCCACCGACGATTGCCGGATAGACGCGCTGGTTCAGCTGGGTCAGCAGTTCCGCATATTCCGGCACCGCCCAGAAGTCCTTCACCTTGAACATGGTCTGGTAGAAGGCTTCGTTATACGGGGTGGCGTTGCGGAAGGCTTCGCTCTCGAGCACGGCGGCCGAGCAGGTATAGCCGCCGAGGTCAGCCCACTTCTGCTGCGTGTCGTCCTGGATGAACCACTTCAGGAACTTGAAGGCTTCGTCCTTGTTCTGGCTGTAGTTGACGATCGAGATGCCCTGCCCGCCAAGGGCAGCGAACTGATCGCCATCCGGACCGGCCGGGTTGGCAAAGAAGCCGGTGTTCGCGGCGTTCGGATTGGACGCTTCGTTGATCAGCGCCGGGAAGAAGGCGAAGTAGTTCATGGACATCGCCGCGAGATTTTCGGTGATGGCCTGGTTGTTCTCGACGAAGAAGGTCTTGGCCCAGCCCGGAGGGGTGAAGCTGTAGAGCTTCTTGTAGGCATCGAGGGCGGCAACGGCCTTGGGGCCATTGATGAAGCCATCGACCTTGTAGGTCGACATGTCGCCCAGCTCGCCACCATAGGAGAACAGCGCGTTCTCGAAGCCCATGGCCATGGCGTCATAGGAGTTGTCGGTATAGATCGCCACGCCGTAGCGGTTCTGGTCCGGACGATGGAAGAACTCGGCGATGTCGGTGAGCTGCTTCCAGTCCTTGGGAACGGCCAGATCATAGCCGTACTTGGCCTTGAAGTTGGCCATTTCGGTCGGATCTTCGAACCAGTCCTTGCGATAGGCCCAGCCCACGGCGTCGCCTTCGGCCGGGATCGACCAGTACTTGCCGGAGTTGCCGGGGTACTCGGCGTAGAACTTCATGGTGGCCGGAGCCATCTTGTCGAGGACGCCGTTCTCTTTCACGAAATCGGTCAGGTCGACGTAATGGCCGGCTTCCGACGCAGCACCGAGCCACTGGCTGTCGCCGACGATCATATCGTAGGCGGAACCCTGGGCGTTGAACTCGGTGAACGCCTTGGTCTGGAAATCGCCCCATGGCGTGGTTTCCACCGTGACCTTCACGCCGGTCTCGGCTTCGTACTGGTTGGCCAGTTCCTGCAGGTAGTTGGCCGGATCCCATTCGGCCCAGAAGATCGTCAGTTCCTGCGCCAGCACAGATGTGCTCGACGCAAGCATCAGGCCCAAACCGGCCAGCATGCCCTTGGTAGCAGTGCGCATTATGGTCCTCCCTCTAGCGCTTCCGACGGCCGGCAGTTTTGCGGCACCGACCGAAGCCCCTCCTCATTGCCGGGGGCCTTCACAGCAGCGAACCGGCCAAAAGCTCTCCCAAGCTTCGGCGGCCGGTCGTTCTCTCGCGACGTGCGGGAAATGTCCCTCATCGCCAGCCCCACAACGGCAGCCTCTCCCAAGGCCTCGCGCGGTGACTAGCTGCGGCGCCCCTCAGCGCCCGTCGCACTTGATCTCCTCCTTGATCGACGTGCGTCAACTCTACAATTTCAACGTTTTGTCAGCCTCGTCAAGCTAACATGCTAGCATTTATGCAAGTCGTGACCCAGTTTAGGAAAATAGTTTCCCATGCCGGATCAGGCAGCGGACTCCGCTACCGCCGCGCGGACTAGCGCGGTGGCCGCCCAGGTCGCGATCTCGGTAGTCTCTTCGAACTCAAGCCCCCACAAGTCTTTGAGAACAATGAGAACTTCCAGGCCGTAGACCAGCGACAGAGCTTTGGCCAGGCGCTGGAACTTAACCTCGGGCAATTTATTCTTGAGTGGCGCTATCGCCATTTGCAGCAGCTCGACGCGATGGCCGCGCTTGAAGGGCGGCTCGGCCCCGAGCGTGCCGGCGCGACGCTGCGCCCATTGCTCGAGCGACAGCTTCAGCGCCGCCTTGAAGGTCGCCTCGAACTCGGCAACGCGGGGCATGGTGAGCGACAGGAGGTCGAGGACGCGGGTCTCGGGATCCTCGCTGGCGCTCTGCCAGTTGAGGATTGGCCCCAGGCCCTCATCAACCACGGCGTGGACCAGGGCCGCCTGGCTCGGGAAGTAGCGGTAGGCGGTGGCGCGCGACACCTGAGCGGCTTCAGCCACATCGCTGACCGAGGGCGTCTGGCCCTGCTGCATCAGCGCGATGGCGGTTTCGAGCATGAGCTTGCGGGTGCGCGCCCTGGCGCCTTTCGGCTCGGAAACCTGCTGCTCATCGGGTTGTGAGACGTCCATATCGAAATGATACGCACATCTCAAAATGCTTTGCAATGGCGGCGGGCCTCTGCCATGACATGGCGGCGAGAGCACCGGCGGGGGTCACCCGAACGGTGTCGGGAGGGGTGCGATGAAGCGCATCTACGTGGTCGGCACTGCCGACACCAAAGGCGAGGAACTGGCCTTCCTCGCCGAGAAAATCCGGGCGCTCGGCGCCGATCCGCTGCTGGTCGATGTGGGGATCCGCGCACCGACCATTCCGCCGGAAGTCGGAGCGGCGGACGTAGCGAAGTTCGGTCCACCGGGGTTGCTCGAGGGCACCGACCGTGGCGTCGCCGTGGCCGGCATGGCAGAGGCCTTCGCGCAGTTTGTCATAACACGTGATGATATCGCCGGAATGGTCGGCATCGGCGGCGGTGGCGGCACCTCGATCGTCACATCAGGGATGCGGAAACTGCCGATCGGCCTGCCCAAAGTCATGGTCTCCACGCTCGCCTCGGGCGATGTCGGGCCCTATGTCGGGGTCAGCGATATCGTGATGATGCCGTCGGTCACCGACCTCGCCGGGCTCAACCGGATATCACGTGTTATCCTCTCGAATGCCGCGCTGGCCGTGGTGGCGATGAGCGCCAACCCGACAATGGTGGAACCGGCCACCAAGCTGGCCGTGGGTCTGACCATGTTCGGGGTCACCACGCCAGCGGTAACGCAGATCGTCGAACTCCTCACCGGAGCCGTCGAGCCGCTGGTTTTCCATGCCACCGGCACCGGCGGCAAGACCATGGAAATGCTGGTCGATTCCGGGCTGGTCGGGGCGTTGATCGACGTCACCACCACCGAGGTCTGCGACTACCTGCTGGGCGGCGTGCTGCCGGCGGGGCCGGAGCGGCTCGACTGCCTGTCGCGACGGCCGGTGCCATATGTCGGCTCGGTCGGGGCCTGCGACATGGTCAACTTCTGGGCGCCCGAGACGGTGCCGCCGCATTACGCCGACCGCCTGTTCTACGCGCACAATGCCAATGTGACGCTGATGCGCACCAGCGCCGACGAGTGCCGAGCGATCGGCGAATGGATCGGCGGCAAGCTCAATGCCGCAACCGGCCCGGTGCGCTTCCTCTTGCCGCTCCGCGGCGTCTCGGCGCTCGATATCGAGGGCGGGGCGTTTCGCGACGCCGAGGCCGATGCCGAACTGTTTGAGGCGATCGAGCGGACGGTGCAATGGACCGGCGACCGGCAGCTGATCCGGCTCGACTGCCACATCAACGACCCCAGTTTTGCCGAGGCGGCGATGCGCGCCTTTCACGAAATCACCTCATAATAACCCTTTGGGAGACAGCATGGCTGCCATCGCGCGCGCCGACATCCTCAGAAAATTCCACGACATGGTGGCCCGCGGACAGCCGATCGTCGGCGGCGGGGCCGGTACCGGCATCTCGGCCAAGGCCGAGGAAGCCGGCGGCATCGACCTGATCATCATCTACAATTCGGGGCGCTATCGCATGGCCGGACGCGGCTCGGCCGCGGGGCTGCTCGCCTATGGCAACGCCAACGAGATCGTCAAGGACATGGCGCGCGAGGTGCTGCCGGTGGTGAAGCGCACCCCGGTGCTGGCCGGAGTGAATGGCACCGATCCGTTCGTGCTGATGCCGCAGTTCCTTGCCGAACTCAAAGCCATGGGGTTCTCGGGAGTGCAGAACTTCCCCACCATCGGGCTGTTCGACGGGGTGATGCGGGTCAGCTTCGAGGAGACCGGCATGGGTTATGGCCTCGAGGTCGAGATGATCGCCGAGGCGCACAAGCTGGACCTCCTCACCACACCCTATGTGTTCAACCCGGATGAAGCGGTGGCGATGACCAGGGCCGGCGCTGACATCATCGTCGCGCATATGGGGGTGACGACCGGCGGCGCCATCGGCGCGACGGCAGCGAAATCGCTGGTGCAGTGTGCCACCGAGATCGAGGCGATTGCCGCAGCGGCGCGCGGCGTGCGTGATGACGTCATCGTCCTCTGCCATGGCGGACCGATCTCGATGCCTGACGATGCGAAGTTCATCCTCAACCGGGTGAATGGCTGCCACGGCTTTTACGGGGCGAGCTCGATGGAGCGGCTGCCGGTGGAGGTGGCGATCAAGCACCAGGTTGAGAGTTTCAAGGGGTTGCGGACGAGGGGGTAGGTCGGCAGTAGGCAGTCGGCAATCGGCAGTCGCAAGGTGTCAGACGAATGCCGAGTACCTGCTTCCTACTCCGACTGCCGATTGCCGACTGCCGACTGCCGATAAGGAGGAGAAACAATGGCCGAGAACAATTTCGTCTATCCGCGCGATGTCAGTGCGTTCGGGTTCGACTGGGGACAGCTGGCGCTGACGGTGGCGCCGGAGCTGAATGGGGCGAAGCGGTTTTCGGGTGGAGTGGTGGATCTGCCGCCGGGCCAGGGCCATAGTCGCCACAACCACCCGGGCGCCGAGGAGATCATTTTCGTCATCTCGGGCGAAGGCGAACAGATGGTCGAAACGCCTGAGGGCGTGCCGGTGGTGCAGAAGGTCGGCCCGGGCTGCACGGTGTTCGTGCCGGAGGACCGATTCCACTCGACGCTCAATACCGGGAGCGGCCCGATGCAGCTGTTCGTGGTCTATTCGCCCGCCGGACCAGAGCTCGGATTGCGGGATCTGCCGGATTTTCGGCTCATCCCGAAAGCAGAGTGAGCTTACGTTTCCACTTCCAAGTAACAACGCCACGCTTTACCCTGAGACAGGGCGCGGTGACTCCGCCTAGGAAGCGGAAATGGAACATGTTTTGTCGCGCCGCCTGGCGGCGGTGTTGTGTGCGGACGTAGCGGGATACAGCGCCCTGGTGGGCGCTGACGAATCCGGCACCGTCGCTGCCCTGAAGGGACACCAGACCGCCGTGCTCCAGCTGCTGCAGCGGCATGGCGGGCGGGTGGTCGACCTTGCCGGCGACGGCATCGTGGCGGAATTCTCCAGCACGGTCTCAGCCGTTGAAGCCGCTGTCGCCATGCAGGCGCTGATGGCCGAGCGCAATGCCGATGTGCCGGTCAACAAGCGGCTGGTGTTCCGCGTCGGCGTCAACCAGGGCGATGTGGTGCATGATGATTCCCACATCTATGGCGACGGCATCAATGTCGCGGCCCGGCTGCAGCAGATCGGCGAGCCCGGCGGCGTCTATGTTTCGGGCAAGGTGTTCGAGGAAGTCCGCGACCGGATGAAGACCGGGTTCCGCGACCTGGGCGAGCGCGAGCTGAAGAACATCGCCCGGCCGGTGCGGGTGTTCGAAGTGGTGACCGGGGTCGGCCGAAGTACCAGATCGCCGGAGTTCGGTCCGGTGACGCCGCGGCGGCCGACGGTCGCCGTGCTGCCGTTCGACAATATGGGCGGCGACAGCGAGCAGGAATATTTCGCCGACGGGGTGGTGGAGGACATCATCACCGCGCTGAGCCGGTTCCGCGATTTCGCGGTGGTCGCCCGCAATTCGAGCTTCGTCTACAAGGGCCGCGCCGTCGACGTGCGGCAGGTGGGGCGCGAATTGGGGGTGCGCTACGTGCTCGAGGGCAGCGTGCGGCGGGCCCGCGACCGGCTGCGCATCACCGCGCAGCTGGTGGACGCAATGACCGGCGCCCACCTGTGGGCCGACAAGTTCGACGGCAAGCTCGACGACGTGTTCGAGTTCCAGGACCAGATCACGCTCAAGGTCGCCTCGGTGGCCGAGCCGACGATCCGCTGGGCCGAGATCGAACGTTCGCGGCGCGAGCGGCCGGACAGCGTCGAAGCCTATGACCTTTACCTCCGCGCCCTGCCGATGCACCTGTCGCAGACGCGCGACGCCAATGCCGAGGCGATCGCCCTGCTGCTCAAGGCCATAGAGCTCGAGCCGAACAACCCGACCTTCCTCGTCTATGCCGGCAATGCCATGCTGCACCGCTCGACCATGGGCTGGCCGGCGATCGGTACTGACGACACGGCGCATGGCATCGAGCTGGTGGAGCGGGCGCTGGCCAATGCCCGCGATGACGCGGTGGCGCTGTCGCTCAGCTCGATGATGCTGATCCATAACCTCCGCGATTACGACCGCGGCTTGATGCTGACGCAGCGGGCGGTGGAGGCCAACCCCAACAACCTGACGGTGATGATCTTTGCCGGCATCACCCACCTCCATATCGGCAATGTCGATGATGCGATCGCCTTCAGCGAGCACGCGATCCGGCTCAGCCCCAGCCTCGACGGCGCGCATTGGCCGCTGACGGCCATCTCGCATGCCCAGATGATCAAGGAAAACTACGAAGAGGCGCTGGTCTGGGCCAAGCGTTCGGTCTCGGCCAACCCGAGCTTCGTATGCACCTACTGGATGCTGGTCGCGGCAAATGCGCATCTGGGGCGGATGGACGAAGCGAGGCGCCACCTCGTGACGCTGAAGCGGCTGTCGCCGGGCGTCACCATCGCCCAGGTCTGGGCGGCACAGCCGCAGAAGGATGCCTCGCGGACGCAGGCGATCCTCGATGGGCTGCGGCTCGCGGGCGTCGCCGAGCAGTAATCGCATCGGGCGGGATCGTTTCACGAGCGGTCTGCACCAGTCGCTCCCCCAACGCGATGTCATCCCCGCGAAAGCGGGGAACTCCGTTTGCGATCGTGCCGCAGGCCAAGAAAACAGAGGTTCCCGCTTTCGCGGGAATGACCCGGTGGGTGGGCACGATCCCAACGTGGCGCACATGGGTCTCGTGCGGCGGCATCGCCGCGGCCCGGCAAACGGTCACAATAGGTTCATATGGAACGGGCACCCCTCCCCACCAGCTATCCATGGGTGCACCAATGAACGATCACGAAGCCAAGACCCCGGCCGAACTCGAGCGGATCAAGCAGGCGATCGCCGACGATTTCGACGAAGAGCTGGAAATGCAGTTGGAAGACGACCGGCTCGATGAGCTGGTCGCCGAGGGCATGTCCGGCCCGGCGGACGAGACGATCGACCGCAAGGCGTATTTCCGCGAGCTGTTCCGGCTGCAGCACGAGCTGGTGAAGCTGCAGGACTGGGTGCAGTACAAGAAGCTGAAGATGCTGGTGATCTTCGAAGGTCGCGATTCCGCCGGCAAGGGCGGCGCGATCAAGCGGGTGACGCAGCGGCTCAACCCGCGCACCTGCCGGGTGGTGGCGTTACCGGCTCCCACCAACAAGGAACAGGGCCAGTGGTACTTCCAGCGCTATGTGCCGCATTTGCCGTCGGCCGGTGAAATGGTGCTGTTCGATCGCTCCTGGTACAACCGTGCTGGCGTCGAGCGGGTGATGGGCTTCTGCAACCCCGAACAGCTGGAAGAATTCTTCCAGACCGTGCCGGACTTCGAGCGCATGCTGGTCCGCTCGGGCATCATCCTCGTCAAGTACTGGTTCTCGATCACCGACGAGGAGCAGGAATTCCGCTTCAAGATGCGCATCCACGACCCGCTGAAGCAGTGGAAGCTCAGCCCCATGGACCTCGAGAGCCGGGTGCACTGGGAAGACTACACCCGCGCCAAGGAAGAGATGTTCGACCGCACCCATACCGACGAAGCCCCGTGGTGGGTGGTGCAGGCGGTGGACAAGAAGCGGGCGCGACTGAACATGATCTCCCACCTGTTGAGCCAGGTGAACTACGAGGATGTGCCCAAGCAGGAGGTAGAACTGCCGGCCCGCGTGCGCCATGCCGACTACGTGCGGCACGCAGTGAAGCCGGAGCTCTATGTGCCGGAGGTTTATTGAGGGGCAGTCGGCAGTCGGCAGTCGGCAGTCGGCAGTCGGCAGTCGGCAGTCGGAATGTTCCCGACGAAATCCCGATCGTCTACCGCCAATCTGCTACTGCCGACTGCCTACTGCCGACTGCCATCTGAGCTTCATCTACGCCGTGCATGAGTCCGCCATGGACACTTTCGATCTGATCGTCATCGGCTCGGGGGGGGCAGGGCGGCGGGCGGCCATTCAGGCGGCCAAGCTCGGCAAGTCGGTGCTGGTGGTGGAGAACCGGCTGCGGGTGGGCGGGGTATCGGTGCATACCGGCACGATCCCGTCCAAGACGCTGCGCGAGACGGTGCTCAACCTTTCGGGCTGGCGTGAACGCGGCTTTTACGGGCTCGCCTATCGGGTGAAAAAGGAGATCGAAGGCAAGGATCTCGGGGCGCGGCTGCGCATGACGCTCGACCACGAGATCGACGTACTGGAGCACCAGTTCGCCCGCAACGGGGTGCGGACGGTGGCCGGGCGGGCCCGCTTCGTCAGCCCGCACCGGATCGCCATCAAGAACGGCAGCGAGGGGGAAAGCGAATACGAGGCCGAACGCTTCGTCATCGCGGTCGGCACCGCGCCCTATCGGCCCAGCCATATCCCGTTCAACCAGACCAATGTGTTCGACAGCGACGACGTCGCGTCGGATCCCAGGGTGCCCAGGAGCCTGACAGTGGTGGGCGCCGGGGTGATCGACATCGAGTATGCGACGATCTTTTCGGCGCTCGACGTGCCGGTGACGCTGGTGGAACCGCGCGAGAACTTCCTCGAGTTCATCGACCGCGAGATCATCGACGAGTTCGTGCACGAGCTCAGAAAGCGCGGCATGCAGCTGCGGCTCGGGGTGAAGGTGGAAAAGGTCGAGGTCGACGCCGCCGGCTTTGCGGTGAGCGCGCTGAGCGACGGACGGCAGATCCGCACCGAAGCACTGCTCTACTGCGCCGGCCGGGTCGGCGCGACGGCGGCGCTGGAGCTCGACGCCTGCGGGCTGACTTCGGACGATCGTGGGCGGCTGACGGTGGACCCGCGGACCTTCCAGACCGCAGTGCCGCATATCTATGCCGCAGGCGATGTGATCGGTTTTCCCTCGCTCGCCTCGACCTCGATGGAACAGGGGCGGATCGCTGCCTGCCATGCGTTCGGCGCGCCGATGCCCCCTGCTCCCGAATATTTTCCCTACGGCATCTATGCGGTGCCGGAAATCTCGACGGTCGGGCTGACCGAGCAGCAGCTCAAGGCTAAGGGCATTCCGTACGAGTGCGGCATAGCGCGGTTTCGCGAGACCTCGCGCGGCCACATCATGGGCCTGCAATCGGGGATGATGAAGCTGCTATTCTCGCTCGACGACCGGAAGCTCATGGGCTGCCATATCATCGGCGAAGGGGCGACCGAGCTGGTGCATATCGGCCAGGCGGTGCTGAACCTCGGCGGTACGGTCGACTATTTCGTCGAGAACACCTTCAACTACCCGACCCTCGCCGAGGCCTACAAGATCGCGGCGCTCGATGCCTTCAACCGGATGTCGCCGGTTGCCGTGACGTCCTAACTGCAGTGAACTTGGCGCCCCTCACCCTGGCCCTCTCCCCAGAGGGGCCCCGGACGAGGGCAGAGCCCTCGCCGGTAGGGGACGCACTTTGCACCGGCCGTGCCACATCGCCCCCTCGCCCCTTTGGGGAGAGGGTCGGGGTGAGGGGTAGCCAAGCGCTCGACGCGTTGAAATGTCGAATCCCCCAAAACCAGCTCGACCATCCCTGTGACAACCACAGGAGATGGAAATGGACTGGACACGGATGGGCGTGGATTGGAGCAGCGAGGAGTCGGTGGAACGGCTGGCGGCGAAGCGGGCCTGGCTGCTCGGGGTCGGGACGAGGATCGAGCGCGGCGATGACGAGTTACGGCATCTCGCCGCCTTGAAGCAGGCGGGCACCAGGGGTATGCCTCTCGTTCCCGTTTTTGCGAAGGTTTTCCAATGGCTCAGGGCAACACCCCTATCGATCCGGTCAAACTCGACAAGCTCGCGGAAGTCGCGATCAAGGTGGGGCTCCAGCTCCAGCCCGGGCAGGACCTGGTCCTGACCGCGCCGATGGCGGCGCTGCCGCTGGTGCGCAAGATCACCGAGCATGCCTACAAAGCCGGCGCCGGCATCGTGCAGCCGATCTTTTCGGACGAGGAGATCACCCTCAACCGCTATCGCCACGCGGCAGACGCGAGCTTCGACAAGGCGCCGGGCTGGCTGTTCGAGGGCATGGCCAAGGCCTTCGACGGCAACGCGGCGCGGCTCGCCATTTCAGGCGACAACCCGATGATGCTGGCAGGCGAAGACCCGGCCAAAGTGGCGCGCGCCAACCGCGCCACCTCGATGGCCTATAAGCCGGCGCTGGAGAAGATCACCGGCTTCGACATCAACTGGAACATCGTCTCCTACCCCAATGCCAGCTGGGCCCGGCTGGTGTTCCCCAACGATCCGGAAGAGGTGGCCGTCAAGAAGCTCGCCGACGCGATCTTTGCGGCGAGCCGGGTCGATGTCGAGGATCCGATCGGCGCCTGGAAGGCACACAACGCCAAGCTCAAGGAGCGCTGGACCTGGCTCAACGGCCAGCAATTCGCTTCGCTCCACTATACCGGGCCGGGCACCGACCTGACGATTGGGCTTGCCGATGAGCACCGCTGGAAGGGCGGCGCGTCGGAGGCCAAGAACGGCATCACCTGCAACCCGAACATTCCGACCGAAGAAGTGTTCACCACCCCGCATAGCCAGCGCGTGGAGGGCTATGTCCGCTCGACCAAGCCGCTCAGCCATAACGGCACGCTGATCGCCGATATCGAGGTGAAGTTCGAGGCTGGGCGGATCGTCGAGGCCAAGGCCTCGAAGGGCGAGGCCGTGCTGCAGAAGGTGCTCGACACCGACGAGGGCTCGCGCCGGCTGGGCGAAGTGGCGCTGGTACCGCACTCGTCGCCGATTTCGAAGAGCGGTGTGCTGTTCTACAATACGCTGTTCGATGAAAATGCCGCGAGCCACATCGCGCTCGGCCAGTGCTACGCCGACTGCTTCATCAACGGCACCAAGATGAGCCAGGACGAGATCGCCAAGCGCGGCGGCAACAAGAGCCTGATCCACATCGACTGGATGATCGGTTCGGACAAGATCGATATCGACGGCCTCAAGGCTGACGGTTCGAAGGTGCCGGTGATGCGCAAGGGCGAGTGGGCCTGATCGAGAGGGATCGCTGCTCCGCGTTCAGCGAACCTTAACCACCGGCACAGTTGTCATCACGGCGGCGAGCATTCGCCGCCGTCTCACACATGCGATTAATGTTTTGGCGCGTTCGGCTGCGTAGCATCCTCGTGAGGTTGAGGATCGCATGCGCAACACAGGCACCGTGTCGAGGGGCACACCGCCGGCCGAGGCTGCCGCAGAGACGCTGCGGCAGATCGGCAGCGCCACCGGCATTTCGGTGTGGACCTGGCACGCGCTGACCGACCGGGTCTACCATTCGGCCACCACCATTCGCGGCGAAGCGCTCGACCAGGGCGTGCCGCTCGCTGCGATGCTGGCCAAGCTCCATGCCTCGGATCGGGCGCGTGTCCGCCGCCGGATGCATGCAGCAGTGCGCAGCGGCAAATCCGGCGCCTTCCGTTTCCGCAGCCTGCCAACCGGCGGGACGGTCCGGGAATACAGCGCGGCACATTTCCCGCTCGGGCCGAACGAAGTGCAGGTGATCGTGCAGGACGTGACGCGCACCACGCTGGCCGAGCGGGCGCTGCGCGAGAGCGAAGACCATTACCGCACCGCCGTCGACCTCAACCCCGAGGTGATGTGGCTCGCCGACCCCGAGGGCAACATCATCGAGTTCGGGCCGCGCTGGCTCGAAATGGTCGAACTCAACACCGAGGAGACGCTGGGCCAGGGCTGGGCGAGCGTCGTGCACCCCGACGACCTCGAGCCGACCATTGCCGACTGGACGAGCTCGCTCAACAGCGGCGAGCCGCTCGACATCACCTATCGCATCCGGCTCAAGAACGGCGACTATCGCTGGATGCGGGCGCGGGCGGCGGCGCGGCGCGACAAGCTCGGACAGATCGTCCGCTGGTACGGCACGCTCGAGGATATCCATGACCGGCGGGTGGCGGAAGCGGCTTTGCGCGAAAGCGAGGCGTTCGCCCGTTCGATCCTCGAGGCCAGCACCATGGCGATCGAAGTGCTGGATGGCGCCGGCCGGCTGATCTTCATGAACGGGCCCGGTATCCGCATCATGGAGGTCGAGAGCTTCGAGGCGATCCGGGGGCTGCCGTTCGAGCAGTTCTGGCCACAAGACCAGCGCGCGGTGATCCGCGCGGCGATCGCTGCGGCGCAGCAGGGCCAGACGGTGCGCCATACGCTGTTCGGGCCGACGGCCAAGGGCAAGGCGCGCTGGTGGGATATCAGCCTGTCGCCGATCCTCGGCGCTAACGGCGAGGTGGAGCGGCTCCTGGCGCTGTCGCGCGATGTGACCGAGGCCAAGCAGAACGAGGCCGAGGTGGTGGCCGGAGCGAAACGGCTCGAATACCTGGCGCGGCACGACACGCTGACGGGCCTGCCCAACCGGATGCAGTTCCAGGAGGGCATGGACGCGGCATTGCTGGGGCTGAACGCCACGAGGACGCTGGCCGTACTGTCGATCGATCTCGACGACTTCAAGCTGGTGAATGACACGCTCGGGCACCTCGCCGGCGACATGCTGTTGCGCGAGGTGGCGGGTCGGCTCAATGGCTGCACCAGCAAGCGCGACCTGGTGGCCCGGCTCGGGGGCGACGAGTTCGCACTGCTGATGCCGGTGGAGCGCCCCGAGGATGCCGCGACGACGGCGCAGGCGATCCTCGCAGCGCTGGCCATTCCCTTCGAAATCGACGGCGAAACGGTGAGTATCGGCGCCAGCATCGGCATCGCCATCGCGCCGCGCGACGGGCTGACCACCGAGAGCCTGCTGCAATATGCCGATGTGGCGCTCTATCGGGTGAAGAGCGACAAGGGCCGCGATTTCCGCTTCTTCGAGCCGGCGATGGACCAGGCTCTGCGCGAGCGGCGCGAGATGAAGCGCGACCTGTCGCTGGCACTGGGCCGGGGCGAGCTGAGCGTGGTGTACCAGCCGCAGATCGATATCGGCAGCAACCAGTTGGTCGGCTTCGAGGCGCTGCTGCGCTGGGAGTGCGCGGCGCATGGCGCGGTGTCGCCGATGGTATTCATTCCGCTGGCCGAAGAGAGCGGGCTGATCGACGCGATCGGCGCGTTTGTCTTACGCGAGGCTTGCGCGGAGGCGACGCATTGGCCCGAGACGCTGTCGCTGGCGGTGAACCTGTCGCCGGCGCAGTTCCGCAACCGCGCCGTGGTGCGCACCGTCACCGATGCACTGGCGGAGACCGGCTTTGCGCCGGCGCGGCTGGAGCTCGAGATCACCGAGTCGGTGCTGTTCGACGAGAGCGCCGAGGCGTTGGCCTCGCTCGAGGAACTGCACCGGATGGGCATAAGGGTGGCGCTCGACGATTTCGGCACCGGCTACTCGTCGCTGAGCTATCTCAGGCGCTTCGCCTTCGACAAGATCAAGATCGACCGCTCGTTCGTCGCCGACCTGCCTGGGGCCGAGGACTCCGCAGCGATCGTCCGCGCCATCATCGGGCTCGGCCGCTCGCTGAAGACGCGCGTGACGGCCGAAGGCGTCGAGAGCTGGGAGCAGTTGCTGATGCTCAGGGCCGAAGGCTGCAACGAGGCGCAGGGCTACCTGTTCAGCCCGCCGCTGCCGCGGGCAGAAGCGCGCGCCTTCGCCAAGGCGGGGCTGGTCGCCTCACGCTCGGCGAATGACCGCCGGCAGCGACACGGCTGATACACACCAATACTTAACTGGGCGGCGGTTAGCGTTCGCCACAACCCCGCCTCCTGCCCCGTCACGGACCCCGATGTTCGACAAGCAGTTGATCGCCACGCCGTCGGAATCCCTGGCCCAGGTGGAGCCGACTCCGGCGCTTACCGATGCCGACCGTGCCCTGCAGCTCTACGAACTGCACGAGGGCTATGGCCAATGGAAGGTGATCTTTCCGGGCACCGTGGTGCTGTCGGCGCGCGTCGCGGAAATCTACGGCCTCGGACCGGATAGTCCGGTGCCGCTGCAGGACCTGGTGAAGCTTTATGTCGCCGAGGATCGCGGCAAGCTGCTGACGCTGATCGCCCAGGCGCTGCAGGACCGGCGTGGCTTTCGCTGCCGGCTGCGGATCGAGCGGCGCGATGGCGGTGTGCGGATGATCGAGTCGATCGCCGATCTCAGGGTACGCGACGGGCGGGTGATCGAACTGTTCGGCGCCAGCCGCGATGTAACCGCGGAGATGGAGCGCGAGTTGCAGGTGCAGGGCCGGCTGAAGCTGGTACAGGATCTGGTCGGCGACATGCCGGCGCCGATTGCGGTGCTGGACGACAAGCTCCGCGTGCTCGACTGCTCGCTGTACTGGCTCAAGGCGCACCGGTTCGTCGAGCGGCGCGAAGTGATCGGCAAGACCATCGGCCAGCTGTTTCCTGAGACGCCATCCGAGCAGATCGCCGAGTACGAGGCGGCGCTGCGGGGCCAGACGGTGAAGACGCGCCGCAGCTTCGCCAGCCCGACCAGCGGCGCGGCGACCCAGTTCGCGACGGTGCTGACGCCCTGGTATGTCGCGGACCGCAAGGTGGGCGGCATCACCGTGGTGGTCGGCTGGTCGGAAATCGCCACCACTAAACGCGCAGCGCCGGCGCCAACGCCAGTCGAGGATTTCGACGGCTCGCTGCTCGACATGCTGAAGAACGTCAGCTAGCCGGGCTGGCTTGCATCCACTGCGCTTTTCTCCGATTGAAGCGGCATGAACCTGCCGCCCCTTCCGATCGACGAAGCCCTGCCCCGGCTGCTGGCCGCGCTGGCTTCTGGCCCCTATGCGGTGCTGGTGGCGCCGCCCGGGGCGGGCAAGACGACGCGCGTGCCGCTGGCATTGCTCGAGGCGAAATGGCGGGGCGACGGCAAGATCGTCATGCTGGAGCCGCGGCGGCTGGCAGCGCGGGCCGCAGCAAGGCGGATGGCGCAATCGCTCGACGACGAGGTCGGCGGCGTGGTCGGCTATCGGGTACGGCTCGACGCCAAGGTCAGCAAGCGGACGCGCATCGAGGTGGTGACCGAAGGGGTGTTTACCCGGATGATCCTCGACGATCCGGAGCTCACCGGCATCGCCGCAGTGCTGTTCGACGAGTTCCATGAGCGCAGCCTCGATGCCGATCTCGGGCTGGCGCTGGCGCTCGATGCGGCGGCGCTGCGCGACGACCTGCGTGTGCTGGTGATGTCGGCGACGATCGACGGAGCCCGGGTAGCAGAGCTGCTCGATGGGGCGCCGGTGGTGGTCTCCGAAGGGCGGGCGTTTCCGGTGGAGACGATCTGGCGCGACCGCGATCCGCTGGTGAAAATCGAGGACCAGGTGACGAGCGTAGTGCTCGAAGCGCTGCGCGAGCAACCGGGCTCGGCGCTGGTGTTCCTGCCGGGACAGGCGGAGATCGGACGGGTGGCGGAGCGGCTGGCGGGACGCGTCCCCGCCGATGTCGATATCGCGCCGCTCTACGGGCAGCTGACACCGGAGGAGCAGGATCGTGCGGTGCAGCCGGCACGGCCCGGGCGGCGCAAGGTGGTGCTGGCAACCTCGATCGCCGAGACTTCGCTGACCATCGAGGGGGTGCGGATCGTCGTCGATAGTGGCCTCAGGCGCGCGCCCGCCTACGAGCCGGCGACCGGCCTGTCGGTGCTCGAAACACGAAAAGTGTCGCGGGCCTCCGCAGACCAGCGGCGCGGACGCGCCGGGCGTGTCGAGCCGGGGGTGTGTTACCGGCTGTGGGGCGAAGGCCAGAACGCGGCGCTGCTGGCGTTCGACGCGCCGGAGATGCTGGAGGCGGACCTTTCGGGACTGGCGCTCGATCTCGCCGGCTGGGGGGTGAGCGATCCGAGCCAGCTCCAATTCCTCGATCCACCGCCGGCGCCGGCGTGGAATGAGGCAGTGGGCCTGCTCAAGGGGCTCGAGGCACTGGACGACAGCGGGCGGATCACCGTCGAGGGCAAGGCGCTGGCGCGGCTGCCGCTGCACCCGCGGCTGGGGCACATGATCCACCGTGCGGCGGAGGAAGATGATGCGCTGACGGCGGCGCAGCTGGCGGTGCTGCTGGGCGAACGCGGGCTCGGAGGCGACGGCACTGACCTCGTGCACCGGCTCGAACGCTTCGGGCGGGAGCGCGGCAAGCGGGCCGATGAAGCACGTGGGCTGGCACGGCGCTGGGCCGGGATGGTCGGCAATACGGGTTCAGGCGGCGAGGTCGGACGCCACCTGGCGCGGGCCTATCCGGACCGCGTGGCGCAGCAGGCGGGAGCACGCGGCCGGTTCCGGCTGGCCAACGGGCGGCAGGCGAGCCTCGAGGACAGCGACGGGCTGGCGAATGCGCCCTACCTGGTGGTGACCGATATCACCGGCGCGGCGGCGACCGGGCGGATCCGAGCCGCAGCGGCAATCGAGCGGGCAACGATCGAAGAGCTGTTCGCCGGCGAAATCGTCGACGAGGCGACGATGGCGTTCGACCGCGGTTCGCGCAGCGTGCGGGCCCGGCGGGTGCGACGGCTCGGGGCATTGCGGCTCGACGAAGCGCCGGTGGCGATTGCCGATGCCGCGAGCGCGGCACAGGCGCTGGCAGAAGGTATCGCCGGGCTCGGGGTTGGCGTGCTGCCGTGGAGCAAAGAGCAGCAGGCGCTGCGGGCGCGGACGAGCTACCTGCGAGCGACGCTGGGCGAGGCGTGGCCGGATCTCTCCGATGCCGGCCTCGCGGCGGACATCGCCTGGCTGGTGCCGGCCATCACCGGCAAGACCGCGCTGAGCGAGATCGGGGCCGACGATCTGGGCGGGGCGCTCGAGGGGCTGTTGCCCTGGGCGCGACGGCAGGAGATCGAACGCCTGCTGCCTAGCCATTTCGACGCACCCTCGGGCTCGCACCTGCCGATCGACTATGGGGCGGAGAACGGGCCGGCGCTGGAGGTGCGGGTGCAGGAGCTGTTCGGGCTCGACAAGCATCCGAGCGTCGCCGGTGGCAAGGTGCCGCTGCTGCTGGTGCTGCTTTCGCCGGCGCATCGACCGATCCAGACGACACGCGACCTGCCCGGCTTCTGGCGCGGCAGCTGGAAGGACGTGGCCAAGGATTTGAAAGGCCGCTACCCGCGGCACTATTGGCCGGAGAACCCGCTGGAGGCGGCGGCGACCGCAAGGGCGAAGCCAAGGGGGACGTGAGCGATCACTGTTAGAGACGGCCCCCTCCCGGCCTCCCCCATGAAGGGGGAGGTGAAGAGTCGAGTATCGGTCTTCGATCGTGCCAAATACACCGGCGGGGCACCTCCCCCTTCATCGGGGAGGATGGGAGGGGGCCGTCCCTATCAGTATGGCTAAACCGGCCCGGCCGCCCGCAGCACAGCCAAAAACTCCGCCCCGTAGCGCTTCAGTTTGCTCTCCCCGATGCCATTGATGGTGCCGAGTTCGGCCATGGTCTGTGGTCGTTCCAGCGCCATGGCGCGGAGCGTCGTGTCGTGGAAGACCACATAGGGCGGCACGCCCTGGGATTTGGCGAGGGCGGCGCGTTCGGAGCGCAGCGCTTCGAACAGCGATTGCGCAGCCGGGGGCAACTGCACGGCGTTCTGTAGGGCACGGCGGGTCTCGGTGGCTTTGCGCGGCCGGTCGCGGCGGAGGGTGATCTTGCGCTCGCCGCGGAACACTTCTCGCGAGCCTTCGCCGAGGTGCAGGGCGCCGAACGAGTGGTCGACAGTGATCAGACCCATGGCGGTGAGCTGGCGGATCACCGATTGCCAGGAGCGCTGGTCCATGTCCTTGCCCTGGCCGAACACCGGCTGGTCCTGGTGGCTGAACTGGGTGACCTTGTCGGTGACCTTGCCGAGCAGCACGTCGACGATGTGCCCGGCGCCGAAGCGCTGGCCGGTGCGGTAGACGCAGGCCAGCGCCTTGATCGCGGCATCGGACCCGTCCCAGGTTTCGACCGGCACGAGGCAGGTGTCGCAGTTGTTGCAGCTGCCGGGATGCGCCTCGCCGAAATGCGCGAGGATGGCCCGGCGGCGGCATTCCGGAGTTTCGCAGACGGCGAGCAGCGCCGTGAGCTTCAGCCGCTCGACCCGCTTCACCTCATCGGGGGCGTTGCCCTCATCGATCATGCGGCGGCGCTGCGCCACGTCGGCCATGCCGTAACACATCCAGGCTTCAGCCGGCAGGCCGTCGCGGCCGGCACGGCCGGTCTCCTGGTAATAGGCCTCGATGGACGAGGGCAGATCCATGTGAGCGACATAGCGCACGTCGGGCTTGTCGATACCCATGCCGAAGGCGACGGTGGCAACGAGGCAGAGCGACTCTTCCTTGAGGAAGGCATCCTGGTTGGCGGCGCGGTCGCGGGCGTTCATGCCGGCATGATAGGCGAGCGCGCGAACCCCCTGCTTGTTCAGCCACTCGGTGGTCGAGTCGACCTTGGCGCGGCTGAGGCAATAGACGATGCCGGAATTGCCGGTATGGCGGGCGAGGAAGCTCTTCAGCTGGGCCCGTGCATTGTCGCGCTCGACGATCGCGTAGCTGATATTGGGCCGGTCGAAGCTGGTGGTGAAGATGCGCGCGTCGCTGAGGCCGAGCCGCTCGACGATATCGTCGCGGGTGGTGGGGTCGGCCGTGGCGGTGAGCGCGATGCGCGGCACGCCGGGATAATCGGCGGCGATCGAGGCGAGCTCACGATACTCGGGGCGGAAATCATGGCCCCATTGGCTGACGCAATGCGCCTCATCGATGGCGATAAGCGAGATCTCGACGCCCTGCATCATCGACTTGAAGCCGGGGAGCACCAGGCGCTCGGGAGCAACGTAGAGCAGGTCGAGCTTGCCGGATTTGAGGTCGCGGAAAGTGCGCGAGGAGTCTTCGGAGCTGACCGAGGAGTTGAGGGTCGCGGCGTTGACACCCGCCTGCTTCAGCGCCTCGACCTGATCGCGCATCAGGGCGATGAGCGGCGAAACGACGATGCCGACGCCCTTCCGCGCCAACGCGGGAACCTGGAAGCACATCGATTTGCCGGCGCCGGTCGGGAACAGCACCACTGCGTCGCCGCCACCGGTGACGTGGCGGACAACATCCTCCTGCTGGCCGCGAAAACTCTGGTGCCCGAAGACGGTGCGCAGGATTTCGGCGGGGTCGCGAGGCGGTGTGTCGAAGAGCGACTCAAGCATGGCTGAATGAGTCGGAAGTTTGCGGCTTGGGGTCAAGGGGCTTGGGCGCGGCGCGTGCGACGCCCCCCCTCCGAGTTGCGCTAGCTCGCTGTCGCTCACAAGCTTGGCTTGCCTTGTAACCCGACATCAAGGGGG
>NZ_LAJE02000045.1 GCF_000970465.2 Devosia insulae DS-56
TTTTTCTTCTTTCTGGCCGCTCGCCGCTTCCGTTCTTTCTGCCTGTCTCTTGGGCTCGCACCTGTGTCTCCGCCCCCGCCCCCTGGCGCCGCGCTGGCTCTGGCCGCCCGCCCGCTGGTTGGGCCTCCGGGCGAGCCGGTGGCTTCTCTGCCGGCTGTCGCCGGCCTTGGCGCCGCGCGCCGTGCTCTCGGTTTTCGCGCGCCCCTGGTTCTCTCGCCCGCCGCTCCGTTTTTGCTCCCCGCTCATATGCGGGTAGAGCGCGTAGGACTGGAACACCATCGCCATGCCACGCGCCGAGGGCAGCAGATGATCGCAGCGGGCGCCATCGATATGCACCTCGCCGCCGCTCACCTCTTCGAGCCCCGCCATCATCCGCAGCAAGGTGGATTTGCCGCAGCCGGACGGGCCGACGAACACCGTGAACGAGCCATCCTTGATGGTGAGGTCGATGCCGTGGATCACTTCCAGCGACTGGAAGCTCTTGGTCACCGCTTTGAGCTGGATTTCGGCCATGGGGTTACTGGAACTCAGGGGTCGCAACGGGGGCTGGGGCGGCGATGGTCCTGCCATCGACGATGATCTTCGTGTCGGGCTGCAGCGAGCCGCCCAGCAGCGCGATGCTGATCTCGGTGCCGGTGCGAGTGAGCGTGCCGAACGCGGTGCCCGCCGACCAGAACAGCCGGTAGTCGCCCCTGAGTTTCGGCGCAAAGCTCAGCCGCCCCGCAACGAAGTCGGCCTCGAGACCCGAAAAGGCGTTGACCAGCTGCCAGGCCGACATCGAGCGGGCGTAGTAGGAGCCGCATTCGATATCGTTCCACGGGTTGCGGGCCGCGCCGTCGTGCCGGTCGCGGGCAGCGCGGACGATGTCGAGCCCCTCGGCGACGAGGCCGTGCATGATCATGTGCGAGGCGGACATGTATTCGATGCCGGTCCACACCTCCTCAGCATAGGGCGCGGCGACCATCGGCTGGCGGATACCCTCGGGATAGGTGGCGATCAACAGCCCGCCTTCGTCCTCGAAGGCATAGTTGCGGCAGGGGTTGAAGTGGTCGGCGAGGGTGGGGCGGAAGTTGTTGGCATGGACCGAGCGCAACGCCGTCTCGATCCGGCCCTTATCGAGGAACTGGCCGATACCGGCGACTTCGGCGTGCCACTGCCCGAGGATCTGGTCGGAGATGCAGCCCTCGCCCATCTGGTACTTGATCTCGCCAAACTCGTCGGACCAGTAGACGTCCATAAAACTGTCGGCGAGGACGCCGGCGGCGCGACCCTCATCGAAGGGGGTGAGCACCGACTTGTCGGAAAGGTCGATCTTCTGGACGAACCAGCGGCCGTTGAACAGCTCGCGGTCGATATACTCGGCGCCGGCCTTGCCCATCCGCGCGGTGGTTGCGGCGAGCTCGTCATCGCCGACCACGGCAGCCATCTCCGAGGTGGCGAGCAGCGCCGCCACATACATCGAGCCGAGCCATGAGTTGGGTCCGAACAGCTCCATGTCGAGCGTCTGGTGCTGGCGGCCGGACAGGATGCCGGTCTGACCCGGATCCCAGCGGTCGGGGTTCGCCTCGCTCCAGGCATATTCGATGGCGCGTTTCACCTGCGGCCAGTAGCGCTTCAGCCACTCGGTGTCGCCGCTCAGCTTCCAGTCGCGAAACGTCTTGATGATGGCGCCGAAATGCCCGTCGGCGCAGGGGCCGATAATGTCGAAACCGTTGCCGAGCGGCAGCTTCTGGCGGAAGGTCAGGCCGCCGGATGGCAGCATGTTGTAAGTGAACTCGGTCTCGCGCAGGGTGCGCTCGATCGCCGGGAACAGGTGGGCGAGCGCCTGCTGGTAGTTCCACACATGCGTGCACGAGCCCTCGCAGGAGCCGTCAGCGGTGTGCTGGCCTTCCCAAGCCCAGAGCTCGCCGCCTTCGAGCCGGATCACCGTGGCGGTGCGGAGCAACGCCAGGGTGGCGCTCGCCGCGTCCTTCACTTCGGCCGGCAGCGTGCTGCCGAACAGGCCGTCGCGGAACGCCAGGGTGCGCCGCTTAAGCTCGTCCCAACGGCTGAGGGCATCGGTGGCAGTCGCCAGCGAGTCGGCCCATTGCGTAGAGTAATAGTTCGTCCAGGCCGGTGTTTCGCGATCCGGGATGATGCCATCGGGCTTGGGGCGGTGGGCCCAGTAGACGTCGCCCTTGGGGAAGTTCCACGAAATGACGAAGCGCACGGTGCGGCGTTCGCCCGCCGGCACGGTGATTTTCGCGCCCAGCGTCGTGTGCTCGGGCTGAAAGTACATGTGCTTCGTACGCGGCTTGTCGTAATGCCGGGTCGGGAGCGGGCCGGGGCGGGCGAACTCCTTCCAGTAGACGGCCAGGTCGTCGAACCACTGGCCGCGGAAGTGATAGTCGGTGTGCTCGACCAGTTCGGCGTCGGTCGCGATCGTCAGGTCGCCGCGCTCGGTTTCCTTGAGCTCGGGGTCATCCGAGGTGAGGTGCATCGCACTCACCCCGTGCGCCTGCCGGAAGCTGTTCCTGCCGCTGTTGGCGCCATAGTTCCCCAGCGTACCGGCAAGCGTGTAGGTCAGCGCATCGGGGCTGGTGTTGACGATCTCGAATTCCAGCATGGCGAC
Source organism: Devosia insulae DS-56 (assembly GCF_000970465.2). Lineage (GTDB taxonomy): Bacteria > Pseudomonadota > Alphaproteobacteria > Rhizobiales > Devosiaceae > Devosia_A > Devosia_A insulae. The sequence continues at coordinate 2,612 of NZ_LAJE02000045.1, forward strand.
AGGCATCGAGCTGTCGCGATCCTCATGCGGGATGAATGGCGAGAACGCCGTCAGCCGGACGCCGCCCGGGAAACGGTCGTCGGAAAACACCAGGTCGGCGGTGGGAAAGCGCCCGTAGAACTCGACGTTGCGGAAATGCGGCACGCCGACCAGGGTCTGGCGGTTGGCGCCATGCCCAAACCCATCGAACATCTTGCGCATTCCCGGCGCGCCGGCTGGGTTGAGGTCATAGGGGCCGTTGAGCACCCGGGCGTCGACGAGCTCGCCGTCCTTTTCGGCCTTGATGGCGAAATGCGAATAGCCGTTATAGCTCTGCAGCGCCGGACGATTGCGCAGCGACCAGTCGATCAGCCGGCCGCTGCCCGAGATGGAAAAGCCGCCCGAGCCGATGCCGCCCAGCGGGAAGGCAAGGTAGCGGGAACGCTCGCCGGCATAATGGAAGCGCGCGTCGATGGAGGCGAGATCGTCCCACATAAGGTGCAAAATCCTGGTTCTTAGTTCTTGATGCCGCTCATCGTGATGCCTTCGATCACGAACTTCTGGGCGACGAGGAAAAGCAGCACGACCGGCAGGATGGACATGCTCATCGCCGCCATCACCAAGGAGAGGCTGCCCGAGCCGAGATAGCCGCGCAGCACGTCCATCGCGACCGGCAGGGTCATCGAGGTCTCGCGGCCGAGCAGCACGCGAGCCTGGAAGTAGTAGTTCCAGGTCTGGGTGAAGGTGATGATGCCGAGCGCCGAGAGCGCCGGCCTGAGCTGCGGCAGCGAGATGCGCCAGAAGATCTTGAGATAGCCCGCGCCATCCATCAGCGCGGCTTCCTCGAGGGCCTTGGGCTGGCTCAGCATGAACTGGCGCATCAGGAACACCCCGAAGCTCGAGGTGAGGTACATGAGCCCGAGCCCGATCGGCTGGTTGATCAGCCCGACCTGCGCATAACCGAGATAGATCGGCAGGATCGTGACCTGCGCCGGGAACATCAGCCCGATCAGCAGGATGACGAACAGCGTGTCGCGGCCACGAAACTCGAGCCGCGCAAACGCGAAGGCGGCGAGCGTGCAGGTGACCAGCTGACCCACCGTCACCACCACCGCGATCAGCAGCGAGTTGCCGTAGATCTGGAGGAACGGCACGCGCGAGGCGAGCACGGCAGCATAGTTGGAGAAGTCGAGGCTGGTTGGCCAGAAGGTCGGCGGCAGCTTGTAGGCTTCCGATACCGGCTTGAACGACACCGAGAACAGCCACAGGAACGGCAGCAGCATGCCGATGGCGAGCACCGCGATGACCGCGATGATGGTGTAGTCCAGCCAGCGCCTGGCGGCCTGGGTCTGCATGGCAGTGTTCATCGCTGCACCCACTTGCGCGACAGCGCTTGCTGGATGGCGGTGATGACGAGGATGATCACCGTCATCACCACCGAAATGGCGGCGGCATAGCCGATCTGGAAGCTGCCAAAGCCCTGCTCGACGATGAGGATCGAGAGCGAGCGCGTCGCATCGCCCGGCCCGCCCTGGGTCAGGATGACGATCGACTCATAGACCTGCAGCGCGCCGATCGAGGCGTAGACGATGCAGAAGAACACCACCGGCGAGATGTAGGGCAGGGTGATGCGGAAGAACTGCCGCCAGGCCGGGGTGCCGTCCATCACCGCCGCTTCCATGATGCTCTTGGGCACACCCTGCAGCGCTGCGATGAAGATGATCATGAAGAAGCCGGTGTTCTTCCACACGTCCATGATGACGATCGAGGTCATGGCGGTCGAGGCATCGGTCAGCCAACGCACGGCGGGCAGGCCGAGCACCCGCAGGAAGTAGTTGATGACGCCGAGGTCGTCGCCGAAGAAGTAGCTCCAGACGATCGACACGAACGCCGCGGCGATGATCACCGGCAGGAAGAAGGCGAGCCGGAAGAAGTAGAGCAGCCAGCCCGGCATGGCGCGATTGAGCGCCAAAGCGAGGATCAGCCCGATCGAGACGTTGAAGGTCACCGCGAAGCAGGTGAAGCGCAGTGTGTTCCACAGGATCTCGAGCGAGCGCCGATCGGTGAAGAAGCGCTGGAAGTTCTCGAACCCGACCCAGCGCGAGCCGAGCATCGGATCGTAGTAGGCGAAGCTCAGGATCACCGTGAGGATCACCGGCGCCAGCACGAAGGTGAGGTAGAGCACCGAGGTGGGCAGCACGAACAGATACCCGGTCCGCGCCTGTATGCGGCGGAGATCGGATGGTCTTCGTGCTGCGGTCATGCTTGCTGTGATCATGGTGTTTGAACCTGACTGATAGAGACGGCCCCCTCCCGACTCCCCCATAAAGGGGGAGGTGAAGAGTCTGAGACTCTATCTTCGATAGTGCCAAGTACGCCGGCGGGGCACCTCCCCCTTGAAGGGGGAGGATGGGAGGGGGCCGCCTGTCTCAGTAGGCCCCCTCCACGGGAGGAACTCAGCCGCCCAACTGCTGCTTCAGGCGGGCGAAGGACTCGTTGAGTTCGGCGTCGGCGGTCTTGGTGCCGTCGGCGATGCTTTCCTGGCCCGACATCATCGCGGTGTAGTGCCGGATGAAGATCTTCTCGACTTCCTGGAAGTTGGCAGGCGAGGGTACGGCCGTCGTGAACGGCAGCGTCTCGTAGTAGAGGAAGGCGCTGGGCGGGAAGGCGAGGAATGCTTCGCTCGACGCCGCCGACTTGCGGCCCGGCACGCCACCGCCACGCTCGCCCTGCTCGCGCTGCGTCTCCTCGCTGGTGAGCTCGAGCACCAGCGCCTTGGCGAGATCGGCGTTCGGGGCGGACTTGGCGATCGCATAGGCGCCGAAGCCGATGACGGTCGCCTCCCTCTCCTTCATCGGCGGGATGGCGATGTCCATATTGACGTTGTTCTTCTTGGCATTCTGGACGATCCACTGGCCGCGGCTGATCATCGCCACCTGGCCGGCCATGAACTGGTTGTCCAGGGTCTCGGCGCCCGGAATGGGCGAGACGCCGTCGACATGGATCAGGTCGTAGAGGAACTGCAGCGTCTCGGCGACCTTGGGGTCGAGCATATTCGATGCGGTCCAATCCGCATTGAGCACGCCCGTGCCGTTGGAGAAGAACCACGGTTGGATGAAGAAGTTCTGGTTCGGCACTTCGTAGCCGAACTGGCTCACGTTGCCCGAGCCGTTCTTGACGGTGAGCGCCTTGGCGGTCTCGCGGAACTGCTCCCAGGTCCAACCGCGCGCCGGATAGGCCACGCCTGCCTTGTCGAACAGGTCGCGGTTGTAGTTGATCATGATGTTGTTCCAGCCGATGGGGATGTAGTTGATGTTCCCCTTGTACGAGCCCTGTTCGAACAGGCTGGGTGCGAAGTCCGAGAAGCCGGAATTGGCAGCGACGAAGTCGTTGAGCGGCAGGAACAGCCCACGCGCCGAGAAGGCCTGGAAGGTCTCGATGGCGGTGCCGTAGACATCGGCGGCCGAGCCCGAGGTGAACTGGCCGAGCACCTTGGTGACGTAGTCTCCCCAGCCGGTCGAGATCGGGTCGATCGAGACCTCGACCGTGACGTTCGGATAGGCCTTGTTGAAGCGCCCGATGGCGCTGTTGATGCCGGCGAGTTCGGCGTCGCCGCCGAAGGTCTGCAGCTTCAGCGTTGCGGTGACATCCGACTGCGCTGCGGCCCGGCCAAGGCCGAGACCGGCGCCTGCCGCCAGTGCCGCCGAAGACACCAGCAGGTTGCGGCGTGAAATCCTGATCATACTCAATCCTCCCTCTGCGCGAGCAGCGCATGTCGTTGACCGATCCCCCGGTCGAAACGTTTCGTGCTGCTGGTCTGATGTAGCGCCGGCTGGAGTCCCTCTCCATCCGCCGCTGGCCATTTGCGAACTCGAAACGTTTCGTATACTGCATTTCGCAACGCATTTGGCAAGGGCCACGGCGATCGAGGATTTGATTTGGCAACCATTCGGGATGTGGCAAGGCATGCAGGCGTGGCCATTTCCACGGCCTCGGCAGCGCTGAACCGTTCTGCTCCGGTGAGTGCCGATGTGATCGCCAAGGTCGAGGTGGCGGTGCGCGAACTGGGCTATGTGCCGCATGGCGGGGCGCAGAGCCTGAGGAGCGGCCAGTCGAGACTGATAGGCCTGATTGTCCCCTCGATCACCAACCCGCATTTCGCCGCGGTGTCCAAGATCATCGAGAATGTCTGCCTCAATGCCGGCTATCTCTCGATGGTGTTTTCCTCAGGCCAGGATTCAGAGCGCGAGAGCCACATCCTGCGCATGCTGCGCCAGCAGCGCGTCGCCGGGTTGATCATCATTCCCACCCGCTCCGACGCCGAGCACGGCGAGCGGCTCAAAGGCGAGATCCACGTTCCGACCGTCTTGCTCGACATGTATGTCGAGGGCCTCGCCTACAACGTCGTCAAGCTGGACAACGTCGCCGCGACCCGCATGGCGACCGACCACCTGATCAGCCTCGGCCATCGCCGCATCGCCGTCCTCACCGGTATCGCCGAACTCGCGACCAGCAAGGACCGCCTTGCCGGCTACCTCGAAGCGCATCGGGATGCCGGCCTCGCGGTCGACCCCGGCCTGCTGCTCAAGGGCGACTACGACCAGTCGCTGGCCGCCGACAGCGTGTCGGCGGTGATGCGCTCGCCCGAGCCGCCGACGGCGTTGCTCTCGATCTCCAACATGATGACGCTGGGAGCGCTGCATGCGCTGCACGATCTTGGGCTCTCGGCGCCGCGTGACCTCTCCATCGTCGGGGTCGACGATTTCGACTTTGCCGAGCTTCTCGCCCCGCCGCTGAGCGTCGTTCGCGTGCCACTTGCACCGATGGCCGAACGCGCCATCGCCATCATGCTCGACCTGATTGCCGGCCGCCGCCGTCCGAGCAGCCAGACGGACCTGTTCCTGCCCGAGCTGGTGCTGCGTGGCTCCACCACCACGGCGCCGGGATCGGGAAACTAGCGCGGTCGCGCAGGGGTCTGCGGCGCTTCACCGCGCCGTCGGCTGCTGAGAAAGCCAACTTCCTATCAGTCAGCGGGGCATAGCCCCTGAGGCGCCGCGCCGCGTTCCACAGTGGTCGGCAGCAAGGTCGCTTGACGGGTTCGCCCATCCGATATACCGATATATCAGTATGTGGGAGGCGCTAAGCCGCTCGTTGGGAGGACTGACATATGAACCATATTCGTAGGCTCCAGGCCGTGGCGCTGGCCAGCATAGCGCTGGCATTCTGGCAGGGCGGCGCATCGGCGCAGCAGGTGACGCTCGACCTGTGGTCCGAGCTTTCGGCGCCGCCGGAATCGACCGTGCTGAACAAGGTGGTCGACATGTTCAACGCGGCGAACCCCGATATCGTCGTCAAGCACACCTCGTTCGAGAATACCGCCTATGAGACGGCGCTGCGCACGGCCTTTGCCGGCGGCACGCCGCCCGATATCGCCGAGGTCAATGCCGGCTCGAACGCCTTCCAGTACGCGCAATCGGGGCAGCTGACCGACCTCACCGAGTTCGTCAAACCGATCGAGGAGAAGCTGCGCCCCGGCCTCGAGACCATGTACCAGTATGACGGCAAGTCCTATGGCGTGCTCTGGGGCCTGAAGCTCGGCAACATCCTCTACTACAACCCGGAAATGCTGAATGCGCAGGGCGTCGACCCGGCCTCGCTCGCCACCTGGGAAGGGTTCATGGCGGCCAGCAAGATGTTCCTCGATGCCGGGGTGACGCCGATCGCCTTCGGCGACCGCGACCAGTGGACCGGCAACCACTATTTCAACCACATCCTGCACGGTATCCTGAGTAAGGAGGAGTATGACCGGATTGGCCTGCAGACGCTCGATCCGTCGGTCACCTCCGCGATCAAGTGGAGCGATCCGAAGCCGGTTCGCGCCTGGGAGCTGTTCAAGGCGGTGGCCGATGCCGGCTACTTCACCGCGGGCTACCTGTCCGATGACAATGACACTGCCGCCGGCCTGTTCTTTTCGGGCAAGGCGCCGTTCTATTCGACCGGCAGCTGGGGCGTCGGCATGGCCAAGAACGCCGGCGCCGAGAACGTGGCGCTGACGCTGTTCCCGCCGGTGGCCGATAGCCCCGAGCCCACCGCGGTGGTGACCAACTCGCTGCTCTTCACCATCCCGAGCCCGAGCAAGGACGTCGAAGCGGCCAAGCGCTTCCTCGAGTTCCTCACCAGCGAACAAGTGCAGAAGCTCTATGTCGAGGAGAACTTCGACCTCAGCCCCTATGCCTATGACACCAGCGCCTGGACCATGGATCCGAGCCTGCGCCAGCTCGCGGGCTTGCTCGAAAACGCCCAGAACGCCTCGCCCTTCCTCGACATGATCGAGGACGTCAAGTGCATGCAGGAAAACGTCAACGAGGCCAATGTCGCTGTCCTCACCGGCGATCTCTCCCCGCAGGAAGCCGGCGACATCCACCAGGAATGCGTCGAAGGCCTCAGGGCCTCGCGCAACTGGTAACCTGAGTGCCGGGAGGCGGTCCCTGACGCCTCCCGGCATCGTCCATCGATTGGAGAAATGCCGTGCGCCGTTCGGGCCGGAGCAAATTCTACATCTGGCTGCTGCTCCCGGCCTTCTTCTTTTACACCGTGTTCTGGATGCTTCCGGCGGTGGTGGCGTTCCTCTCGAGCTTCACCCAATGGAACGGCGTCAGCCTCGCTTCGATCCGCTGGGTCGGGCTCGCCAACTATGCCGAGCTGTTCAACGACCGCTGGTTCTGGAACGCGCTGCGCAACAACCTGGTGTTCGTCGCGGTGGTGGTTTCCTCCATCGTCATCCTGGGGATGACCTATGCGCTGATCCTCAATTCCAAGCCGCGCGGCCACTCGGTGTTTTCGACCATCTTCTTCATCCCGATCGTGCTCTCGAGCGTGGTCATCGGGCTGCTGTTCACCCAGATGCTGAGCCCCACCGTCGGGCTGGTCGGGCCGGCGCTCAGCGCCATCGGCATGCCCGAGGCTGCCAACCACCAGTGGCTGGGCAGCCGCGACACGGCGCTGCCGATGATCATGGTGGTCTACATCTGGCGCGAGCTGGGCTTTGCCATCCTGCTGCTGATCGCCGGGCTGCAGACCATCCCCAAGGATTATCTCGAGGCGGCCCGCATCGATGGCGCCACCCCCTGGGACATCACCCGCTATGTCACGCTGCCGCTGATGCGGCCGATCCTGACGGTGGTGATCGTGCTCGCGACGACCAACGCGTTCCTCTTGTTCGACCTCGTCATCGTCATGACCAATGGCGGGCCGTTCCATGCGTCCGAAGTGCTGAGCGTCTTCATGTACTCGGAGGCCTTCCTCAAGGGTAACCCGGGCTATGGCACGGCGATCGCCATGCTGCTGTTCGTCATCATCCTCTGCGTCAGTGGGCTCCAACTGGCCCTCTCCGGCCGCGGCCAGAAGGCGAACTGAGCCATGTTCAAGTCACTGCCGCTCATCGTCCGCATCGGCGCCTACCTGCTGCTGAGCATCCTCGCACTGTCGATCCTGTTGCCCTTTGCCTGGATGATTGCCACGGCGCTCAAAACCACGGCCGAGATCAGCCAGTCGCCGTTCTCGCTGCCGGCGACGCCGAATTTCGGCGTCTTCGCCGAGGCCTGGCTGCAGGGCGATTTCACCCGGCTCTATCTTAATTCGCTCGGCATCACGGCTATTGCAGTCACCGGCATCGTCGCCTGCTGCAGCGCCGCCGGCTACGCGCTGGCGCATTTCGAGTTCCGGGCCAAGGAAGCGCTGTTCCTCTATTTCCTCGCCGGGATGATGATCCCGCCGCAGGTGATCCTGGTGCCCAGCTTCAAGATCATGGCGACGCTCGGGCTGGTGAACAGCTACTGGAGCGTCATCCTCACCTATTTCGCCTGGGTGCCGTTCGCCATCTTCTTCTTTCGCGCCTATTTTGCCGGCATTCCGCGCGAGCTGGCCGAGGCGGCGCGGGTCGAGGGCATTTCCGAGTGGGACATCTACCTCAGGGTGATGCTGCCGCTGGCCAGCCCCGCCATGGCGACCGTGGCGATCGTCTACTTCATCTGGATCTTCAACGATTTCATGTGGCCGCTGGTCTACCTGAACGACCAGTCGCTGCGCACGGTGACGCTCGGCATGATGGCCTTCCAGGGCAGCCATGCGGCGCTGATGAACCTCAAGGTCGCGGCGCTGCTGGTGGCCACCGCGCCACCGCTGATCATCTTCCTCATCTTCCGTCGCCAGATCCAGAGCGGGCTGGTCGAGGGCGCCCTCAAAGCCTGATTATTCAAGGGACAGTACATGTCGCTTCCGATCTACCGTTGGTCCGCCGGCGATGTCAGCAACGAACAGCTCCGGCACGGCCACCTGGTGCCGGCCCGCGGCTGCCGCGAGGCGGCTTCGGTCGGCTTTGACGGGTTCTCCGGTTATGTCTCGGGGCCACGCCCCGCGCTGCCAGCCGGCGCCTTCAGCCTCGTCGCGAGCCTCGCCGTCGCCGCCTATCCGTGGAACCTCTGTCCGCTGCTCGACCTGATGACGCTGGAGCGGGACGGCGGGGAATCCGGCTTCAGCCTCGCGCTCGACGATCGCGGCCGGCCGCGCTTTTCGATCGTCACCAGCACCGGCCTCCACGTGGTCAATAGCGAGGCGGCGCTCGAGCTCTATCGCTGGCACGACGTGGTGGCAATTTATGAGCCGGGCGTCGCCATCCGCCTGCTGCTCGATGGGCGCGAGATCGGCCGAGCCAGCGTCTCGGGCACCTACCGGCCACCCGAGGCGGCGGAGCTGCTGATCGGAAAAACCCGGCACGAGATCATCCCGACCGGTCCGATCCGGCCCTACGCCCACCTGCCGATAACCGTCTATTTCGACGGGCTGATCGAGGCGATCGAAATCCTGCCGGGGGCAGGGGCTCCGACTCTCGGCGCCGGCAGCAGCGCGGCGGCCGATATCGCCCCGCGCCGGCTGCCCGCCGGTCCGGCCGGGCCCGGGCGGTTCGGCGCCACCTATGAGCACCTCAAATATTACGATGCCTGGGATCGGCGCTGGCGGGTCGGTGAGCACCCCGATGTGCTGGTGCGCTTCGACAGGGAGGATTACCGCGTCGTGTTCTGGCGCGGCACCAACTACATCCCATGCTGGGTGTCGGGCGACGGCATCTGGTACACCAACGAGTTCAACGAGACCTGGGGCAACGGCGCCACCGGCTGCGCCGAGCCGATGTCGGACAAGCACTGCGCCTACTCGCACGTGCGCATCATCGAGAGCCACGAGGCGCGGGTCGTGGTGCACTGGCGTTACGCGCTGGTCGATGTGCTCGGTGTCCGGCCGCGGCAGGACCCGGTCAGCGGCTGGACCGATTTCACCGACGAGGTTTACACCATCTATCCCGATGGCAGCGCCATCCGCTCGATCACGCTGCACTCGACCCAGCCGATGGAATCGCACGAGTTCCAGGAATCGATCGTGGTGATGGGTCCCGGCCAGCGACCGGAGGATGTGCTGGAACTCGCGCCGGTGACGCTCGCCAACATGGCCGGCGAGGCGCACACCTATTCGTGGGTCAATGGCCGGCCGCGGCAGCTGCCCGAGCCACCGCGCGCCAATATCGCGCTGATCAACACCCGGTCGGCGCAGCGCCCCTATATGATCGTCTCGGACGCGCCGTGCCTGACCCGCGACGACGGCCCACAGCCCTCGCCGCTGTTCCCGCCCTACCACCACGAGACCCTCAGCGAGGGGCAGACCTTCCCCTGGTGGAACCACTGGCCGACCAGCGACATCCCGTCGGACGGCCGGCGGGCGGTGGCCGCCGATCGTGCTTCCCATTCCTCGGTGCTCACCGGCTCGGAATGGGCCGACTACCAGGTGACCCCGACGTCGCGACAGCGCCTCATGCTGCACGGCATGACCGGGCAGAAAGCCGAAGAGCTGGTGCCTCTCGCCGCCGCCTGGCTATCGCCACCGACAGCCTCCGGCGCCGAAGTCAGCTTCGATCCGGCAGAGAAGGCCTATGTGCTCGACGCTGCGGCGAACGTGACGTTCAGCCTCGCGGCGAGCGACGAGCAGCCGATCCTCAATCCGGCGTTTATCCTCAGGGGGTGCAAGGGTTCGGTCGAGGTGACGGTCGATGGTCGTCCGTTGCCGTCAGGAGCCGGGCTCCGGCAGGGTTGGCGGCACAGCGCCGAGCGCAGTGATCTGGTGCTGTGGATCGAGCTGACGGCAACGGAGCCGACGCAGTTCGGCTTCGCTGTCCGGGGCTGAAGACGCCCTCAGCGGGGCCCTGCAATCCTCGCCAGAACCTCCTTCGGTGCAAACGCCTCAAAGGCCTCGAACAGCAGCCTGCCATCGTAGAACTTGTCGAAGTCTTCGACGGTAATGGTCTCGCTGCCATAGAGGCGCTGCATCAGCCGGAAGAAGGTATCCCACTGGTTCCGGGTGGTGAGATCGAGGGCGTTCTGCTGTTCCAGCAGCGCCATGAACGCCGCCTTGGACACCCCGCCGCCGCTGCTTGCGGCGAGCTGCTGCAGCGCCGCGCGGTATTCGCCGAGCTGTTGCTGGTCGATCATGCCGTTGGCATCGAAGATACCGGTCCGCCTGGCCGGGCGGACTTTTGTTATGGCTCGCGCCGAGACCGGGATCGCCATCGAAAGGCGTTTGGCGCCGAACCGTAGCGCCGATGCCACGCTCATCATGATGGCGCGCATCGGGCTCCGCTCGAGCACGCGCCAGCCCTCGAGGTTCTCCAGCAGGCGGGAGCGTTCGATGTCGTCGCCGAGGTTGAAGACGAGCAGATGCACCTGCAGGTCGGTCAGGCGCGCCGGCACGCCTTTCTCCTCCCGGTCGCCATCGAACAGTTTCAGCCGCTTGACCTCGGCCGGCGTCAGCCGCCAGCCGCTGACGAATTCCGGATAGCGTGGGCTCAAGAGGCCCGGCCACGGCACGGCGTGGGCGCGACGAATATCGGCCGCCGCCGCCAGCACCTGCGCCGGCGTGACCCCGTCCACCGGCTCGCGCAGCAGTTCGGCGCGCGAGATGCGGCCGTCGCCGTCGCGGTCGTAGCGCACCACATCCTCGTTGAGATCGACGATGAAACTGCGCCCGGTGCGGAGGTGGCGCACGCGGATCAGATAGTGCCCATCGAGCACGCTCGCGTCGAAATGCGCGTCGCGCCAGGGCGCACCCAGCCCCGTATCGGCGAGGTCTTCCTTGCCGTAGGTCAGGATCTCCGCCAGCGGGTGCTCCTGGGGCGCCGAGGCATGGCTGGTGCCCATATATTCGTAGGTGTTCCGGTTGGGGCGGCCCTCGAGGTAGCTGCGCAACTCCGGACAGTGGAGGTAGAGCAGCTTCTCCTTGTTGAAGGCTTCCACCAGGTTGATCGCCGTCCAGCCCACATGCTCGGGCGACCATAGCCGGGTCAGGTGCGCCTGCTTGGCGATGCGCGCCGTCGCCTCGAACACGAAGGTCTGGAACCCCGGATTGGTGATGGCGAAGCCGGTCGGCCGATGCTGATTGAGCAGCAGCGCCAGCGGGGTATCGAGGTCTTCGATACCCCCGGGGTAGTGGCCGTTCAACGCCTCGATCTGGGCGGCTGAGGCGGCGGGATCGGTGAACAGGTCGGCAAAGCTGCGCAGCGGCGGCAGGTTGTGCGACCTCAGATAGTCGTTATAGGCCGGCGCGCCGCGCTGCCGGTCCTTGATGATTTCGGCCTCGAACAGGTCGATCATCCCCTCTTCGGTGTCCATGCGGCGGAACAGCTCGGCATAATTGCCGGCCACCGGCGCGCCGAGCCGGGTGTTCATCAGGCCGTAGAAGACAAAGCCCAGCCCACGCGATTTGAGGAACTGGTGGCCATCGAGCTCACGCAGCTCCTTGATGTTGATGGCCTCGCTCGTCTGCTTGTCTGTCGGCTCGCCGATCGCGGGGAAGTAGTGGATGTCCGGGATGATGGTGTGGCCGAACCGGTAAGCGTCGGCGAAGTTGCTGCCCTTGGCTTCCGGAATGGCGTAGTCGAGCTCCTGGTTGGAGACGAGACCGTCGGCGATCGCGTGGTTGCCGCCATAGGGGTCGTAGATGCGCTGCCGGTCGACGGGTTTGCCCCATTCGCGGCGCCCGAAGATGTTGGCATGCAGGCCCTGCACCACCGAGGCGTGCGCAAACACTGCGTCGGTCCAGGGCGCGGTATGGATCTTCACATAGGTCAGCGACACCACCCGCCGGGCGGTGTTGAACAGCTGGTTGTCCGGCCAGTCGGGATGCCGTTCGCGCAGCACGCCGCAGACCCAGTTGTGGTGACGCGCATAGAGCGTGTGCTCGGCCTCGAGTGGCGCCGTCATATTGCGCGCAAAGCCGGTGAGGAGCATCTCCTTGCCGTCAGCGCGACGCTCGGTGGGGAGGAACATGCCGCCCTCGCCGGGCACCAGGTAGAGCCGGCCATCGGGGCAGGGGGCGCCGGTCGCCGGGTCGGTGCGAAGCCGGGCAATCTGCTCGATCGAGCTGCCATAGATCGTGCTCATGTCCCAGGCGCCGGTCACGCCGTTCATCCGCCCGTTGCCGTGCCCACCCAGCGGGTGCATGGCGTCGGAGCGATAGTGGACATTGGTAATGCCGATGGCCGCTTCTTCGCTGTCCGCCGCCACCGGCGCGGGGCGCTTTTTCTGATCGTCTGGCGCGGTCTGCATGACGTCGTGCACCAGCATCTGCAGGTGCCCCCAGACATGCGCACTGGCTGTCGCTGCCTCGGCAATTGTCCCCCGGCGGTAACCGAAATCCCGTGCCAGCGCTGCAGCGGCGGGAAGATCCTTTCGCCCCGAGCGATCGACCGGCACATAGTCCGCCGGCAGACCGTGGAACGGCACCGAGGTTCCGACCCCACCGACGTCCCGGTACTGCGGATTGTTGCCGCGACCGTCAGGTGAAAACCCATGGGGCGAGAAGCTGAGGCCCTTGTCCTTGTCGCTTTCAGTGACGCCCGGCGGCAAGCGCGCATGGTCCATCATCCAGTCTCGCCGCGAGGCAAGGTCGGCGAGGCGCAGCGTCCCCTTCAGCCAGTCAGGCAGCCTGGTCCAGCGGCCGCTGCTGTCGGGACGCTCCGGTACCAGCCGGTTGACGAGACGGCCAACCGGACCGAGCGCGTCGAACACCAGGGCGTAGAACTTGTTCATCACCACATGGCCGAGGGTCTTGGGCGGAATATAGCCGTTCGGCTTGACCCACCCGGCCTCGTCGGTGACCCAGGCGAAGGCTTCGGCTCCCGGCGGGACATGCGAAGGGCTGGTCAGCCGCTCGGCGGTGATGCCGTGCGGGCGCTGCAGATGGGCGCCGTTGCGTGCCGTGCGCTCGCAGTCCGCAATATGCAGAAGCCAGTTGCCGGCGCGCTGATGCCTGGGGTCGAGGCGAGCGGCATGCCGATAGTGTTCCGCCGCCTCGGCCGGACGGCCGACCGAACGCAGGGCGTAGGCGAGGAGTTCGTGGTCGGTGGCGCTGGCGGTGCTGAGCCCGACCCGGTTAGTCAGCAGGCCAATGGCGGCGCCGTAATTGCCGAACTCGTTGATCGCACGCAAAGGATCATCGGTCAGGACGCCGGGGGTCTGGTCGTGCTTGTCCAATCCGTCCTGGCGTTCCATGGGTGGCCCCCTCTGCGCTCGGAAATCAGAGCATTCGGGATCGTGGCTGAACCGGTGCTGAACGCGCCGGCTGCCGGCATCAAGCGCCGGCTAAACCGAAAACCGTTCGAACTCTTCGAGCAGTTGGTCGGCCTGTGGCGCGAACAGCTCGGCTTTCAGCCCCATCAGGTGACGGATGGTGAGGAAGACGCGGTCGAGGTGGACCTTCATCGCCTGGGCGGCAGCCGCTTCGTCGCCGTTGCGGATGGCTTCGACGATGGCGCCGTGCTCGGCGAGGACGATGCCGAGATGGTTGGGCTCCGGCATCTGCAGCCGGCGCACCCGATCGAGCTGCGCCTTGGCGCCGGTGACCAGCCGCCAGATGCGCTGCGAGGCGCCGAACTCGCAGATCAGCTGATGCATCGCCTCGTCGTGGTAGTAGAACTGGTCGTAGTCGCGCTCGGCGGCGAATAGTTTCTGCTGGTGCATGTTGAGGTCGAGCCGCGCCATGAAGGCCTTGTTGACGCGGCGCGCGGCAAAGCGGACCACCTTGGTTTCGAGCGCATCGCGCACCAATTGGCCCTCGAGCACATAGCGCAGGTCGATCGGCGCGACGAAGGTGCCGGCATTGGGGCGGACATCCACCAGGTTCTCGGCGTGCAGCTGCAGGATGGCCTCGCGCAGCGGCGTGCGGGAGATCTGCAGTTCTTCGCAGATTTTCTTCTCGTTGATGGCGTGCCCCGGGGGCATGTCGAGCGAGACGATGGCGCGCCGCACCAGCTCATAGACCTGCGCGGTCTTGGGCAGCGCCTGGTTGATATCGCTTGCCGCAAAGGACGGGCCCGGCTCGGCCGGCGCACTGGCCGCACTCAAGCGGGGTCTGGGCATTGGGGCCTCCATCGTTGCAACCTCGGCAGCTTAGCCGCTTCGCCTGTGGTTGACACTACCGATATGGCAATATACCGATATATTGGTTTGAAGGCCACCCTTAAGTCGCGGCGGTTTTGCCGGCGCGTCAACTTCCGTTGAGTTCACCACCCATGAAAGCTTCCGTCCTCCACGGTCAGCGCGACCTTCGCAACGAAGTGCTGCCGACGCCCGAACCGCGGCCCGACGAAGTGCTGATCCGTGTGCGGCGCGCCGGCATTTGCGGCTCCGACATGCATTACTTCCTGCATGGCCGGGTCGGCAGCTTCGTGCCCAGGCACCCGTTCGTCATGGGGCACGAGTTTGCCGGCGAGGTGGCGGCGGCAGGGGCGCCCGCCGATGCGGGCCTGGTGGGTCAGCGGGTGGTGGTCGACCCCTCAATGCCATGCGGACATTGCGGCTATTGCCGCGGCGGGCGCTACAACCTCTGCATCAACATGCGATTCTACGGTTCGGCGAGCGTCGACCCACACATCAACGGTGGCTTTGCCGAGTTCGTCGTCGCGCCGGCGGCGAACTGCCATACGCTGCCGGCCGGGCTCACCTGGGGCGCGGCGGCAATGAGCGAGCCGCTATCGGTGACCATTCACGCCGCTATGCGCGCAGGCAACCTTGCGGGGCGCTCGATCCTCGTCATCGGCGGCGGCACCATCGGCCAGCTCACGGCGCTGACAGCACGAGCCTTCGGGGCGCGGATCGTCGCGGTGTCCGATCTCGCCGCCTTCCCCCGAGACCTGGCGGTGGAGCTCGGCGCTGACGCGGCGCTCGATCCAGCCGACCCGGAAATCGCCGCCGCGGCGGCGAAACTCTCGCCGGATGGGTTCGATGTGGTGTTCGAGGCCTCGGGGGCTCCTCCGGCGGTCGGCGCGGCGATCGCCCTGGCGCGGCGCGGCGGCACCATCGTCCAGATCGGCACGCTCGCCAGCGACGTCACGGCGCCGCTCAACGCCATCATGGCGCGCGAGCTCAGCTATCTCGGCTCGTTCCGCTTCGCCAATGTGTTCGGCACGGCGCTCGACCTGATCGCCACGGGCCGCGTCCAGGTCGAACCGCTGATCAACGCCGTCTATTCGCTCGACGACATGGCAGCGGCGATGCAGCGCGCCGTCGGCAAGGACGGCGTCATCAAGGTGCAGATCGAGCCATGAAGCGCAACCCGCTTGGCCGCACCGGGCTTGCCGTCTCGGCCCTGAGCTTTGGCGCCTCGGCGCTGGGCGGCGTCTTCCGGCCGGTTGATGTATCCGAGGCCATCGCCACCGTGCACGCGGCGCTCGAGGCCGGGATCAACTATTTCGACGTCGCTCCGGCTTATGGCGGCGGACGCTCGGAAAGCCTGCTCGGCAAAGCTCTCAAGGGGATCGACCGGTCGCACTACGTGCTCTCGACCAAGGTCGGCAAATACACCGATCCCGAGCGCTACGGCAGCGATACGCTCGACTATTCCGCCGAGCGGATCCGACTCTCCCTAGAGGCAAGCGCGGCGCGGCTGGGCACCGACTATTTCGACCTGATCCACATCCACGATATCGAGTACCAGGGCCGCAGCAAGCTCGAGCAGGCGTTGACCGAGGGGCTGGAAACGGTGCTGGCGCTGAAGCGCGAGGGCCGGATCGGTGCCGTTAGCTTCGGCATCTATCCGATGGACCTGTGGGCCCGGCTGTTCGCCGATTATCCGATCGATGCGGCGCTGGTGCACAACCACTATTGCCTCAATGACACGCGCCTCACCACGCTGCTGCCCACCGCTGAGGCCAGCGGCATCGGCGTGATCAACGCTTCGCCGTTTGCCAGCGGGCTGCTCACCGAGCGCGGTCCGGCGGATTGGCATGCGGCGAGCGCCGAGGATCGCGCTCTGTTCCGGCGCGCCGCGGAGCTGTGCACAGAGCGCGGCGTTTCGATCAGCGAGCTGGCCTTCCAGTTCGCCACCAGCCATCCGGCCATTCCGACGACGATGTTCAGCACGGCCAGTCCGGCCTCGCTGCGCCGCTGCCTCGAATGGCACGGCAAGGCCGCCGACCCGCAGCTCGTCGCCGAGGTACAGGCGGTGCTTCAGCCGGTGATCGACAAGGACTGGGCCTGACAGTCGCCGGCCGCTATCCCGCCGTCGCCGACCCCGGGTCGCTGACGGCGATCCAGCCCTGGGGCAGGAAGCCGCGGGAATCGATCGGCCAGCTGGCGTTGGCGGGCAGTTGCGGTTTGCCGTCGACACAGGCCCAGGTCCCGCTTGGCGCCAGCAATTGCTCGACATTGGGGTTCCGCTCGCAGAACTCGCGCATCTCCTGCACCGTCGGCGCCATATCGCAGATTGGCCCGATATAGGACGTGCAGGCGAGCACCGCGCCCTCGAAGCAACGCCAACGCACGCGGTCGCGGGCCGAGCTGGCTGGGATCAGCAACGCGCTGGTCATCGCCGTAACCGTTGCCGGGCCGCTGTAGCGATTGTCGACGTAGTCGATCGTTCCCACGGCACGACAATAGGCGAAGGGATCGTCATAGGTCTCGGGCGGCGCTGCGGCAGCGACGCGCGCCGGCCCCGTAGTCGGCTCGCTCTCGAGTGGGGCAACCGCGACGCCTGGCGTCGCGGCGGCAGGGGCGGAAAGCGCGGTGACGGTAGGAGCTGTGTCGGCGGATGCACCCGATAACGACGTCGCAGCGGCCACCGATGCATTGGTTGACGTTGCCGGCGTCGCCGGCAGTTGCAGTTTCACCGTGGCGGCGGGCGCATTGGCCACCGTCTCAGGTGACGCGGTTGCCGGCGCCTCGCTGCTCGCCACCACTGTAGGGGCGTTCGATGGGCCGAACAGGGCGTCGAGCGAGCCGTCGCGATTGATCAGGTAGCCGCCTGCCGCAATGATGGCGATAACCAGCACGGCGCAGATGGCCGTCAGCGCCGCGACCCAGGCATTGCCGCGTTCGGCTCGCGCCGCGACACGCTGGCGCTGTGGTTCGCGCCGAGCCTCCGGCTCGCGCCGCCGCACCTCCGGCTCCTCATATCGTGCCCCTTGGTTCCGCTCACGCCTCTCCGGTTCGCGTCGCCGTGGCTCCGGTTCCCTCTCCCACATCTCGGCCCGCGGCTCGGGCGCGACACGACCGCGTGCCGCTTCGGTTTCGGGCTCGAGCTGTTCGCGCCGCGCTTCCGCCCACATCCCGGGATCATGGCGACGCGGCGGCTGTTCTGCATCGAGGTCCTGCCAGCGCGGCGGCATGCTCGTGGGGCGGGAGGTGACGGTCACGTCCTCAAGCGTCAGGGGAATGGCCCGCTTGGGCGGTGGCGGTGCATCCTGCCGCGGCATCAGCATGGGATCCATCCGCAGCGCCGCTTCGCGCTCGAACTCGCTGTTGTCCTCCTCAGGCGCCTCGGCCGCGAGCTTCCGGTTGCGCCGGGCCAGCCGCCGGCGCCGAACCTGCAGCTCGCCGGCGAGGAACGCGAACAGCGCGGCAAGACCCGCAGTGCCGGCCGGCGCCAGCAGGTGGTAGGTGAACAGTTGCGGCACCGAGATGGCGACCGCCAGCCACCCCGCCGCCGCGCCGATCAGCAGCAGCGCGGCGAATCCCGGCGTCACCGTGGCGAGCACTCCGCCAATCAGCGCAGCGCCGGCGATGGCGTACCAGATGATGGTGCCGAGCAGCCGCTCGTTCGAGGTCGCGGTCCAGAAATCGAGGAATGGTGAAAGCAGGTCGATGCGCAGCGCACTCGGCGCCAGGAGTACAAACAGCCCGGCCATCAAGCCTAAGAACAGCGCGGCAATTCTCACCGTTTACTTCCTCGATGGTCTTTGTTGCGCCCCCGCGGGCGAAGCATGCCCACCGGCGCTGCGGAGCGCAAGTCGCCATGCGTGCCAGATGCACTGCAACTCGTCCATGTTGCTGCCATGTATTGCCTTTCGGCCAGCTCTCGTGATCATGAAGGCATGAAAGTCCTCATCCTCGGTTCGGGTGTCATCG
Source organism: Devosia insulae DS-56 (assembly GCF_000970465.2). Lineage (GTDB taxonomy): Bacteria > Pseudomonadota > Alphaproteobacteria > Rhizobiales > Devosiaceae > Devosia_A > Devosia_A insulae. The sequence goes on from NZ_LAJE02000045.1 coordinate 21,034, forward strand.
GCACGACCTCTGCCCATTATCTGGCGCAGGCGGGCCACGAGGTGACGGTGATCGATCGCCAGCCGGGGCCGGGTCTCGAAACCAGCTACGCCAATGCCGGCGAGCTGTCCTACGGTTACGCGTCGCCCTGGGCCGGTCCGGGCATTCCGGTCAAGGCCATCAAGTGGCTGCTGATGACCGATGGCCCACTGGTCCTGAGGCCCAAGCTCGATCCGCGCATGTGGATCTGGGGCCTGCAATTGCTGGCCAACTGCACCGAGCGCGCTTACGCCGTCAACAAGGGCCGCATGGTGCGGCTGGCGGAATATTCGCGCGACATGATGATCGCGCTGCGCGCCGAGACCGGGCTGGCCTTCGACGGCCGCCAGCAGGGCACCGTACAGCTGTTCCGCGAGCAGAAGCAGCTCGATCACGCCGCCGACGACATTGCCGTGTTGAAGCAGTATGGCGTGCCCTACGAGGTGCTTGACCCCAAGGGCTGCGTCGCGGCGGAGCCTGGGCTGGCCACGGCGACGGTGCCGTTTGTCGGCGGGCTGCGGCTCGCCAATGACGACACCGGCGATTGCAAGATGTTCACCGAGGCGCTGGCGGCGCGCGCCGCCGGCCACGGCGTCGCCTTCCGCTATGGCACGACCATCGACCACATCGCCAGCTCGGGCGGGGTGGTGACTGGTGTGGCGACCGACAAGGGCCTGCTGACCGCCGACGCTTACGTTATGGCGCTCGGCAGCTACTCGCCATTGCTGCTGCGCCCGCTCGGCATCGGCCTGCCGGTCTACCCGATCAAAGGCTATTCGCTCACCGTGCCGATCACCGATGCAGCGGTGGCGCCGGTATCGACGGTCATGGACGAGACCTACAAGGTGGCGACCACCCGGCTCGGCGACCGCATCCGGGTGGGCGGCACCGCCGAGATCGCCGGCTACGATACGACACTCCACCCTTCGCGCCGCGGTCCGCTCGATCGCTCGCTGCGCGAACTGTTCCCCAATGCCGGGGATGCGTCGAAGGCCAGTTTCTGGTGCGGGCTGAGGCCCATGACGCCTGACGGCACGCCGGTGCTGGGGCGCTCGAAACTCTCCAACCTCTACCTCAATACCGGCCACGGCACGCTCGGCTGGACCATGGCCGCCGGCTCCGGCCGGGTACTGGCCGACATCATCTCCGGCAAGGCGCCTGACATCGAGGTCGGCGATCTCGGGTTAAACCGCTACGCCTAGACCCCCGGGTTAAGCCGTAGGCTTAGACCCCCGGGTGTTAAGCCGCGGCGCTCCTGGTCCACGCCGCGCTGCGGTCAGTCGAAACCGAGAGCTTGGGAACAGCCGGCATCGGCCCTCGCCTTTACCCGCGAATTGGGCGATAAGCCGAGGATCGCTCGCCCCGGGACGTCATGCGCGCCGTACTGTTCGCCTTTGCTCTGCTGCTCGCCCCGTCGGCGCCGGTGCTGGCGCAGGCGCTGCCCTATCATATCGATCCTGGCGCGCGCGAAATCGTCCCCAGCCTCGCCGCGGTGCCGTCGATCCGCTTCCTGACCACCGCGGATTTTCCGCCGTTCAACTTTCGTGACGACAAGGGCGAACTGGTCGGCTTCAATGTCGATCTGGCCCGGGCGCTCTGCGCCGATCTCGCCATCACCTGCACGGTGCAGGCCTGGCCCTGGGACCAGGCAGCGCGGGCGCTGGAGGATCGGCAGGGCGATGCGCTGATCGCCGGCCTGGCGCTGACCCCCCAGAACGGGGCGCTGTTCGATTTCTCGCAGATTTACCTGATGTTGCCGGGCCGCTTCGTCACACCGGTGGCCGCGGCCTCCGGGTTCGAACCGGCGTCGCTCGACGGCAAGCGGGTGGCGGTACGCCGTGGCTCGACCCATGCCGAGTTCATTCGCCGCTACCTGCCGACCGCCGGGCTGATCCAGTTCGACAGCGAGATCATGGCGCTCGACGCGTTGTCGAAGGGCGAGGCAGACGCCTATTTCGGCGACGCAATGCGCGCCTCGTTCTGGCTCAACGAGCATGTCGGCTGCTGCGAGTTCGCGGGCGAGCCGTATTTCCGGCCCGACCTGTTCGGCGATGGCCTCGCCGTGGCGGTACCGGCCGGCGCTGATGCCGTCCGCCAGGTGATCGACTACGGCCTCGCCCGGCTGAAACGGTCGGGCGCCTATGACGAGTTGTACCTGCGGTGGTTTCCGGTGAGTTTCTACTAAGCGAGTAGCCAATAGCGAGTAGCCAATAGGGAGAGAATCAAACTCCGCGCTATTCGCTATTCGCTATTCGCTATTCGCTATTCGCTATTCGCTATTCGCTATTCGCTATTCGCTATTCGCTATTCGCTATTCGCTATTCGCTCACGCCGCACGCATCCGCGCCCGGGCGCTCGCTTCGATCGCCGCGGTGACCAGCCGGTCGACGTCGAGCCGGTCGCGCACCATCTCGAGCAGCCGCAGTTCTTCCTGCGGCAGCTGCACGTCGACCACCGCGACTTCCACGGCAAGGGCGTAGGCGGTGTCGTGCAGGCGCTTCGGCACCGACGCGATGGCATCGTTGAGCACCGCATCGAGGCCGGCGCTGTTGGTCTTGTCGACCGCCGCATTGGCCACCGCCGAGAGCCGCTCGAGGTCGAAATCCGCGAACACCGGTGAGCGCACCACCAGGCTCCCGATCACATCCAGTTCGTGGTCGGAGATGCCTTCGTCGGACGAGGCGGTGACCACCATGATGTGGATGAGAGCGTCCTGCAGGGAAATGGCCATCGGGTCCTCGAAAGCGAGATCAGGAAAGGTGCAGATCTTTCCGGCTCGATCTCGCGACAACCAAGACCTTGCTGGAAAAGTCCCGCATAACTAGGCACCGCACCGCCGCTTGGCAAGGCGGGGCAGGGCGCTTGCCATTGACGCCCGTAGCCGGCTGGTGCAATTGAGCGCCATCTCCCCACTCAGCATCTGAGGCCTGCCGTGCCCGCGCCGCTTCCGACCCTCGACCCCGCCTTCTTCGACGCCGCCCAGACGGCGCGCGCCTGGCCGTTCGAGGAAGCCCGGAAACTGGTGGCTCGGGTCGAGCGGCTGGGATTGACCGAAGTGCTGTTCGAGACCGGTTACGGTCCCTCGGGCCTGCCGCATATCGGCACCTTCGGCGAAGTGGCCCGCACCACTATGGTCCGCACCGCCTTCCGGCTGTTGACCCGCGACGAGATCCCGACCCGCTTGCTCTGCTTCTCCGACGACATGGATGGCATGCGCAAGATCCCGGAAAACGTGCCGGATCGCGCCGCGCTCGAGCCGTATCTGCAGATGCCGCTGACATCAGTGCCGAACCCGTTCGGCGGCGACTACCCGAGCTTTGGCGACCACAACAACACCATGCTGCGGCGCTTCCTCGACACTTTTGGCTTCAACTACGAGTTCGCCAGCGCCACCGAATACTACAAGGCCGGCCGCTTCGACGAGGTGCTGCTGCGCGCCGCCGAGCGGTACGACCAAATCATGGCGGTGATGCTGCCTAGCCTGGGCGAGGAGCGGCAGGCGACCTATTCGCCGTTCCTGCCGATCTCGCCGATTTCGGGCCGCGTGCTCTACGTGCCGATGAAGCACGTCGATGCCAAGGCCGGTACGGTGACCTTTGTCGACGAGGATGGCCGCGACGCCACGCTGCCGGTCACCGGCGGCCACGTGAAGCTGCAGTGGAAGCCGGATTTCGGCATGCGCTGGGCGGCGCTCGGCGTCGATTTCGAGATGTTCGGCAAGGACCACCAGACCAACCAGCACCTCTACGACAAGATCTGCGCCATCCTCGGCGGCACGCCGCCCGAGCACTATGTCTATGAGTTGTTCCTCGATGACCTGGGCCAGAAGATCTCGAAGTCGAAGGGCAACGGGCTGACCATCGATGAGTGGCTGACCTATGCCGGCACCGAGACCCTGAGCCTCTACATGTTCCAGAAGCCGCGGGTGGCCAAGCGCCTGTATTTCGATGTGATCCCGCGCGCCGTCGATGAGTATTACCAGCACGTCGCCGCCTATAACGGCCAGGACGCCGCAGCGGCGCTCGAGAACCCGGCCTTCCACATCCATTCGGGCAAGGTCCCGGTGGTCGATATGCCGATCTCGTTCGGGCTGCTGCTCAACCTCGCCTCGGCTGCCAACGCGCATGAGAAGTCGGCGCTGTGGAACTACATTTCGCGCCGCCTGCCAGGCGAGACGCCGCTGACCAACCCCGAGCTCGACCGGCTCGCGGGTTACGCGGTGCGTTACTTCAACGACGAGGTGAAGCCGACCAAGACGTTCCGCGCGCCGACCGACAAGGAACGCGCCGCGTTGCAGGACCTCGCCGACCAGCTTGCCGGCAAGGAAGCGCTCGAGGCCAAGGAACTGCAGGACATCGTCTATGCGGTCGGCAACGCCCACACCTTCGATCCGCTGCGCGATTGGTTCGGCGCCATCTACCAGGTGCTGCTCGGCGCCGACCAGGGGCCGCGCTTCGGCTCGTTCATCGCGCTTTACGGCGTCGTCGAGACGCGGAAGCTGATCGCCGATGCGCTGGCCGGCAAGCTGGTCACCGCCGCCTGATTGAAGGAGCATACCGTGGCCACCCCGGAGTTCATCTACAAGGTCGCGAGCCGCGAGATCTATGAGGCCTCGCTGGCCGCCGGCCACTTCGTCGGCCAGCCGATCGACCTCAAGGATGGCTACATCCACTTTTCGAGCGCGCCGCAGCTGGGCGAAACCATCCGGCTCTATTTCGCCGGGCTGAGCGATCAGGTGCTGTTCCAGGTGCCGACGGCGCCACTCGGCGAGACGCTGCGATGGGAAGCCTCGCGCGGCGGCGATCTGTTCCCGCATCTGTTCGCCACCCTGCCGATGGCGGCGGTCTCCAACATGGCGCGGCTCGACGTCCCCGCCGATGGCGTCGCCACGCTGCCGGATTGGGTCAAATGATCTTCTCGCGCCTCTCGCCGCTGCTCCGCATGCCGCTGGTCTCCGGCCTGACCCGCGACACGCTGTTGAAGATGGACCCCGAGATCGCCCATGGCGCCACTATCGCGGCGCTGCGGCTTGGCCTTGCACCGGAGCAGGAGGGTGCCGATCCGCCGGAGCTTCGCACTACGCTGTGCGGCCTCGACCTCAGGAACCCGGTCGGCATGGCGGCCGGCTTCGACAAGAATGCCGAGGTGCCCAAGCCGCTGGCCCGCATGGGCTTCGGCATGGTGGAGATCGGCACCGTCACGCCGCGGCCGCAAGTCGGCAACCCCAAGCCGCGGCTGTTCCGGGTCACCCCGGCCGATGGTGTGATTAACCGCATGGGCTTCAACAACGAGGGCCATGATGCGGCGTTCGCCCGACTGAAGGGCGCCCATGTCGGCGCCATCCTCGGGGTCAATATCGGGGCCAACAAGGATTCTGAGGATTTCGTCGCCGACTATGTCACCGGCATCACGCGCTTCGCCGAAGTCGCTGATTACCTGACGGTCAACATCTCCTCGCCGAATACGCCGGGGCTCAGGAACCTGCAGGCCGACGAAGCGCTGACCCGGCTGCTGGCGGCGGTGCTGAAGGCACGCTCCAAAGCCTCGGTGCGCGTCCCGGTGCTGCTGAAAATCGCCCCCGATCTCGATGAGAAGGCGCTCGACGGCATCGCCAAAGTGGTGCTCGCCACCGATCTCGATGGACTGATCGTCTCCAACACCACGCTGAGCCGCGACCCGGTGCAGGGCATGGAGAACGCCACCGAAACCGGCGGTCTCTCGGGCAAGCCGCTGTTCAACCTCGCGACGCGGAAGCTGGCGCAGGTGCGCCAGCGGGTCGGCAAGCTGCCGATCATCGGGGTCGGCGGCATCCACTCGCCCGAGAGCGCCGTGGCCAAGTTCGAGGCTGGCGCCGACGCCATCCAGCTCTACTCCGCGCTGGTATTCGGCGGGCTCGACATGCTCGACCGGCTGAAGCGTGGCCTCAGCGCGGCGGTGCGGAGCAGGGGGCTGAAGTCGGTGTCGGAACTGACCGGGCTGACGACGGCGGAGTGGGCTTCGGGCAAGGCTAGCCTCTAGCAGACGACTCCCATCCTCCCCCATAAAGGGGGAGGTGCCCCGTCGGTTCACTGGGCACAATCGAAGACAAAACCTCGACTCTTCACCTTCCCCATTATGGGGGACTTCGAACCGTCCCGAAGGGCAAATCGCTCCAGTGGAGCGATTTGAGGCGAGAAGGCCATGAGAGCTATGCTCGAATGGCGAGGGAGGGGGCCGTCTCTATCAGTCAGCTACTGAACAACCCCGCCTTCTTCCGCTCCAGCGCCCACCAGTAGAACCCGGCGCGGCAGAGGAAGAACAGGTGGATCGAGATCCACAACCCGGTATTTCCGAACGCCCCCTGCAGCACCACGGCGGCGGCGAGGAACAGGGCGAGCGCCAGCACCATGCCGTTGCGCATCACCGTGTTGAGGGTCACGCCCACCAAAATCCCGTCGAACACGAAGGCCGGCATTCCGGTGAGTGAGGAGAGTGCCGCGACCCAGAGGAACATCCGGGCGTACTCGCGCACCGGCTCGCTGGTGGTCATGAAGTCGATCAGGTACCAGCCGCCGGCAAACCAGACCAGCGCCAGGCCCACCGCGATCAGTGTGCCCCAGCGGAATGCGAGGGTGTAGGCGCGGTCGAAGGCCGGCCGCCAGTTGGCGCCGACGGCCTTGCCGCAAAGCTGTTCCGCCGCCTGGGCGATGCCATCGAGAAAGAAGCCCGAGATCATCAGAAAGTTGAGCAGGATCGCGTTGGCGGCGAGCGGCACTTCGCCCAGCCGCGAGCCTTGCGCCGCGAAATAGGCATAGGCCCCCATCAGCGCGATCGAGCGGATCATCAGGTCGCGGCTGAGCCCGAACATCCGCTGCAGGGCATGGCCGTGGAATAGCTCATCCGGCACGATCAGCGCCATGATTTTTCTGAAGCCGCCGAAGTGCCGGACCAGGAATACCAGCCCGAGCAGGCACGCTGCGGCCTGGCCGATCACTGTCGCCAGAGCCGCGCCGTGCGGGCCCCAGCCAAAACTCATCACGAACAGGATCGACAGCGGGATATCGATCCCGTGGATCAGCATCTGCAGCATCATGCCGGTCTTGGCCTGCGCCCGGCCATAGAACCAGCCGAGCAGCGCATAGTTGATCAGCGAGAACGGCGCGGCCCAGATCCGCACTTCGAAATACTGCTTCAAGGCCTCCGCGACACCAGGGGTGGGCGCCATCGCGAGGTTGGCCAGCGCCAGCAGTGGCACTTGCAGCGCGATCATCAGTGCCGCGGCGATAATGCCGATGCCGATGGCCCGCGCCGCATGCAGCAAGCCGTCGCGCGGATCGCGCGCCCCGATCGCCTGCGCCGTCAGTCCGGCGGTGCCGGTCCTCAGGAAATACGCCATCGAGAAGATGAAATCGAACACCAGGGCGCCCACCACCACGCCACCCAGCACCGCCGCATCGCCCTGCCGGCCGATCACCGTAATATCGACCAGCCCGGCCAGCGGCTCGGTGATGAACGCGACGGAGGCGGGCAAGGCAATGGCCCAGACGTCGCGCGAGCGCACGTCGAACGGATAGGTCGGTCGGGTCAATTGGGCCGTCTGAACTGGAGGCGGGGCGGGCGATTCGATTGAGTGGGCGAAACTCTACGCCAGCGGCGGCGCCCGGTCACGCCTCGGCCGGTTCCGGCAGCAGCAGCACGGCGAGCGCGAGGCCGATCATCGAGATGAACTCGAAGGCCTTCTGCTGGCCGTTCCAGGTTTCGGACTGCCACATGGCGAACCACTCGCCGCCCACCACGACGAAACCCAGCCCGAACAGCAGAAAACCCATGGTGAGCCCGACGGCCGCGATGCCCTTGGCGCGCACGAACCCCGGCCCCGACACAGCCACAAGCAGGCGGATAACGCCGACCCACAGCACCAGTGCCGTCAGCGCCTCCCAGCCGATAATGCCCCAGTACCCGGCGGTCTGCAGGTTGGGGTCGGTGATCGCCCGCCACTTCAGGGTCGAATTGGGGAAGATGGTGTCCATGCTCAGCACGTGCTGCACGAACTGCCAGTTGCTGTCGTAGTCGGTGATGTTGCCGTAGGCGATGACCGAGAAGAACAGCGCCACCACGGCGACGAAGCCGATCTTGCAGAACCGAACAAGCATGGATCACCCCCCGCCGCCGAAACGCCTCAGATGCCTAGCAGGCGCGAGGGCGCGGCGGTAGCCGGCGTCAGCGCTCAGTCACCAGATCGATGGCGATATCGGCACGGCCGCGCGAGCGTTTCACCAGATCGTAATTGGCGAGATCGACGCGCTCGACATGCTGCCGGTTGCGCTCGGCGGTGAACAGGCCGTGCTGCGCATGTCGCGCCAGCAGCCGGGCCTTCACCGTGTCGCGCGGCAGATCGATGAACACGGCAAGGTCGAGCAGCGGCCGCACCTGCCACCATGGCGCATTGGCCAGCAGCAGATAGTTGCCCTCGACCACCAGCACCCGCGCACCAGCCGGAACGATGAAGGCGTCGATCACCACGTCCTCGATCTCGCGCGAATAGCCGGGGCCGCTCACCTGCAGCGTCGCCGCCTTCACCCCGGCGAGGAACTCGGCGAACGCTGCGCCTTCGAAAGTGTGCGGCGCGCCCTTGTCCTTTACGGTGCCGAGGCTCTCGAGCTTGGAGTGCCGCATGTGGAAGCCGTCCATCGGCACATAGGCGGCGAGGTCAGGGGTTGTCGCGTTCAGCGCCTCCACCAGCTTCACCGCCAGCGTCGATTTGCCGACGCCAGGCCCGCCGGCGAGCCCGATGGCGATGCGCCCTTCATAGGTGGTCAGCATGTGCTGCACCCGCTCGATCAGCAGCGCCAGCGCCGCCTCCGGCCTCAACTGCAACACCTGCTGTTCGTTGTCGTTCATCGGGGCGCCTCCGGCGAATGGCGTAGCGGATTCCGAGCCCGTGGCCCACCCCCCTCCCTCGCTCTTATACACATCTGATGCTCCCGACGAGCGATCTAGTCTAGAACCCGCTCGTCGCCGCATCACTAAAAAGATAAGAATGTGCACAGTGTAGACCGCAGGGCTACATGAGACATATGCACTGTTGTGTAGCGCACCGCTGATTGCTGATGCTATATCACGCGCATACACAAGGACTAGACAGCGTCAACTGTGAGCG
>NZ_LAJE02000046.1 GCF_000970465.2 Devosia insulae DS-56
GGATGAAGGAGAAGCCGGTGGCCCATCCCCCGTACGATCAGTTCTCCAGCCAGACGTTCGACACCCGAGTGTTGTAGAACGGCACAAACCCCTTCACGTTCGAGCGGGTGCCCTGGACGTTCGACATCACGCCGAATGGAATGGCGAGCACGTTCTCGAACACCACTTTCTGCGCATCGGCGAAGGCGGCGGCCCGGTCCTCGATGGTGGCGCCACCCGTGACGCGCTGGAATGCGGCGTTGTAGTCGGGATCACCCGCCGGGTCCTGCGGTTTATAGATATTGGCGGGGGCCGCGAGGTTGCGCAGCGTCGTCGCGCCGCCCTGGGCGGCCGAGCCGGTCCAGTGGGTGAAGAAGAAGTTCCACCCGGTGGTTTCCTTCTCGCTGGTGGCGAGTGCCGTCGGCCAGTCGAACACCTTGAGTTCGGCGTTGAAGCCGGCTGCCTGCAACTGCGCCTGCATCACCAAAGCGGTGTTGTACATGGTGGTGATCTGCTGGGTGGTCAGCAGCACGATCGGCTCGTTGTTGTAGCCGGCCTCGGCGAGCAGCGCCTTGGCCTTGTCGGCATTGTTCTGGTTGTAGAGTTCGCCGCCGGCTTCGGAGAAATAGGCGGTGCCGGGGAATTGCAGGCTGGGGTTGAGCTTGTAGACGCCGTCGGTCGACGCCTCCATGATCTCATCCATGTTGAGCGCGGCCAGCATAGCCTGGCGCACCTTGAGGTTGTCGGTGGGCGGCGCCGACCAGTTCGGATAGCCGACATTGAGGCCGTAGGCTTCGAGCGTCAGCAGCTCGACTCCATCGACGGCGGCGAGACGCTCCATCGAGATGGCCGGCACCGATTCGACGATGTGGACTTCGCCGGTTTCGAGCGCCGCCATGCGGGCGGCGGTTTCGGTGAGCATGCGGAAGGTGACGGTATCGACGCAGGCCTGCTTGTAGCCGGCAAAGCCGCTGAGACCGGTAAGCGTGGTGCCCGGGGTGTAGTCGGCATAGCGGTCGAGCCGCACATGGCTGTCGGGCACGAACTCGCCCAGCTTGAACGGCCCGGTGCCGATGACGTCGATCTGTCCGGCGGCCTTCGTCGCCTCTTCGGCGGGCATGATGACGACGGGAGCGGTCGACGACGAGAGGTTCTCGAGGAAGTTCGGCTGCGGCGCCTTGAGCGTGATGACGAAGGTGGTGTCATCAGGGGCGGTCCAGCCCGCCACCGCTTCGAGGATCGAGCGGCTGACGCCGACGGTCTTGTAGCGGTCGAACGAAGCGACGACGTCGGCCGAAGTCATCGGCTTGCCGTTGTGGAACTTCACCCCCTGGCGCAGCTTGAAGGTGTAGCTCAACCCGTCGGCGCTGGGCTCGATCGAGTCAGCGAGATCGGGCACCGGCCGCATGTTCTCGTCGCGGATGATCAGCGCTTCGAAGATGTTCATGGCGATGTTGCGGGTCGCCGACGAGGTGGCCGTCTGCTGGTCGAGCGTGCCGGCGGCGGCTTCGAGCCCCACCACCAGATCGCCGCCCTGCTGCGGGCAGCTGAACCGATCCTGAGCCATCGCGCCGAAACTGGCGAGAAGGCCCAGCGTCACTGCCGAGCTGAAAAGAAGATGCTTCCTGTTACCCATTATCCGTCCCTCCTGAAAATAGACGCGTATCGACAGGGACCGGGCCCCTGATCGAAAGGGGTGGAACGCGCATCGCCCCAACGACTTGCGTTTCCGATCCCGACCTGTATCGTGGTCGACATGTATCGTTAAAGGTATTCAGTCAGCTTCACGAGGGATCGTCAAGAGGGTGCGGGAATTTTCGTCGGGAAGGCAGGCCACGCGCCGAGTCCCCGCGGGTCTCACGGCGACAGAGGAAGGAATGCGAATGAAGATCACCGAGGTCGAGACGCTCTATACCGAGGAGTTCTCGAACGTCATCTGGGTGCGGGTGCACACCGACGCCGGCGTTACCGGACTGGGCGAGACGTTCTTCGGGCCGGGCTCGGTCACCGCCCATGTGCACGAGGTGCTGGCGCACAAGCTGCTGGGTCGCGATCCGCTGGCGATCGAGGCGATCAACCGCGAGATGGTCTATGCGGCGCTGGGGTTCTCGTCGTCAGGGGCCGAAATGCGGGCCGCGTCGGCGGTCGACATCGCGCTATGGGACCTGTTCGGCAAGGTCTGCAACCTGCCGGTGCACCAGATGCTGGGTGGGCTGAGCCACCAGCGGCTGCGCATCTACAACACCTGCGCCAACCCTCGCTACGCGCAGGCCCGCAACTTCCGGCCGGTGGATAACTGGGCCTCGGGGCAGGGCGATGCCCGCTATGCCGATCTCGACGGCTTCATGCATCGGGCGGGCGAGCTGGCGGAGGACCTCCTGGCGTCGGGGATCACGGCGATGAAGATCTGGCCGTTCGATCCGCCGGCAATGGAGAATGACGGGCGCTACATCACCACCGACCAGCTGAAGCTGGCGCTTGAGCCATTCGAGAAAATCCGCAAGGCGGTCGGCGACCGCATTGAGATCATGGTGGAACTGCATAGCCTGTGGAACCTGCCGACCGCCAAGCAGATCGCGAGGGCCCTGGAGCCGTTTCAGCCGACCTGGTTCGAAGATCCGATCCGCATGAACTCGCCGCAGGCGCTGGCCGAGTTCGCGCGCTCGACCCCGATATCGGTCTGTGCCAGCGAAGTGCTGGCGACGCGCTTTCCCTACAAGGACCTGCTCGACCGCGACGCCACCCACGTGGTGATGGTCGATATCGGCTGGTGCGGTGGGCTCACCGAGGCACGGAAGATCGCCGCGCTGGCCGACACCTATCACCGGCCGTTCGCCGCGCATGACTGCGTCGGCCCGGTGGCGTTCGCCGCGGGGGTGCACGCCTCGTTCAGCCAGCCCAACACGCTGATCCAGGAGAGCGTCCGGGCCTATTACAACGGCTGGTACAAGGACCTGGTGACGGCGACGCCGCGGATCGAGGGTGGCTACGTGTATCCGATGGAGGGACCGGGGCTGGGGACTGAACTGAGGCCGGAGGTGTTCGATCGGGGGGATCTGGTGCGGAAGGTGTCGCGGGTTTAGGGGCAGGGAGGCGCTGACAGTGACGTGATCGCCTTCTCCCCTTGTGGTCGCGGGACGAGGGCGCAGCCCTCGCCCGGAGGTGCCCGAAGGGCGGATGAGGGGTATCTCTCCGCGCATTGGGTCGCTCCTCGCTTCGCTCGGAGCGCGCTACACTTCGTTGCGCGGACCCCTCATCCGGCCTTCGGCCACCTTCTCCCACAAGGGGAGAAGGCCCTCGCCTCACGGCCGGAACTTGAGGCACCATCATCTCATGGTCGTATCCCGCAGAAAGCCCCTTGACGGCATTCGAGCATGTAACGTTACATTGCACACCGGCGAAAACACCGAACAACAGCCGCACGGATACGCGTTCAGATGAGCATTGAGACCACCCCAGCCAGTGCCGCCAAGCCGGGCGAGCCGCGGGCTTATCGCAGCGCCGAGTGGTTTGCGCGCGCCGGCAAATATGGCTTCGTGCCGCGCAGCTGGATGAAGAGCCAGGGGTTCTCGCCTGAGCTGCTCGATGGCCGGCCGGTGATCGGTATCTGCAACACCTGGTCGGAACTGACCAACTGCAACCGGCACCTGCGCGAGCTGGCCGAGCATGTGAAGCGGGGCGTGCTGATGGCGGGTGGCTTCCCGCTGGAGTTCCCGGTAACGAGCCTGGGTGAGCCGCTGATGCGGCCGACCACCATGATGTTCCGCAACCTCGTCGCCATGGATGTCGAAGAGACCATCCGCGCTAACCCGATCGACGGGGTGGTGCTGCTCGCCGGCTGCGACAAGACCACGCCGGCGGTGCTGATGGGGGCGGCGAGCTGCGATGTGCCCGCCGTGCTGGTGTCGGGCGGGCCGATGCTCAATGCCCGCTTCCGCGGCCGGGTGCTCGGTTCGGGCACCGACATCTTCAAGCTCGATGAGGAATATCGCACCGGCAAGATCTCGAAGGCCGACCTCGACGCAGCCGAGGCGGCGATGAGCCGCTCGGCCGGCTCGTGCATGACCATGGGCACCGCCTCGACCATGGCGTCGCTGGGCGAAGCGATGGGCATCGGCTTTGCCATGAACGGCTCGATCCCGGCGCCCGACAGCCGCCGCGCCGTGCTGGCCGAGCAATCGGGCAAGCGCGCCGTCGAACTGGTGCGGCAGAACATCACCATCTCGAAAATCCTGACCCGGGCGGCGTTCGAGAACGCGGTGAAGGTCAATGGCGCCATCGGCGGCTCCACCAATGCAGTGGTGCACCTGCTCGCCCTCGCCGGACGGCTGGGCGTCGATTTCAAGCTCGAGGATTGGGACGCGCTCGGCCGTGACGTGCCGACCATTGTCGACCTCAAGCCCTCGGGCCGCTTCCTGATGGAAGAGTTCTTCGATGCCGGTGGGTTGCCGGTGGTGATGCAGCGCATCTCGCATCTGCTCAACCTCGACGCCGTCGCCGTCGAAGGCGGCACCATCGGCGAGCGCATCGCCAACGCCGAGTGCTGGAACGACGAGGTGATCCGGTCGCTCGACAAGCCGCTGACGCCGCAGGGCGGCATGATGGTGCTGAAGGGCAACCTTGCCCCTAACGGCGCCATCATCAAGCCGTCGGCGGCTTCGCCGCGGCTGATGCAGCACCGTGGCCGGGCCATGGTGTTCGAAAACGCCGAGGATCTGAGGGCCCGCATCGACGACCCCGATCTCGATGTCGATGCCGACAGCATCCTGGTGCTGAAGAATGCGGGCCCGCGCGGTTATCCCGGCATGCCGGAAGCCGGCACCATGGCGTTGCCCAAGAAGCTGCTGGAGCAGGGCGTCACCGACATGGTGCGGGTTTCGGATGCGCGGATGAGCGGCACGGCGTTCGGCACCGTGGTGCTGCATGTGGCGCCGGAATCGGCGCTGGGCGGGCCGCTGGCGCTGGTCAAAACCGGCGACTTCATCGTGCTCGACTGCGCTGCGCGCAAGCTCGAGCTCGAAATTTCCGCCGAGGAGCTGGCGCGCCGCCAGGCGGCCTTCGTGCCGCCGCCGCCGGCCTATGAGCGCGGCTATGGCCGGCTCTACATCGACCATGTGC
>NZ_LAJE02000047.1 GCF_000970465.2 Devosia insulae DS-56
AGATGTGGATAAGGGACAGCTTCGGCGGGCCCTTTTCTTTCTGCTCCCCTCCCCTCAAGGGGGAGGGGAGCAGAAAGAAAAGGGCCCGCCGAAGCGGGCCCTGAACGCAATCTGCTTTGAAGCTTAGCGGGCTTCTTCGAACAGGAACTCGACATGTTCCCAGTTCACCAGGTTGTCGAACCAGGCCTCGAGGTACTTCGGGCGCGCGTTGCGGTAGTCGATGTAATAGGAGTGCTCCCAGACGTCGACGCCGAGCAGCGGCTTGGCGTTGCCATGCACCAGCGGCGACTCGCCATTGGCGGTCTTGGTGACCTGGAGCTTGCCATCCTTCAGCGACAGCCAGGCCCAGCCCGAGCCGAACTGCGTGGTGCCGGCATTGATGAAATCGGCACGGAACTTGTCGAAGCCACCGAGATCGGACTCGATCGCCTTGAGCAGCGCTGCCGGGACCTTTGAGGCGCCGCCGCCGCCATTGGGCTTCATCCAGTTCCAGAAATGCACGTGGTTGTAGTGCTGGCCCAGATTGTTGAAGAGCGCCGGATCCTTGCCAAACACTTCCTTGACCGCGTCCTCGAGCTCGAGCACTTCGAGACCCTTGCCCTCGGCCAACTTGTTGCCGTTGGTGACGTAAGCCTGGTGGTGCTTGTCGTGGTGGAACTCGAGCGTCTCTTTGCTCATGTACGGGCCGAGCGCGTCATAGGCGTAGGGCAGGGGGGGAAGTTCGTATGCCATTCTGGATGCCTCCTTGGGGGACAGTCTCTATGATTGTTGGCCGCTGGGCTGGCTCCGATATAGGCCCTTTGGCATTGCTCAACAATTCCCGCTTTGGGTGGAATTATGCCAATCCGACGCAACTGAGCGCAAAGGCATAGCTCAGCCCGGTCTCCTTGAGCTGGTCGAAGCGGCCCGAAGCGCCGCCATGGCCGGCGCCCATGTGGGTCTTGAGGTAGAGCGGATTGCTGTCGGTCTTGGTGGCGCGGAGCTTGGCCACCCATTTGGCCGGTTCCCAATAGGTGACGCGCGGATCGGTGAGCCCGGCCAGCGCAAAGATCGGCGGATAGTCGATCGCCGCCACCTGTTCGTATGGCGCATAGCCGGCAATGCGGTCATAGGCCGCCTTGTCGATGATCGGGTTGCCCCATTCGGGCCATTCCGGCGGGGTGAGCGGCAGGGTTTCATCGAGCATGGTGTTGAGCACGTCGACAAACGGCACCTCAGCAATGACGCCGGCCCAGAGCTCAGGGCGCATGTTGGTGACAGCACCCATCAACAGGCCGCCGGCCGAGCCGCCTTCGGCGACGATGCGCTGCTTGCTGGTATAGCCCAGTTCGATCAGCGTTTCGGCGGCCGCGATGAAATCGGTAAAAGTGTTGGTCTTCTGCTCGCGGCGGCCGTTCTTGTACCAGGCATAGCCCTTGTCCATGCCGCCGCGGATATGCGCCGTGGCGTGGACGAAGCCGCGATCGACCAGCGACAGCTTCGACACCGAGAAGCCGGCCGGTATCGCCATGCCATAGGCGCCATAGCCGTAGAGCAGGACGGGCGCCGTGCCGTCGAGCTTCAGCCCCTTGCGGTAGAGCAGCGTCACCGGCACCCGCTCGCCATCCTCGGCCTTGGCGAAGATGCGCTTGGTCTCATAGTGATCAGGGTTGTGCCCGGACGGGACCACTTGTTCCTTGAGCAGGGTGCGTTCGCGCGTCACCAGGTCGAGGTCATAGGTGCGCGACGGCGTGGTCGGCGACGAATAGGTAAAGCGAATGGTCGTGGTGTCGAACTCGAAACCGGCCGACATGCCTAGCGCATAGGCCTCCTCATCGAACTTCACTGTCCACTCTTCGCCATCGTCGAGGTTGCGCACCACGATGCGCGGCAGCCCCTCGGATCGCTCGAGCCGGATGAGGTGATGGCTGAGCAGGATAATGTCGAGGATCAAGACGCCCGGGCGGTGCGGCACCAGGTCGATCCAGTTTTCGGCCGCCGGATTGTCAGCCGCGACGGTGACGATCTTGAAGTCTTCGGCGCCGTCGGCGTTGGTGAGGATGTAGAACACCCCGTCGCGGTCCTCGACGTCGTATTCGCGATCGGTGAGGCGGGGCGAAACCAGCTTCGGCGCGCCGCCGGTGCGGGTATCGATCAGCCAGAACTCACTGGTCTGGTGGTCGTGCGCGTCGATGACGATGTAGTTGCGCGATAGCGTCTCGTCGACGCCGACGAAGAAGCCCGGATCCTTCTCCTCGTAGACGATCTCGTCATCGGCCTGCGGCGTGCCGAGCACGTGACGACGGACCCTGAACGGACGATGGTTGTCGTCATATTCGGAATAGTAGATGGCGCTGGAATCGGCCGACCAGACGCCGCCGCCCGCGACATCCTCGATCACTTCGCCGGTATCCTTGCCGGTGGCGAGGTCGCGAATATGCAGGGTGTAGAACTCCGAGCCCTGCCGGTCGGCGCTCCAGGCGAGCAGCCGGTGCGACGGATCGTGGTCGCCGCCGCCAAAGCCGAAATACTCCTCGCCGGCCTCGACATTGCAATCGAGCAGCACCTGTTCGTCGCCGCCGCCTCGCAGCGTGCGGACGAGGATCGGGTACTGCTTTCCCTCTTCCATGCGCGAATTGTAGGCCCACGGGCCATCAGCCGACGGGATGCCGCTCTCGTCCTCTTTGATGCGGCCGCGGATCTCCCGATAGATCTTGTCGGTCAACGCC
This sequence comes from Devosia insulae DS-56, assembly GCF_000970465.2. Classification (GTDB taxonomy): domain Bacteria; phylum Pseudomonadota; class Alphaproteobacteria; order Rhizobiales; family Devosiaceae; genus Devosia_A; species Devosia_A insulae. The sequence goes on from NZ_LAJE02000047.1 coordinate 2,709, forward strand.
TCATGCGCCGTCTCGAAGGCCTCGGCGAAATAGGCGTTCTCCGCCTCGACATAGCCGCGGATATCGGCGGGCAGGGTGGACGGATCCTGCATCACCTGCTGCCAGTTATCGGCCCGCAGCCAGTGATAGGGATCCTGCCGGGTGATGCCGTGGTTGGTCGTGGGACTGGCTCTTATAGGCATATACGAGCGCACGGGACAGGCAGAAATGTCGTATGCCGTGTTCTGCGTGCAAAAACAAAAGACGCAGGATGCACGAGCGAGTGGGTGGGTAACGGT
>NZ_LAJE02000048.1 GCF_000970465.2 Devosia insulae DS-56
CTCCACCGCCTTCGGCGGTCCCCCTCCCCCGCCACGCGGGGGAGGATCACGGAGAGGCCCGTGCCCCGTCTTACGTCGGCCGGGCCGGCGGGCGCTTTTCGCGGATCGGAGCCAGCGGGAAGTTCGGTTCGATCAGGGTGCCGTCGAACAGCTGGGTGATGGCCTTGGCGGCCGCGAACTGGGCGCGGCTTGCCGTTTCCAGCGACACTCGCTCCTTGCTCGAGGGCAGATACGGCATGGTCAGCACGGCCAGCGCATAGCCATTGGCGTCGAGGATCGGGAAGCTCACATCGGTGATGCCCTGCAGGCCTTCGCCGGCGATGATCTCGTAGCCGGTGCGGTGCAGCGTTTCGACCCGGCGTTTCAGCGCCACCATGTCGGTTTCGGGCGCGGTGCGCTCGATCTCGGCCATCACCCAGTCGCGGATCGCCGGCGGCTGGAAGGCCAGCAGCAGGCGGCCCGAGGCGGTGGAGGCCGCGGGGTTCTGGGTGCCGACGCGCAGGCGGAAGCCGAGCGGGGCGGGGCTATCGACCTGCGCCACGACGCGGATGGCGAGCCGGTCGAGAATGGCAATGTGCAGCGCCTGGTAGGCGGCGATCGAGGTCGAGTACATGATCGGCAGCGCCGCATCGAGCAGCCGGCGCATCGGCGGATACTGGTTGGCCAAGACGTGCAGGTGGTTGGAGAGGAAGAACCCATCCTCGCCCGGCCGCCGCTGGATATAGCCGCGCCGCTCGAGCGCCATCACCACGCGGTAGACCTCCTGCAGGGAGCGGCCGAGCAGCTGCGCGATCTCGCTCTGGGTGATGCCCTTCGACTGCGTCGCCAGGAGCTCGATCACGTCGAGCCCCTTTTCCAGCGCCGGCACGCCATAGGCGAGCTTGTCGCTGGCGTCGGCGGTCTTGTCGGCGGCCTTGGTCGCCGGCTTCGCGCGCGCTGCCTTCACGGGCTTTTCGGGCGTCGTTGCTGCCGCAGCAGGGCGTCCGGTTCTGGCCATTCATTCAGTCTCCCTCGGCATTCTGGTGGCAGAGCCGATGCTGCAGCGCAAGAGCCGGGACGGCTCAGCGCACGGCGCATCGACTATCACAAGAGAACGTAGACTATCACCTGTAAAATTTGCTCAGGCTTCAGCGGCTGTGGGCAATCCCTGAGATCACGACCAAGAGCAGAACATGGACCGCAACATTTCACAGAAGCTGGCCACCGCCACGGTGGACTTCGACAAGCCGGGCAAGCAGGTCGGGTTTTTCCACATCCCGCTGTCGGTGCATGACGATGCCTGGGGCGTGGTGCCGGTGCCGGTGGCGGTGATCAAGAACGGGGTGGGCCCGACGGTGATCCTCGAGGGCGGCAACCATGGCGACGAGTATGAAGGTCCGATCACGCTGGGCGAGCTGATCCGCGAGCTCGATCCGGCCGATGTCCAGGGGCGGCTGATCTTCATTCCGGCGATCAACCTGCCAGCGGTGAACGCGGCGCGGCGCACCTCGCCGATCGACGAAATCAACATGAACCGCAGCTTCCCGGGCGACCCCTTGGGCACCACGACGCGGCAGATCGCGGCCTATGTGAACGACGTGATCTTCCCGATGGGCGATGCGTTCCTCGACCTCCATTCGGGCGGCTCGTCGCTCGATATCATCCCGAGCGCGGTGATCGAGCCGGGCGCGACGCCCGAGCAGCATGCGGCCAATGTCGCGGCAGCCAAGGCGTTCGGCACCGAGATCGCCGTGGTGATCGACAATCGCGGCGACCCGCGCACCGCCACCGCCTCGGCGGCGCTGCAGGGGATGACGGTGATCGGCACCGAGATGGCCGGCGGCGGCACGGTGTCGATCGATGCGCTGGCGCTCTGCCGGCGCGGCGTGCGGAACGTCCTGGCGCATCTGGGGGTGCTGCCGGCGCGGATGGCGAGCCCGGTGGCGGCGGAACCCAGACTATACGACCTGGGCCCCAAGGCGCATGTGATCGCCGAGGATGACGGGGTGTATGAGCCGCTGCACAAGCTCGGCACGGCGGTGGAGGCGGGGCAGCTGGCCGGCCGCATCCATTTCCTCGCCAACCCCGGCCGGATGCCGGTCGAACTGCACTACCGGGCCAGCGGCATCCTCTATGGCCGCCGGCAGCCGGGCCGGGTGCGGCCGGGCAATTGCTGCTTCGTCGTCGCGTCCCCCTACACGGCGCCTCAGGCATGATTACCCTCGCCGATATCAACGCCGCCGCTACCCGCATTGCGCCGCATGTGCGGCGCACCCCGACCATCGAGGCGCGGGCCTTGTCGGCGCCAATCACGCCGGCAAAGCTGTCGCTGAAACTCGAGAACCTTCAGGCCACCGGCTCGTTCAAGGCGCGTGGCGCCACCAACAAGCTGCTGTCGCTGCCGCCGGAAGCGCTCGAGCGCGGCATCGTCACCGCCTCGGGCGGCAATCACGGGTTGGCCGTGGCGCGGGCGGCGAAGCTCGCCGGGGTGACGGCGACGATCTATGTGCCCGAGAACATCACCGCGGCGAAGGTCGAAAAGCTGAAGCGCTGGGGCGCCACGGTCGAGATCGTCGGCAAGGTGTGGAACGAGACCAACCTCCATGCGCTCGCCTTCGCCGAAAGCAATGGCGCCGCGTATTTCCACCCCTTCGCCGATGCGGCGGTGATGGCCGGGCAGGGGACGGCGGCGCTGGAGCTGCTGGCCGATGTGCCCGATCTCGACGTGGTGCTGGTCGCCATCGGCGGCGGCGGGCTGGTCTCGGGCATGGGCGTTGCGCTCAAGGCGCTGAAGCCAGCGGTGAAGATCATCGGCATCGAGCCCACGGGTTCGCCGACGCTCAAGGCCTCGCTCGATGCGGGGCACGTGGTTCGATTGCCGGAGGTGACGAGCCGCATCGCGACGATGAGCTGCGCCGAGACCGACCCCCAGGTGTTCGACGTGGTGCGATCGGTGGTCGACGACGTGGTGCTGCTCAGCGACGAAGACATGCTGGACGCCAGCCGCTGGCTCTGGTTCGAACTCGGCATTGCGGCGGATCTGAGCGGCGCGGCGG
>NZ_LAJE02000049.1 GCF_000970465.2 Devosia insulae DS-56
CAAACGAGTTTTCTGCCTGGCGCGGGGGCTCGGGGATGTGTATAAGGGACAGGCGGTGGAGGGGGCGGCAGGATGCGCCGGTGTTTGGGGTCGCCCCCTCCACCAGCTTCGCTGGTCCCCCTCCCCCGCTACGCGGTGGAGGACCACGGAGAGGCCGGTGTATCTCATGCGCGATAGCCCTGGGTGTGCGGAGGCGCCTCGAGCGCCTCCGCATTGTCAGCTCAGGTGAGCACCGGCTGCGGCACGATGCGGATATAGGGCTTGGGCTCCTTCCACCCCTGCGGGTAGAGCGTCTTGGCCTCGTCGTTCGACACCGAGCCGGCGATGATCACGTCGTCGCCCGGCTTCCAGTTCACCGGTGTGGCGAGGCGATGCTTGGCGGTGAGCTGCAGCGAGTCGATCACCCGCAGCACCTCGTCGAAATTCCGGCCGGTGGTCATCGGGTAGGAGATCACCAGTTTGATCTTCTTGTCCGGTCCGATGATGTAGACGTTGCGCACCGTCTGGTTGTCGGCCGCGGTGCGACCATCCGAGCTCGAACCCGCCGAAGCCGGCAGCATGTCGTAGAGCTGGCTGATCGCCAGCGTCGGGTCGCCGATCATCGGGAAATTCGGCGCCGTGCCCTGTGTCTCCTCGATATCCATGGCCCAGCCGGCGTGCTTTTCGACCGGATCGACCGACAGCCCGATCACCTTGACGCCGCGCTTGTCGAACTCCGGCTTCAGCCGCGCCATGTAGCCGAGCTCGGTGGTGCAGACCGGCGTGAAATCCTTGGGGTGGGAGAACATGATCCCCCAGTCACTACCCAGCCACTGGTGGAACGAGATCGGCCCCATCGTCGTATCGGCGCTGAAGTCGGGAGCCATCACATTGATATTGAGAGTCATTTCGGTGTCCTTTGCCTCTTTAATTCGATTGCGGGGACACCTTAGGAAATCTATGTTCCGCCAGCGTTCCCCGTCAGGGAACGCTCGGTGACGGCCCGTCCATGAGGCGCGGCAACAGCTCTGGGCGGTGCTGTCTTTGCGTGTTTCGATCACTTTGCTCGGCCGCTTCGGCGTCAGCGTCGATGGCCGTCCCGTTCCGGCCGCTGACTGGCGGCGCGACCGTGCCGCCGCGCTGGTAAAGCTCCTCGCCATCACCCCGGCGCATCGCCTGCATCGCGAACAGCTGATGGAGGCATTCTGGCCCGAGCTCGACGCTGAGGCCGCCGGCGCCAACCTCCGCAAGGCCGTCCACTTCGCTCGCCGCACCCTTGGCGCGCACGAACTCATCACCCTTGGCAACGACGTCGTCGCGCTGGCGCCGGAAGCCGAGCTCAGCCTCGACATCGAACAGTTCGAGGCGGCGACCAGGGCGGCGCTGAAATCCCGCGACGCCGCCGCGTTCGAGCGGGCCGCCGACCTCTACCCTGGCCAGTTGCTGCCCGACGATATCTATGTCGATTGGCTCGACACGCCGCGCACCCTGCTGCAGCAGCGCAACACCGAGCTGCTGCGAGCCGGTGGCCTGTGGCAGCGGCTGATCGCCCACGACCCGACCGACGAGCAGGCGCAATGCGCCCTGATGCAGCGGGCCCTCGATGCCGGCAACCGGGTGGAGGCGATCCGCCAGTTCAACCAACTGCGCGACAACCTCCACGCCGAGCTTGGCGTCGGCCCCAGCGCGGCGGCAATCGCGCTTTACGAACAGGCCCTGGCACTCTCCAGCGCCGAGCAGCCTGACCCGTCCGACCGCATCCGCGCCTCGCTCGCCTGGGGTCTGGTACACCTGCAGAGCGGCGAATTTGACCGGGCCAGCGAGATCGCCCGCGACACCCGCAACCAGGCGCTCGCTGCCAACCTCGCCCGCGAAGTCGGCCAGGCCAGTGCCTTGCTCGGCCTCTCGGCCAACATGCAGCAGCGCTGGCCCGAACTGTTCCGCTCCGAGTTCATCGAGTGGGTCCGCGCCCGCCCCACCTTCGTCCGCCACGTCTTCGACGGCCACCTCTGCCTGTCAGAGTTCTGCCTCTGCAGCGCGCATGGTCATGCCGGGATCGCCGCGCAGTCGCGCGAGCTGCTGGCCGTCGCCACCGAAGCCGATTCCGTCGCCGGGCGCGGCCTCGCCAACCTGCTGCTAGGCGAAGTGGCGCTGTTCTCGGGTGAGCTCGATGCCGCCGAAGCGCTGCTCGAAGATGCCGAAGATCAGTTGCTGGAAGCCGGCGCCGTTGCCGGCCGCGTGCTGGCGCTGGAACGGCTGGCCGAGATCGCCCTCGAGCGCGGCCAGAAATGGCGGGCCAATCGACTGATCCTGCGCGGGCTCGGCGAGGCCGAAGCCACCTGGCTGTCGCCGCACCTCAATATGCGGATGCAGGCGCTGGCGGTTCGCGCCGCCCCGAGCCGCGAGAAGGCGGCGGAAGCTATCCTGGCCGGCGATCGGCTGCTGACCACCGGCGCCTGCCAGCCCTGCTCGATGGCGCTCCGCACCGCCTCGGTCATCGCGCTGGTCGAGGCCGGGCAGTTGCAGGAAGTCGACCGCCGCCTCGCCGATGCCGAACGCATCGCCGGCATGTGGCATGGCGGCCCATGGGCCGCGGCGTTATGGGAAGCCCGCGGCGTGCAGCGCCGCGCCCAGGGGCACGAGGTCCGGGCCCTCGCTGCCTTCGACGAAGCCGCCTCGCGTTACGCCGAACTCGGTCGCCCGCGCGACGCGGCCCGCTGCCTCGCCCGCATGGGTACGGGCGCTAACGCTGCCTAGTCGTAGGTATCTTCGTCCGCCCTGGCGCTGATGAATCCCGCGGCGCCCGGCATGTCCTCATCCTTGCCCACCGTTTTGGTCGGCTTGTCCTTGGCTTTCTGCGCGTCCTCGGGTTTGCCGTGCCCGGCGGCGTCCTTCTTGTGAGCCTTGTGCTTGTCGCTCATGGAGTCCTCCTGTCGCTGAGAGGAAAACGCGTGAGCCGAGCTTTGGTGCCCTCTGCTCCCCTCCCCCTTGAGGGGAGGGGCTGGGG
>NZ_LAJE02000050.1 GCF_000970465.2 Devosia insulae DS-56
TCGGTGTATTTTTTTTTTTATCCACCAGAATACGGCATCCGCGCTTGCTGCCTGTCTCGTGGGCTCGGAACGGTGTATAAGATACAGCCTCTGCCCCCATCAGCAATTCCCCTGCAAACCTACCCCCAGCGAGGAATGCTTCGAGCCTCGCCACATATGGCGCCGGATCCAACCCCTGCGCCTTGAGCCAGGCCGGGTTGTAGTAACTTTCGGCATAGCGCTCGCCGCTGTCGCAGATCAGCGACACGATCGAGCCGCTCCGCCCCTCGCTGCGCATCCGGCTCGCGGCCCAGCACACCCCGATGAAGTTGCTGCCGGTGGAGGCGCCGACGCGGCGGCCGAGCAGCCGCGACAGCACCTGCATGCCGGCCAGCGAGGCGGCGTCGGGCACCCGGATCATCTCGTCGATCACCTCGCCGATGAACGAGGCTTCCACCCGCGGCCGCCCGATCCCTTCGATGCGCGAGCCGCGTGCCGCAGTGGCGGTGCGGTCGGTCCGCAACCACCCATCATAGAAAGCGGAGAACTCGACATCGGGCACGCAGAGCCGGGTATCGAGGCAGCGGTAGCGGATGTAGCGGCCGATGGTCGCCGAGGTGCCGCCGGTGCCGGCGCCCATCACGATCCACTCCGGCACCGGGTGCCTTTCCCTCGCCATCTGCGCAAAGATCGACTCGGCGATGTTGTTATTGCCGCGCCAGTCGGTGGCCCGTTCGGCAAAGGTGAACTGGTCGAGATAATGCCCACCGCACTCCGCCGCGAGCTCCGCCGCCCGCGCATAGATCGCCGCCGGCTGCTCGACGAAATGGCAGCGCCCGCCCTGCTGCTCGATCGCCTCGACCTTGCTGGCGCTGGTGGTGCGCGGCAGCACGGCGCAGAAATCGAGCCCGAGCAACCGGGCGTAATAGGCTTCGCTGACGGCGGTGGAGCCGGAGGAGGCTTCGACCAGCGTCATGCCCTCGCGGATCCGGCCGCTGCAGATGCCGTAGAGGAACAGCGAGCGTGCCAGCCGGTGCTTCAGGCTGCCGGTCGGATGCGAGGATTCGTCCTTGAGGTAGATGTCGATACCATCAAGCGACGGCAGGTTCAGCGCGATCAGATGCGTATCCGCCGAGCGCCGTCCCTCGGCCTCGAGCAGGGCGACGGCCCGGCTGCGCCAGACCCGATCCGGACTGCAGTTCGACATGACGGCCTCGTGCTATTCTGTCTCATCTTGATAGCACATCATGCTCCAAATTTGCAACGTTGCGCCAACAGGTTCTATCAATTGCAACATTGGGAGCAATCTGAACCATTTCAAGCGATCGGCGCTACCGCCGATGTTCCGCGCTGCGGAACCAGCGACGATTGACCCTCTCCGGCTGCCCTTCCAAGGTTGCCGCCAGCCCTTTCATCCGGAGCCGTCAGTTCCATGCGCCTGTTCATCGCCACCTTGGGCACCGAGACCAACACCTTCGCCTCGTTTCCGACCGGCATCGACGATTTCAAGGAGTGCTTCTGGGCCGACCGCAATGTCGAAACCTTCGCGCCCTCGCCCTGGTCGGCGCCGCCGCAGATCTGGCGCGATCGCGGCCTCGAGCGCGGCTGGGAGGTGGTCCAGAGCCTCTTCGCCTTCGCCAACCCGGCCGGCCCGACCATCAAGGCCGACTACGAGGCGATGCGCGATCGCATCCTCGACGACCTGCGCGCCGCCGGCCCGGTCGACGCGGTGCTCTATTACCTGCACGGCGCGATGATCGCCGATGGCTACGATGACTGCGAAGGCGACCTGGTGCAGCGCACCCGCGCGCTGGTGGGCAGCAAAGCCCGCATCGGCATCGAGCTCGACCTGCACGGCCATGTCGACAACACCATCGTCGACAATGCCGACCTGATCGTCATCTACAAGACCTACCCGCATATCGACCACGCCGAACGCGCCGAGGATCTGTTCGCCTTGATGGAGCGCACGCTGAAGGGCGAGATCGAACCGAAAATGGCGCTGTTCGACTGCAAGACCATGGGTCTGTTCCCGACCACCATGGAAGGCCCGATGATCGCCTTTACCCAGTCGCTCTATGACGGGGAAGGCAAGGACGGCGTGTTGTCGCTGTCGCTCAACCACGGCTTCCCCTGGGCCGACGTGCCGCTGGCCGGCGCCAAGATGCTGGCCGTCGCCGACCGCGACCAGGCCATCGCCGACCGCGCCGCCAAGCACTACGGCGAGGCCTTCTACCGCATCCGCGCCGCAGCGACGCTGCCCTTCACCCCGTTCAAGGAAGCGATCGAAGCGGCCAAGCTCAAGGGCGACAAGCCGCTGCTCATCGCCGACACTTCCGACCAGATCGGCAGCGGCGCGCCGGGCGATACCACCTATGTGCTGAAGGCCCTCATCGATGCCGGCATCCGCAACGCCGTGGTGGCGCCGCTCTGGGACCCCTCGGCAGTGAAGATCTGTTTCCAGGTGGGGGTCGGCGCCAGGCTGAAACTCCGGATCGGCGGCAAGTTCGAGCCGCATTCCGGCCCGCCGCTCGATGCCGAGGCCGAGGTGCTGTTCCTGAAGCGCAACGCCCACCAGGATCATCTGCCCGGCGAGCGCATCGAGATCGGCGACGTCGCGGTGGTGCGGGTCGAGGGCATCGAGGTGCTGCTGACGACGCTGCGCACCAACCTCTACACCCTGAGCCTGTTCTCGCTGCACGGCATCACGTTCGACGACAAGCAGGTCGTCTCGATCAAGAACCTCTACAAGCACAAGGACCTGTTCATCACCAACACCCGGGCCCAACTGTTCGTCGCCACCCCGGGCACCAGCAACCCCAACTGGAACGAGCTGCCGTTCAAGCAGCTGACGCGGCCGATCTGGCCACTGGATGCGGATCCGCTTGGGTTGGATTGAGGCGGCGCACTCTCCGTTATCCTCCCCCGCGTGGCGGGGGAGGGGGACCGCCGAAGGCGGTGGAGGGGGCGGCAAGAGTCGACTATGGG
>NZ_LAJE02000051.1 GCF_000970465.2 Devosia insulae DS-56
TTCAAGAGAGTGGGCGACCACCGGAAACTACGATGGCGCGCTCGTCGGCAGCGGCAGGTGTGTAGAAGAGAGAGGGGCAAGGCGAATGGGAAGCGTCAGGTCGAACGGCGCGTCCCATTGCGTCGTTTGCGCCGCGATAGCCGGCAGGGCCTGCACGTCGAGCAGGATGTCGCGCACGACGATGAAGATGTCGCCATCGAGGTAGCTGCGCACACCGGCCAGCGTCGGGACGTCGGGGAAATTGAGATCGAAGGCAGGATCGGTCTTGGTGATGGTTCGGAACAGTTTCAGTCGAATGGGGGCCGACGGAACGGCTTTGGGCATCACCAGTTTCCAGCCGGTGCCGTCGCTCATCGGCGTGTTGCCGATCGTGCTGTCGGCATCGAGCGTGAGCTCCCTGATCCCGACGTTGCCGAGATTGCCGCTCTTGGTGCCGCGTGGCGCACGGACCTTGAGGTCGTTCTCCTCGAGCTGGAAGCGCTGCAGCGGGGTGGCAGGGGCGGCGCCACTGGCCGGCGGCAGCAGCCACGGGAGGAGTTCGCCGCCGAGTTTCACCTCGTCATTGAAGCTCAGCGTTACGGTCTCGGTCTTGCCATCGTCCTTGAGGTCCGCCGGGTCCACTTTGGCGGTCAGTGACGAACCGGCCGACACGCTGGTGGTGATGCGCAACGGGACGAGGCCGTGGCGGGCGAAGATCCGGATGCCGTTGTCCTTATCGTCGGCATACATGCCAGCCGTAAAATACGGCAGGTCGCGGCGAAGCCTGTTGGCGGCACGGTCGGCGAAGTCGGCGAGAGACAAGGCGGAAGGCGCATTGACCGTCACCGTGATGGGCCCGCCGACCGTTCCCGGCGGCGTCAGGTTGATGGTCAGCGTGTCGCCCGATGCAACAGTACCGCCGAGCTTGATCGTTGCCGCCACCCGGATCGCGCCGGCGCGCACTGTCATCTGGCAGGGGCCGCCGCCGATCAGGTAAAAGCCGGTGGTGCGGTTGACGCGTGGGGGGAGAGGCACGAAGGCGCGCGGCCGTGGCGCAACCACATCGTCGGCGAACGCCGCAACGAACGGCGCTGGGACGGTGCCGGACGATGGGGGATCGACCATGATTGTCGGCCGGGGAGCCCCGGTGGGGTCGGTGACGGCGTAGAGCCCGGCGGGTAGCAGAGCGACGGCCGACGCCGGGGTTGGCGGGGGTGAGGATGGATTGGCGGCCACCGAGATGACAAAGGGTGGGATTTCGGAGGTGCCCTGCCGGTAAGTGGGTATGGCATCGAGGGTGTCAGCGTTGGCAGCGGGCAGGGTGCGGTCGGTGCGGGAGCCGGCATAGGCCAGCAGCCGGATGGGCTTGCCGAGCCCGGCATGCAGGTTTGCCGAGCCATCGAAGCTTTCGCCGAACAGCCGGTTGCGAGTGCGCAGGTTGTAGCGATCATTGGCGGTCAGGATGGTCGAATAGAGATCGCCCGAGGCGCGGCTGGCGCCCTGCTCGAGGAAGCTGGCGGCGCCATCCGGCAGCTGGCCGGGGACGAAGCCGGGACCTGGGGTCCACGATCTGAGATCGAGGGCGCGCGCCGCGACCTGGCCGAGAACCTGCAGCCAGCGGTCTCTGCCGGAGGCATTGGGGTTGACCTGCGGCATGGCCTGGGAGATGAGCCGGCTCACCGGACTGAACACCTTGTTCATGTCCTCGAAGTCCCAGTTCTTGATGCTGTCGCGCAGGTCGTCCCTGGCCCAGAACGGCAAGAGGAAGACATACTTCCACGCCATCTGCATCAACCCGCCGATGCTGAGGATCTGGAACCAGTTGAGATCCTCGTTGAGCGGGATAGGCCCGTTGCCGGGCTGCAGCCATTCCGGCGGGTCGAGGATTTTCGCCGCGGTGAGGATGTCGGCGCCCGTCATGATGCCGCCCGACAGCGGCAGCGCGGTCATGAACGGGCCCCAGAAGTTGCACTGCACGGTGTGATTGAGCTCATGCTCGATCAGGGTGCGGCGGTGGGTGTCGTGCACCCGCGGATGCTCGGGCACCAGGGCCTCCGGCTCGTGGGCCAGCACGCGGTGGCCGGGCACGTCGAAGCGCCTCGCGCCGATTGTGTATTCGGAGGCGACGAGCTTGAGGATCGGCGTCTCGGCGAGGATGTCGCTTCGCCCCTCGTAATCGTCGGGCTGGATGCGCCACCAGCGCTTGACCTTGCCGTCCTCATCGTCCTTGCGGCGGATCAGCGGCAGCGGCGCGTCGAGCACGATGTACTGGGTGGTCCCCTGGGTGGTCAGGGACCAGGTGTTGCGGAACTCGGGCACGAAGCCGGCGGGGCGCCCGGTGGTTGGCCATTGGACGAAATAGGCCGCACTCTCGAGGGCCTTCGCGTCGTTCGACGTGTTGACGAGGTGGATCGCCAGCAGGTTGTTCGGCCAGGCGCCGAAGGCCGACGAGGGCAGCGCTGACATCACCTTGAGGAAGCGGTCGAACGAGGCGCGCGGGACGCCGGCCCGAAACTTGCCCAGCACGGGCTCAGCCCGCGTGAGTTTGAACGGGCCGGTTCCCACCGGCTCGTCGGTGAGGTCGGCCTCGAAGGCGGGTACGGCAGCGACGCGGCGCAGCACCCGGGCTCCGGGGTCGCCATAGGCGACGAAGTTGCCGACGGCGAGGAAGCTCAGGCGGGGCACCTTGGCATCGACGTCCGCCCCGGTGCCGAGCATGGCGGTGACTTCGACCGCCGGCTCGTCGCCCAGTGGTATCGCTTTGCTGACGTCGAGCCTGGTCGCATCGGCAGGCACCAGGGTGGCCGGTAGTGGCGGATCGATTTCGAGGACCCCGCCAGCCAGGCCGCCCTTGGCGCGGACATAGGCCGGGGTCGTGCCGGTTCCACCGGCAATGATCAGCAGGTCGTCCTTGGCGATGGCGGGGAGCGGGGCGGTGAAAGTGAGCTTTCCCCGCGCAGCAGCTTTGGCGACCACGGCCGAGAAGCGGGGGCCGGCGACCATGCGCGCCAGCTTCTTGCCCACCGCGACGCCGGCCCGATCCGGTTCAAGGGTGAGGCGGCTGCGAAGGGCTGCTACCCCGGCGAAACGGATTTTCTGCGGCGTCGGCGTGGAGCCCGGCGCGGTGGGTGGGGCGGGTGGCGTGGTCGCGGTGGTCGCCTCGACCTGCAGGTAGGCGTCGAGGGAAAGGTCAGGCGCCGTGGCGGGCGGCGGTGTCGCAACGGCGAGGGTCAGCGTCTTGGGGGTGGAAGTGGTGTTGGTCCAGCCGGGGATCGTCGCAGCACCCGAGGCCGGGGCGATGGCCTCGACCTTGAGGTCGTGTGCGAGCGAGGCGGGCAGCTCCCGGTCGAGAATCAGGGCTTTGTTGCCGGTCATGTCCTGGACGTCGGCGACCTCACGATAGGCCACGTCGGCGACTCCCGAGGCGGAAATGCGCAGCCAGTCGGCTTTGGCAAAGCTGGTGCTGGTCGGAACCTCCAGGGCGAACTGCACCTGATTGATCGTTTCCAGCTGCACGAGGGTGGTGCTCGCCGGCCGCACGAACTCGATGACCTCGATCTTCTCCTTGTCGCCGGTCTTTCCCGGCACCGGGATGGACAAGGGGATCGGCTGGCGGAGGTGGATCGTCCCGGGCGCCGGTGCGCCTGCCGTTGCGGGGTCATCGACGAAGCCGTCGGCGGTGACCGACCCGATGGTGCGCGATCTGACGGCATTGCCCGGGGCATGGGTCCAGCCGGCGACATGCAGGCGTTGCCGATTGCCGGCGTCGGTGCAGAGCAGGGCGGCCAGCGAGCGCTTGGTCGCGTCGTTGTTGAAGGCGGTAGGGCCAGCACTGATGTCGTGAACATCGACCACTTCGGCGCGCCCCAGGACTTCGAGATCCTCACGGTTGATCCAGACGACATTGCCCACGGTCACGGCGCGGTCGTTGTTGCGGCCGCCGGCCACCACCCGCGGCAGGAAGCCGTTGAGGCCCAATGCGAAAGCGACCTGCCGGGTACTGCCCAGCGCGATCTGCGACTTGGCGATGGTGTGATATCGCCAGGGGTGCGTCTTGTCCTCGCATAGCTGCTTGAACGCCCAGACGATCAGCCCGACTATCTCGAGGTAGAAGTTGACCGGCTGGAAGAAGAACAGCGAGATCGCCGTCATCGGGAAGCCCCAGGTGGGCAACAGCATGAAGCGGATGATGTGCAACGCCACGTCGCCGCGCGACACGTGGCCGTCGCGATCGGTGCGGCCGAGGGGATCGAAGCGGCAGAGGGCGTAGTCGTGCCAGCCGGCCGTGGCGCGCTCAGCCTCCTCCGCCAGGTCGGCGTCGGTGGCGCCGGCCCAGCGGCGCGGATCGTCGTCGCCGCCGTGCCAGGGGTCGGGGTTGAGGAACAGGCCGAGTTCGGGGTCGAGGTCGCGGGCGCCGAAATGGATCAGCCCGGTCTCGGGGTCGGCGAAATGGCCGTAAAGCGTCGGCCGGGCGCGACAGTCGGCGCGTCCAAATGCCGGTGCCGCTACGCGCTCGAACTGCCAGCCGGTTTCGGTCGCGATCAGGACGCCATTGGGTGTGCCGAGGGGATCGCAGAGATAGGCTTCAGCCACCGGTGCGCCAACCGGGCCATCAAGCCGCGCCACGATGCGGTCGCCAACCCAGATGTAGACGTGGAGGGACTGGCCGGCGGCGCCGGTGACGGCCCACAGGCGGCCGATTTCGTCACGGTGCTCGTACCGGAGCAGGTCGACCTGGCGGCTGGCGACGCGTCGGCCCATGCCGTCGGTGTCATAGCGCACCAGGGCCCCGTCGGGCAGTTCGACATGGCACAGCGTGCCGAGCGGATCGTAGCCATAGCGCGTTTCGCCGTCAGGCCCGATGCGGGAGACGCGGCGGCCGGCCGCGTCATAGCTGTAGCGGACCGCAGAGCCGTCGGGGCGGTCGAGCGCCAGGATGCGCCCGGCCTCGCCCGGTGTGCGGCGGCCCGTGTCGGTCAGTGTGAGGTCTGCTCCAAGGTATTCCCAGCTCTGTTCGATCGTGCCGCCAAGCGCGTCGAAATGGGTATGCGATGCCAGCCGCCCCTCGGTGTCGCGGCTGTAGCGGTCGCCGCTGCCATCGGCCCAGCGGCGCTCGGTGATCGCCGTCAGATTGCTCAGCTCAAGCTCCAGCGTATCGACCACAACGCCGCCGGCAGCGGCGCTGAGAGCAACGCGTGTCGGCTCGATCGCTTCGTCGATCCAGGTCTCGCGATCGAGGCGGATGCGGCGCGCCGCGCCAGCCGCCTCGAGGTGCAGCAGGGCCCGTCCGCCCTCGGCCCGGATGATGCAGCCGCCATCGTCGTCCCAGTCGTAAAGCAGCGCCGCGGTCGAACCGGGGAGCTCGACCCGCAGCAGCCGCTCGGCCTCATCGAGGACCAGCGAGACGCGATCCTCGCCACGGACGATGGAGCGGGAACGGCCACCACGGCTCAGCCGCATCTCCGTGCGGCCATGCGGGTCGGTGGTCGCGAAAGTCTGCTGGCCGTGCCGGCCCTCGATGCCGACGAACCAATCGCCCGAGGCGATGCGGCAGAGGTTATCGTCCTGGTCGTGGTCGAACCGCAGCGTGGTTCCGGTAGCGTCGGTCCATGCCAGGGGGCGCCCGGTCCCGGCGAGCTCCAGCTTCCGACGACCACGAGCGGGGTCGGCCGGCGCCCGGGTTTCAGACGGAGATGGACGCAGAGACGGAGACGGATCCCGAGCCTCCGGCGCCACGTTCGAGGTCGCCCAATAGTTCATCGAGTTCCCCTTCGATTGTCTCCAGCACGAGTTCGATCTCGGCCGTCAGTTTCTCGATCGCCGCCTCGATCAACAGGGCGGGGTCGAACTCGAGGAGGCTTTTCAGTGCCTCGTCGATCTTCGTGGTCTTGTCGGCCAGCGGCTGCAGGATGGCCGAAGGCCTGAGGCCCTCGAGGCTGTCCAGCACGTTGTTGAGCGGCGTCAGGTCGCCGAGCAGCGCCGCCGGATTGAGCGTCGCGAGCTTCGCCTTCAGGGCGTCGAAGCTGGGCGTCAGCGTGCCGGCGAAGGCGGCGGGAGAGTAGGCCTGCAGCGATGCGAAGACGGCATCGAGGACGCGCCCGAGCTCA
Organism: Devosia insulae DS-56; assembly: GCF_000970465.2. Classification (GTDB taxonomy): domain Bacteria; phylum Pseudomonadota; class Alphaproteobacteria; order Rhizobiales; family Devosiaceae; genus Devosia_A; species Devosia_A insulae. The sequence goes on from NZ_LAJE02000051.1 coordinate 6,087, forward strand.
TCGGCGAGCCGTGCGGGGTCGAGCGCCGCCAGCTGGTTTCGGATTTCACCGAGCACCTCGTCGAGTACCTGCAGCAGGCCCTGCGGCAGCGCCGGCAGCAGCTCGGTGAAAATGCCGTTCCAGATGCGCAGCAGGCCGGCCGCCAGCTGCTTGCCGAAGCTTGCGAGCTTGGTCTGCAGCGCAATGCCCGCGGCGTCCATCTCGTCGGCGATCGGCGTCGGGTCGAGCGCGTCGAACAAAGCGTCGATGCGCTGCAGCGTGGTGGCTGTGGTATCGGGCAGGGTCACGGCGGCCGGGGCGAAATCGCTGAGGACGCGACCGATGGCCTCGAAGCCGCGGCCGATGTCGTCGGAGCCGAGCCCGTTGATGAGCTGGTCGGTCGCTCCGGACAGGCCTCGCAGATCGGGGGCCGAGACCGTGACGAAGATTTCGAGCTGCAACGAGCCGACGGTTGCGCCGAGCGCGGCGCTGCTGCGGTTCTGGGCGGCGAGGCTGGCCTCGGTGCGGGTCAGCCGTTCGAGCGCTGCCCTGAGCTCGGCCAATGGGCCGTCACCCGAACTCGGATCGACAAGGCGCCGCCGCCGCTCGATCGCGCCGGCGATGGCGGTGAGGTGCGCACCCGCGGTTTCGCCAGCCCGCGACAACAGGGCCAGCGGGCGGTTGATCAGCGTAAGTCCATCCTCCAGTACGTCCTCGGCGGCGCCACGCACCACCGACCGGGCCTCGTTGACCAAGGCGGCGAACGGCCGAACCACATCGCCAAAGCGGATCGGCTCGCTGTCCCCGACGGGCAGGTTGGCGGCAGCGCCGACCCGTCCGGCCACCGAAGTGGCGACCTCGTCGGCCATCCTGCCGGGCAACTGGCTCGCCTGGCCGACCACGCGCCCCAGCAGCAGGGTGGGGTCAATGACGTCCAGCAGCGACTTGAGCTCGGCATAGACGGTGGCGAGTGGGGCGAGCAGCGGCGCCGGATCGACGGCGCGCCGCGTCCGCGCGAGAATGGCGTCGAATTCCTGCTGCAGCGGTTGGATGAGCACCGTCGGCTCGAGCCGGTCGAGCTCGGCGATCGCCCCGCTGAAATGGCTGGAGAGCTGGTTGGTCAAGGTCTGTGGCGAGATGGTCTGAAGCCGCGCCAGCAACCCCGCGAAGGGCTGGTCGAGCCGTTTGATGGCGACGGTCGGACTGAGTTTGTCCAATGCCGCCCGCGCCTCCTCGATGGCGCCCTGGATCGGGGCGAGCGCTCCCGAGATGTCGAGGCTGGCCACGGCCTTGCGGCGCGGTTCGCCGAGACTGGCGGTCAGGTCGAGCTTCCGCACCTGGCCGGCCAGCAGGCCAAGTGGGGTCCTGAGGGCCTCGGGCAGGTCGGCGGAGGCCAGCGCCTCGTTCACCTTGTCGCGGAGGGCGCGGATTTCGCCGGCGGAGGCAGTACCGGCAGCCGACAGATCGATCGTTCCGATGGCGCCGTCGAGCTTGCCGATCTCGGCCTTCAGCGCGTCGATCAGCGCCGGCAGGCCATCGACGATGTCGGTCGCTGCGTCGATCAGTGTCTCGAGTTCGGTTTTCACGTCGGCCACAGCGGTGGGGAAGCCGGCGGCGAAGGCGCTGATCTCGCCGGCCAGGGCGCTGACCCGGCCAGCAACGGCCGCCGTGTCGATCGTATCGATGGCATTGGCAACAGCCTGCAGCCGCGCCGCGATGCTGCCGACCGGCGAAAAGCTGCCGATCTCTCCGGCCTTGCGCTCGATGCCGAGCAGCGCCTGGGTGAGCTGATCACGCAGTTCGGGCAGTGGCAGCCGGGCGAGGAACTCGCGTACGCCGGTCAGCAGGTTGCGGGCATCGTCGCGGATCGCGGTGATGCCGCTCTCGGCGAACATGGCGTGCAACTCGGTGTCGATCTCCTCCAGCGTGAGGTCGATCAGTTCGGTGTCGAGCCGGTCGATACCGTCCCGCAGCATCTGCATCGGCGGCAGGAAGTAATCGGCGAGGCCACGCGGCGGCACCGGCACGCGTGCCATCAGCGGGGCCAGCGTGGCGTCCAGCTTTCCGGCGAGCTCGGCTATGTCGATCGCTTCGATGTCGGCGGTGAGCCGGGCAGTCGCCTGCGGCAGGATATCGATGGTGAGGGTGCGGATCTCCCTGCTCGCTGTGGCAAGGCTCGCGACGATTGCCGGCAGGTCCGGTGCGCTGCCGACCAGCGCCTCCGAGGCGAGGTCAATACGCCGGGTCAGGTCGACGATCTGCGCCTCGAGCGCATCGGCGCCGGTGCCGCCGGCGACACGGGCCTCGACCGCCGCCAGCACCTCGAAGGGGCCGCTCAGCACAGTGAGGTCCAGCCCGAGCAGGAAGCGCGAGAAGAACGCGGCGACCTCGACCGGCCGCGACGGACCTGCGCCGGCCAGATCGTTCAGCGCCGCAACCGGCGCCGCTATGGCCTCCGGGATCTCGCCGCCGATCGCCTTGGTGAACTCGCTGGTGAGGGTGTCGAGGATGGCCGCCGGGTTGCCCGGCGCGCCGTTGAGCGCCTGCCGCACCATGGCTTCCGGATCGAGATCCATCAGGTCTTTCAGCGGCGCGAGGCGCAGCTTGATGGTCTGCAGCGTGTCGATGACCTCCTGCAGCACCCCCAGGTCGACAAAGGGCTGGAGCTGCTCGAGTTCGGCGAAGGCGGCGCGGAGGGTGGCAGGCAGGTCGCCGCCGCCGTTGGCGATCTCGCCGATCTCCCGGATCAGCGGGCCGGCGTCGCCCAACAGGTCTAGCGGGTCGGTGATGCTGAGCGACAGGCTGGCGCCCGGCGCATCGGCGGCGATCGAGAGCTTGGCGTCAAGCGCCGAAGTGTCGAGCTGCAGCAGCGCCTTGAGCCCGCTCATGCCGGCACCGGGGCGTAGCTCAGCACCACGTCGGACAGCACCAGGTCCAGCACGGTGTCGGAGTAAAGCAGGATCGACGTCTCTGCCCGCGGCCGACCGGAGACCGGAGCGGCGTTCGCCAGCCGGTCGAGCACCGCGGCGGGCAGGGACGCCTCCACCAGGCGGAACTGGGTGTTGCCTTCGGCCACGGCGCCTTGGAGCAGGTCGCCGGATACCGGCGCGGTGCCGGAATGGAGGACGATCCGGGGCGGCCGATAGGGCCGGTCCTCGCGGTGGAAGGCCTGCACCAGCAAGGGGCGCAGCTGTTCGAGCGGGCTGTCGGCGGCAAGCCAGCTGGTGCCGCGATCGGTGCTGACCCGGGGCGTGCCTGGGGTGTCGGCAGAGGAGGGGTCGGCGGCGTGCCACAGCGCGGCGCCCTTGGTCAGGCGGATCGTGGCCCAGATCGGCAGGCCGGCCGGCAGCAGCAGCGTATCGGCATGCTCGAATTCGAGCCAGTCGGTGTAACCGGCGGGGGTCTGGCGCACGACCGGCGTGCCGATAATGCCGCCGGGCTGGCCGGCGGCATCACTGCGCAGTTCGAGCACGATTTCGCTCGCCTCGGGGGTGTCGAGGCGTAGTGCGAGGCTCGCCAGTGGCACCGGTGCGGACGCTGCCTCTCCTCGTCGCGCCGCGATTGGCAGCCGCGCCGCCAGCATGCGATCGAGCGTGGCGCGGAGGCCACGGCCCGGGAGCGTGTAGACGGCGGGTTCAGAGCCGCCGTTCAGCGCCCGGCCCAGGAGTTTCGCGGTGATGGTCGCCCGCACCGTGCTCGGGCGGCGTGCTGCGGGGGCGTCGAACACTACCGGCACAGGCCTCGCCGCGAGGCGCAGTTTCAGGGGATCGGGTCCGAACGGCCGAACCAGATATTCGCCGCTCAGGCGGCGCGCTGTGACTTCCAGGCGGGCGCTGCTTTCGGTGGTGAAGTCCAGCCGCAACGGCAGCGTCAGCGTGCCGGGAGGAACGGCGGGAAGTGTATCGCTCAGCCGACGCTGCGCGATCGGCAGGAAGCTCACCGTCTGGATGCCGCTGCCTGGCAGCAGGACGTCCGGGTTGCTCCAGAGCGGGGTGGGAGGTGTGCCCTCGAGGGTGATTGCAAGGTTGCGGGGCGCCGCGGCAATGGCGACACGAGTGATGGTCGGTACCACCGAGAGCGGCTCGAGCGAGGTGGCGTCGTCGCCCTTGGCGCGCTGGAACAGCCATGTCGTGCCCGGCAGGTCGGGCAGCCGCAGCAGGTAGCGCGAGCCGCCGAGCGGATCGACGCTCATGCCCTCGAGCGGCGAGCCGAACATCTTGGTCGCCGGCCCGAGTGGGGGCGAGGACAGGATGGGCGGTCCGGGTTGGCCGCCTTGCAGCGGGCGCACGACGGTGCGGAGCACCGGCGGGGGAACGGTCGTGGCGGGAGGGGTGGCGAAGCTCATCTCGACCTGGCGCAGGCGCGCGTGGGCCGGCAGGTTGAGGATCACCCCTTCGCCACCGGGGCCACGGACGGTCGAGTAATCCGTCACGTCAACGGTGAGGTCACCGACCCGGAACGCCAGTTCTGCCGAGGTCAGGGCGATCTCGTCCATGCCCGGAAGGTAGGGCAGGGCGAATTCCCGCAACTGGGTGCCGCCGGCCTCGTCGGGGAAGTCGATGACGTCGATCGCCGGCGGCTCGGAGGAGCCGAAAACATAGAGCTGCAGCGCCAGCGGGGCGATGTCGGCGGCATAGAACAGCGCGCGCAGGTTCGCGTTCATGACGCCAACACCGTTACGTCGGGAACCGGAGTGACGATGAGGCCCTCGTCGCTGGGCGGTGGTAGTGCGGGCCAGATCTCGGCATCGAGCTCCAGCGTCAGGCTGCCCGTGAGGTCGCCGGCAGCATTGGGCGCGGCCGTAGACGTCCCACCGGTAAGGGCACTGCGCCACACGCGAAAGCCCTGGTCCGAACCGCCAGTCGCGAAGGCGTCGCCGTTGCCGACGCTGGGATCGGCCAGCAGGTGCGCCACCGCGGAGATGTCTTCGAGCAGCTTCGCCCGGGCGGCGTTGCGTGCGTCGTCGTCGCCGTCGTCGGACGGGCGGCGGAGGAAGGCCAGCGTCGCGTTCAGGCGGACGGGCAGGACGCGCCGGCTTTTCGGCGCGGTCGTGGGGTCGAGGATGGTGGTGTAGCCGGGGGAAAAACCGCTGGTCGGGGTGAAGCTGCTGAGCGCGATGGCAACCCGCCCCTCGCCAGCGCCCGGGACAAGCGGCGGGCCGGCGCCCACCGTCAGGTCGGGTCGGCCGGTGACGCCCGCCACGATCGCTGCAAGTCTGGCCTCGAGATCGCCCAGCATGACGGCTCAGCCGCCGCCGGGGACAAAGAAGCGGCCGCCCGGCTGGGTGACGGCACCGCTGACGTCGATGCCGCTGCCGCGGGTGACCTCCCACCGCTTGACCGCGCTGTTGAGCGCCAGGTTGGAGTCCTTCTGGACCTTGGCGGCGCTGTCGCTGATCTCGGTTCGCATCAACGCCACGATGCGTGCGCTCTCGGCGTTAATCCTGCCGTTGACATCGAACTGATTGAGCTTATTGGTGACGGTGGTCTCGATCCGGTTCGTCAGGCCAAGGGTGGCTGCCTCCACCGAACTCGAGATGCGGCCGTCGAGGCTGACCAGCTGTTTGGTCACTTCCTCGGCAGCCATGGAGCGGATGGTGCCCATCCTGGTGTCGAGGCCGCTCGCCACACCGGTGGCAATCAGGGGGCCCAGCGACGCATCGAGGCTGTTGCTCTTTTGTTTGAACTGGTCTGTGAGCCAAGCCTGCTGGTCGACCCTTATCGCCTCTGCGCCTTGCTTGATCTGGGCGGTGATACTGGCGGGCAGAGCATCGACCTTCAGCTGCATGCCGGCGAGCCGCGTATCAAGCGATTGCGACAGCGGAGCGATCCCCTCGCTCACCGTGGTGCCGACCTGCTGCTTGATGCTGGTGTTGAGACGCTGCTCGAGGGTGGCGACGCGGGTATCGACCGCGGCGCCGACGCGCTGGTCGAAATTGGCCAGCTGGGCGGTGACGCTGGACTTCGCCTCCTGGCGCGCTGCTTCGGTGGCCGCCGTGCGGGTTGCGGTAATCTGGCTGGTGAAATCCCCTTTGAGGCGCGTCTCCGCGTCGGCCACCAGCGTGCCGACAGCGGTCAGGCTGCGGTTGCTGCCGAGGGTGACTTTCTGGTCGATCTGGGTCGACAGGCTGTTCGACAGGGCGGTGTCCGCGTCGATGAGCTCGGTGCGCAGTCCGGCCAGGCGCGTCGTGGTGTCGTTGACGAACCGGTCGTTGAGCCGCGTCTCGAAATCGGCGAAGCGGCCGTCGAGCACCGCACCACTGACCCCGCCGGCTGTGGGCAGCTGCAGCTCCTTCAGCTTGAGCTCCAGCTCCTTGAACCGCTGGCTGTCGACGCCCTTCAAGCCGGCGGCGATATCGTTGAGCTTTTTGACCTCGGTCCTCAGCCCGGAGACGTCGATCAAGGCTCCGGTCGCGGCGTCGGTGAGCTGACCGCGGAACTGCAGCACCTCGTCGAAATTCTTGCTCAACGTCGACTGGCTGGTGGCGATGCCCGTCACCGTGGCGCGCAGGCCCTCGAGGCCGCGGAAGCGACCCTCGAAGTCGATGAGCTTGGTGGCGCGTTCGAGTTCCTTGGTGACCGAGAGGTCGATGCGGGTCGTCTGATTTTCGACCCGCTCGCGCAGCGCCGCGACCTCACTGCGCAACTCGCTGACCGACTTCTGCAGGCTGGCCATGGCCTGCCGGGTCGAGATCGGATCGCTGCCGCCGGTCGAAAGACGAGCCTGCAGGTCGGCATCGAGCCAGCTCAGCGACACCTCGCCGTTATGGGCGTGGTCGGTGCGCGAATAGGACTGGGAGAGCGTCCCCTCCACGTCGCGGTCCTGCTCGGCGTCGATGGTCAGCAGCGCATTGAGGACCGAAACCAGCTGGTTCCAGTCGGCGGCGCTGACGGTCATGCCGCGCGATTTGCTGCCCAGCTTGGCGACGGTGGTGGCGAGTTCGGCGATCTGCCTGGCGCGGGGTCCTGCGGGCATGGCTCACCCCTTGAACGCGATGAGGGCGCCGGCGCCGGCGGCCCGGTCGAGCAGGTGGTGGTAGCCGATCTCGGCGCCGTAGCTGGTGGCCTGGTTCTTTTTGTAGAGCTGGACGTAGTCGTTGACCTTGGTCACGGCGGGGGTGTCCTGCAGCGCCGGCGTCGTCTGGATGAGCTCGTTGATGTCCATCATGATGAGCTCGTGCACGTTCTTTTTCTTCTTCACATAGTCCTTGGGCGGGGTGGTGATCTGCTGGTCGATCTCGTCGAGCTTGTCGTAGATCAGCTTGATCTTGTCCTGCGGGATGTTCTGGCCGGCAGGACTGTCGAAGATGACCTGCACGTCCTTGCGCAGGCGCAGCGACTCGATCTGGCGCTGCAGTTCGGCCAGCGCCCGCGACATGGTTTCGAGCAGCGTCGCGAAGTTGCCGCTCATCTCCTCGATCTTGTCGGCGAGCTCGGGGTGGTCGTGGCCAACGGGCGAAACGAGCCGCGTCAGGTCGGAGGTGTTGCTGGCCAGGTCGCGCACTGCGCCGGTCAGCGTGTTCCAATCGGCCGAACGAATGGCTTCGCCCGGTGTCTTGCTGGCAAGCGGGGCCAGCGACTCGTAGGCGGCGGCGCTGCGTTCGGCCACCGGTGTGAGGTTGGCTTCGGCGGTCTCGGCGATCGGGGTGTTCCGGAACTTGCTGGGATCGATCATCACCGTGACGGTCGTCGGCCCGACCGGCAGGATCTGGATCGGCCGCTTGAGCACCGGCAGGATGACGTTGGGGTGCTTGACGACGATCTCATAGGGGCCGGGATCCAGCTTGGGGATGCGGATCGTGCCGTCGAGGTAGGGCTTCACCTTCAGGATGTTGAGGGTGACCGGATTGTAGAGTTCGACCTCGAGGTCCCGGTTTACCGCCGGGAAGCCCACGATGCTCATGTTCAGTTCACTCATTTTCGCCTCCGGATCCCGTGATCAGCCGAACGGGAAATCGATCTGCCAGAAAAACGTCACGTCCTGCCCGTTGCGCAGCGTCACGGGCTCGAAGATCACCTGGTTGTAGAGCGTGTCCCCGGCCAGCAGCCCGGCTTCGCTGACGCCGGCAATTTCGCGGCTGGGCGAGAAGCGGGCCGAGACGTTGACGCGCACGAAGCCGGCGAGATCGTCCTTGATCTCAAAGCTCTCGGGCGGCAGCGCCGTGCTCAAGGCAGCATCGGGGATGGCGAGCGCGGCATCGGGCGGGGTCAGCGCCAGCAGTTCGGAATTGCCCGGCTCGCCGGCGAAGCCGATGCCGATGCTGTCGATCCGGCCGGCGCCGCCAATGCCGGCAAACAGGTTGGCAATGAGGCGCGCGCCGCCGCGCAGCACCATGTTGGTGGTGTCGCGCTCAGCGACGAGACCGCCGTCAGCCGAGCGGACCTGCAGCACCATGCGGCCGCGAGGCGCGCTATTCGAACCGGGCTGTGCCAAGGCCACCCTCCCCAAGACGGAAACCAAAATCGAACCGGTCATTGCGTCCGGCAGGGCCCTGCTCGGGGTCGAGCAGGACCCAGGGACGCCAATGGCGGACCTGTTGGCGCTGCACTTCCTCGAAGGGCGCGAAGCGGACCACTGCCCGCACACCTGCGGCGTGCAGTGCGCCGATGCTGCGCTCGAGCGCGTCGGCAACCAGCTGGTGCGGACGCATCGGCAGGTCGACGCCTGCCGGCTCGCTGACGATGGTGCGCGGCACGACGACTTCGAACGAGGCTGCCTCGCGCTCGCGCCAGCTCATCTCGAGCTGGCCAATCGGGCCAGCCGGGAACAGGGCGTGGTCGAAGCTGGTCTCGTCGAACATCCCCTCGCGCAACGCGTCATCGGCGAGGGCGAAGGAGAAATGGTCGAGCCCGCGAACGTCATAGAGGCCAAGGCTGAAGTAGATCCATTCGCTGGGGCCGCGAGGCAATGGCGGGACCTGTGCGACCGGGTCGAACTGTGCTTTGTCGAACGAAGTGCCGAGGACGAAGCCCGACAGGCTTTTCAGCCTGGCGCTGACATCCTCGCCGTTTAGTGTTGCCGTCAGCGTCCGGTCGGTCGCGTCGCGGGGGGCGATGACCAGTTCAGAACCGGCGTCGATGCGGTCGGGGAACAGGATCATGTCGCCGGTGGTGAGGTTGGCGATGAGCGGCGCCGTCGTCCGCCGGCCGCCCAGCCCGACAAGCCGCAGCGTCGGAATGGCGTGATCGAGGCCGGTATTGGTCTCGGTCCAGCGGAACAGGGCGGGGACCAGCCCACCGCGAGCCCGCAAGGTCGGGCTGCCGCGCGGCCGCTCAGGGAACTCCTCCAGCGCGAGCGGCTTGAACCGCGGGCGTTGCTTTGGAGCTGTCCAGGGATCGGCGACCGGGTTCTCGACCAGTCCGGGCATGAACACCGACGAACAGGCATCCTCGGCATTGCGCAGGTAGGTCTCGACGAACAGCCGGATATCGGCAGGGGCAAGGGCGCCCGAGAGCATGGCCTCGACCAGCGGCAGCAGCCGGGCACGGAGCGTTTCGAGCGTCTCATAGGGCAGCGCCTCCACCCCGCACAGCGCCGCGATCTTCTTGAGATCCTCCAAGCTATAGGCCTGGTTGACCCAGTGGGTGCGGCGCAGGCGTTCGATGTCCTCCTGGATAGCGTCGTATTGGAGGGCGAAGGCCGCGACGAGCTCGGCGATCACGCTGTCTTTGGCGATGCTGTAGGGCGCCGGCAACAGCTCGAGGATGCGGTCCAGCGTGTTCATTGCCTGAGCTCCACGGCAATGACCACGAACTGCTGGTTGCCCATGACCTCAAACGGCGGAGCGTTCACCGCGATGGTCACGAACTGGTCGAGCGCCGTCAGCGTGACGCTGAGCTGCAGCGGGTCGATGGCAAAGCGCGTGTCATCCCGCAAGGCGCCGAGGATCGAGTTGGCATCGACGCTGAGGCCCGGCCGCAAGGTCCTGGCATAGGCGGTCAGCCGCTCCTTGAGCTCAGTGCGGATCTCCTCCAGCGAGGTCCCACCGATCGGCGTGGCGCCAATCGAGGCGCGCAGCTCGACGCGAACCAGCGGACCGGCGGGGCCAAGCGGATCGGCATAGGTCAGCGTGCCGAAGCCGATATCCTTGTCGTCCAGCACGACTCCTGAACCTTCCTCGGGCTGGAAGTCCGCGCCATCGGCGGTCGGCTGCCCCAGCGGTCCGATGCCGAGGGTCAGGTCGGCGATGCGCGGGTCGCCGAGTAACGCTGCCACCACCGGCTTGCTCCGCACCAGCTGGCCCACCGGCTTGTCGCGGACATATGCCACCAGCTTGGCCCTGACCCCGCGCTTGATCTCTTCGATCTCCGGAGCGGTGCGGGACGAACCGGCCAGCACCAGCGTGACCAGCGCGGCGAGCCTGGTGACCGCGGCTTGCTGCTGGATCACCTTGATGCCGGCGGGCCGCAGCTCCTCGATGCGTTTTTTCACAGTGTCGGGCAGTTCGGACAACGGCTCCCTGAGCTGCACCGACACCGCGATCTCGCCGGCGACGCCGTTGGGCATCTCGACGATCGAGACGCTGGTGACGTCGGGCAATGCCAGGAGGCCGTGCCGCATGGATTCGAGCGTGCCTTTGTTGGCGGCAATCAAGGCATCGCGGGTGCGGGCGCGCAGCGCCTCGTCGCTCTCGTCGGCGGTCGAAAGCACGGTCGCTTCTTCGTTGCTGACGCTCTCGATGCCGGCAATGGCGCGCTGCACCACTGAGAGCTCGCCGACCTCGACCGCCCGGGTCGAGCGCAGCGCGCCCTGCACCCGAACCTTGGCAACACTCTCGCCGGCCTGCATGTCGAAGCGTTCGCTGGTGATGTAGCGCACCTTGTCGGCGACATCGGTGACCAGCGTGCCGGCGGGTATGCTGATGCTGCCGGTGGCGCTGGCGCGGCGGGTGAAGGTCACGGTGCCCACCGCATGGCCGGCGCGGAAGCGCTGGCGGTCGAGCAGCGCTACGACCTGGTCGAGCGAGGAGCCGGTTGCGGTTTCGACGAAGGCGCTGTCATAGGCAATGCCGAGCTGGACGTAGAGGCCGGCCAACTCACGGCTCATCGCTTCGACGATGGTGCGGGCAACGCTGCCGACATTGAGATCGGTGATCGGCGTCGGTTCGGCGCTGCGGGGGTAGTAGTTGACCGTCAGGGTGGAGCCGGGGGCCGGCTTGCGCTTGGCCAGTGGGCGGAACCGGATGCCGTCATAGACATCCGGGTCGGTGGCGGCCGGGATCAGCTCGTACTCGTTCAGCGAGAACAGCACCTCAACCGGCTCGGCGCCCGGCTGCGGCACGGACCAGCCGCGCACCACCGACACCCGACGGGCCGGGCGGGCGGTGAACATGATGTCGGGGATGACGACCGGGCGGGCATCGGGGTCGTAAGCGGCGACCTGGTGGTGCTCGGCGGATACGCCCTTGGTCAGCGTGGTCAGCACGTCCTGCACGATATCGGGATAGCGGCGGACGACGAAGCTCATAGCGCCAACTCGAACGTCAGGGACAGGGGGTCGTCGTCATGCAGCGGCTCTACCGCGAGCGTGATGCGCAGGGTGTCGGCGAAGCCTGGCACCGGCTCGACCAGCAGCGAGGTCAGCGCCTTGACCCGGTGCTCCTGCCGCACTGCCTCGATGACGTAGAGGCGCGCCAGATGGCGGGTGGTGTCATTGCTGGTCTCACCGATCAGCGTGACGAGGCGCGAGCCATAGTCGGGGTGGCCGAGCGGCGCGAGCGACCCCTTGAGGGTGAGCAGCCGCAGCACCAGGGCCTGGGCGAGATTGGCCCGCCCGGCGACCGTGTCGATGTCGTCCTTACCGCTGGTTCGAGTCCCGATCATGCCGGGAGCCAATTTCAGGTCGAGCGTGCCCCAGCTATCGGCGGCGTCGAGCGGCGCGCGCGACGGCGTGCCGTTGTAGCGCGTCATCGCCAGGTCGGTCGAAACGAGGGGTGTGCCTGCCGCCATGCCGCTACCCACCCACCATCACGGTTCCGGCCGCGACGACCGTGCCCACCGGCGCGTCGGCCGGATCATTACAGGTCAGCGCGATATCGCCGGCCCGCGCCGCCGGCTTGCCGCCGATGCGGACCGTGGCGCTGCCGCGCTGGATCGTCCCCTTGTTGCTGGGCGGCTTCTGGAAGCTGACGCCGGGCGGAGTCGGCAGATGCGGCGGCAGGTTGTCGGCGGTCGAGCCGACCACGGCGGCCTGCAGGCCGCCGACGCGCACATTGGCGATCAGCCCGCCATTCAACATGCCGGTGAACGGATGCGGCAGCGGCGTCGGCACCATCACTACCGCCGGCACCATCACGATGTGGATGTCGACGCCGGTAATCTGGTCATTGGCTTTGGCTGCGGGCTGTCCCACCATAGGTCTCCGTCAGTTGAGGTCGATCATCTGGCCGGCGATCTTGACGGCGGTGTCGCCGGAGATCTCGACGCTCGATGCCTTGAGCGTGAGCTTGCCGGGTGTCTCGATGCTCACGTCTCCGGCCTGCTTCATGGTCAGCTTGGCGTCCCCCGCTGAGACGGTGATCACGCCGTCCGAGGCGCCGGTCTGCTGCAGGTCGACCTTGAGCGCTCCGGTCTCGAGCCGGATGCCTTCGTTCATCACGGTAATCGCCACCCGCACTTCGCCGTCGAGCACGAGCGTCAGCTCGCGCGAGCCGTCGCCGGGCGTCTTCACCCGAAGCTCCATCCGCCGGTCGGGCTCGGCGTCGGGCGGCAACTGGGTGACGACCACTCCGGGTTCGTTATCCGGCGGCTTCAGCTTCTGGTTGTAAAGCCGGCCCACCACCACCGGCGCATGGAGGTCCCCGCCGAGGAACTGCACGATCACCAGGTCACCCTGCGCGGGAAGCGCCGCAAAGCCCATGAAGGGGACGGCGATCGGCACGTTCGGCAGCACGACGCCGGATTCGCGCAGCTCCACGGTGCAGCTATGGTCGTCGGTGCCGCCCTGCACCGAGGTGACCACGCCGAGGCAGGCCGGGTTGTTCTGCATCGCTTCGTAGCGAGCGATCCGGCGCAGCGACTGGACGAGTTCCTGCATGTTACAGCAGCCCTCCCAATGCAGCGCCGAGCGAGCCGAGCAGGGCCAGCGGATCGAAGCTGTCACCGCCCCGCATCAGCCGGGCGGTGGTCGATGCGCCGGCGGGGCCGATGCGATGGCGCACCGTGTCCAGCCAGTAGGGTCCGCTCGCCAGGCCATCCGGCAGGTCCTGTACCTCGATCACCGCACCAGGGCGCAGGCGCGGCACGAGGAAGGCTTCGAGCCGGCCGCTGCCCTGGGTGGCGGCGAGCATGCGTCGCCGGGCGGCACTGGCGGTGGCACTGGCCTCGACCGTACGGAGGGCCGGCTCCCATTCCCACTGGGTCCCCGCACCGGGGCCTTGCGGACGGTTGCCGCCGAAGAAGTCGGTGGTGGGGCGCAGCGCGTCCTCGGACGCGGCATCGCCCACACCGCTTTCGCCGGTGACGGTGACCTGGTGCGGCGCCGGGCTTTCGTCGAGCCAGAAGCGGGTGAGTTCGCGCCCGTAACGCAAGGCAATGTCGGCTTGGGTCGCGTCGATGATGGTCGCCGTGAGGTCACCCTCGGGCGCCGCCGCCAGCATTGCGCCGGACCAGGCGGCAAGCCGCGTTGCGTGTTCGGTCGCGTTGCGCGACGGATCGGCCGCGTAATAGCGCAGCATCACGCCATCGACGATGTTGCCGGTGGCGAGGCCGGCGTCGTCGGCGAGGTTGCGGATCACCGTGCCGGCGCTGAGATTTTCGAAGGTTGCGGCCGGGCGATGGCGCGCCAACTGGCCGAGGACGCCCATGCCGCTGACGGTGATCCGGTCGAGCCCGCGGCGAATGCCGGAGACGATGCCGGTAAAGACCAGTTCAGCGCCTTCCCCGCCATCGAGGCTGAGCTGGATCGGGTCTTCGGGCGCAGCCTCGAGCGGCGCGCCGGCCGGCAGCGTAACGGTAAGGCGATCGAACCTGGGGGCCGCAGCCAGCATCAGGTCGATGCTGATGACCTGCTGGGTCCAGCGCTGCTCGGCGATTGTCAGTTGGTAGGCGGGGCGGAGCAGGGAGGTCATGGCCATGCCTCAACCGAGCAGCTTTGCAGCGGCGGCCCGCACCGAGGCCACGGTGTCGTCGAGCTTGCCGACCTCCCCAAGCGCGTCCGCCACGGGCTTGGCCACGTCGCCGAGACTGCCGAGATCTGCCATCGCCGTCAGGCTGTCGATGGCGCCCATCGCAGCGGCTGCCAGTTCCATCACGCTGCCGGCCTGGTCGGCGATATCGGACACCAGGTCGCCGAGGGCGCCCGGGTCGAAGCCGAGCTCGCCGAGGCCGAAATCGCCGAGCCCGCCGAATGCGCTGACTTCCGCCGGTGGCGGCAGCGGCGGGCTCTCGGCGAGGACGATCGCATAGGCCGTCTGGCCGTTGACCCCGACGGCCTGCTCGGCGGCGAATGCCTCGATGACCATGCGATCGATGTCGAGCGCGGTGGCGATGTCGGCGGTGAACGTCACCTCGTCGCCGGCCGCCGCCTTCTTTTGCAGCGCGGCGAGGTCGTCGGTGGCCGTCGCGGTCAGCAGTACACCGGCGAGGGTAACGCGATGCGAGCGGCGGCCAATATGCTGGTGCACGGTGCCATCGAGCCCGGCGATCCGGTGGCGGCGATAATCCTGCTCGATCTCCTGCCGGATGACCTGCACGGCCTTGAGCTCGATGCCATCAAGCATTGGCGTGGCCATCACTCCGCCCCCGTGAGGCCGAGCTCGTTGACCGCCTCGGCCAGCCGGTCGCCGAAGGACTCGAACGACGTGTCGGGATCGGGCGGCGCGGCACTTCGGTGGTTGGCAGCGCGGGCGACGATCTCGATCAGCGTGTCCAACTGCCCCGCCAGGGCAATCGCGGCGCCTTCGCCGCCATCCGGCGCGGCGGTTGCGACGATCGAGACGGCTGCCGGAGCGGGCGCTCGCGCGCCGTCGGCGGACGGAATGGTGGAACGCGTGGCGCCGGCAGGCGAGGCGGCGGGGGCGATGCGCCGCCGTTGCACAGGTACGGCGGGCGTCGCGACGGGTGTGGGTCCAGTCTCGATCGTTGCCGATGGAGCCGGCGCCGACGGCGATGGAGTTTCGATACGGAAGCGTGGGGGCGGACCGCGCCGAGCGGACCGGTTGCCGAGCCGACCGGGAGAGGCCGCGGTAGCAGCATTTCGCACAACCCTCAGTGGTGTGTCGCTTCCCGGGGCGGAGGCGGGTGGCACAGCCGGCGCCGGCGAGGCGGATGCTGTGCGTGGCGCTATTGGCGCAGCGTCCTCGGTATGGCGTGGAGCTTGCCCGTTTGCCGGCTGCGGCTGTCCTTGCGCCGACCGCGGCACGGGTCGATCCACTGCTTTATCTCCGTGCGGCATGGTCTCGGGTGGTCGTTCCGCAACGTCGTCCGTCGCCGGCCTTGGGTCCGGCTCGATCACGATGCGGGTCATGCCGTCCGCGACCGGATCGGCGTCGGTGGTCGTGGCAGCCGTGTCCGACTGGCCGAGGGCAAGCCACAGCGCTTCGACCTCAGGAACTGCCATTTCACCCAGTTGCACCGGGGTGATGCCGAGGGTCCGGCAGAGCCCGAGCGTCACTTCGCCCAGCCCGGTCGGATCGAGCGGCAAGGGAGGCGCGGCCGTGCCTTGCAGCCACAGCGCGAGGGCGACAAGCGCTGGGCGGCGTACCGCATCGGCTGGGCCTCCATCGCTGCAGAGCGCCAGGAACTGGGCTTCGAGGAAGGCCGGGTCGGCATCGGCGTAGCGGGCGAGGCGGCATTTTTCGCCCCAGCGCACGGTGCGCAGCTTCGACGGCTGGCCCAGCGGATCGAGCACCGCTGTTCCGGCGCCGGCATCGGCGGTGAATGGCAGAGTAAGGTCGCCGTCGCGCACCTGCATCTGACGGATGTCGACGCGAGCGGCCACCGATCACTCCTCGCGGACGCGGGTCGCGCTGAAGCCGTAGACGGTGCGGCCATGGGCCCCGGCGCCCATGTCGAAGGCCTTGGTCTCGGCGTAGCAGTCGTCGAACGTCACCGAGCGTGCATCCGGACCATGCCGGAGCGTGGCGCTGATGGAGAATTTTTCGCCGCTGGCCAGCAGCTTGTCGAGGGTGGCGTTCACCGACGCCACCGCCAGCGACCCGGTCACCACGCGCAGCCCGAAATACACCGCCACGCGTTCGTCGGTGCCGACCGCCCCGACATTGGTGCGGTTGCGCTCGACCGCATATTCGATGGTCTGAAGACCGGCGATCGTCTCCTCGTTCACTTTCACTTCCGAGGCGAACGCAGTGTAGACCTGTGCCATGCCCTGCTCTCCGAATTACTCACGCGTCAGAACCGGCGTCAGTTCTGCACGAGGATCGTGGCGTAGACGTAGTCGATGGCCCGGACCGGCCGGATGGCGATATCGACGCGGACGATGCCATTGGCGAAATCGGCCTGGGTGGAATGCACATCCACCTTGAAGGGTGGATCCTTGCCGTCGGTGCTCGGCACCAGTGCGCCATCCCTGGTCATCTGCAGGAACATGGCGATGATCTGCTGGCGCAAGGCGTTACGGTTGCCCTCGTTATTGAGCAGGCCGATATAGACGTCGGCGATCGCCTTGACGTCGCGCACCGCCTTGTTCGCCGTGCGCTGCACGTTGATCTGCCGGCCGCCGGTCAGCACGCCCTTGATCACGATGGTGCCCAGCCGCCGCTTCTGGTTGACGACCAGCACATTGCCGGCGACGAGCCGGTTGAGCTCGGCATCCGAATAGTCGCCGGGCGGCACGCCGAGCGCGGCGACGTTCTTGAAGGTGGGTGACTGGAAGTAGTCCTGCAGGCTCAGCAGCCCCGCCACTGCCGCCTCCGAGCCAGCGGGCGCGGTCAGCACGAAATCATTGCTGCGGACCAGGTCGGCGTGGCTGAGGATGGCGGGGACGCGCGTACCGGCCGCCGCGCCCGATGCGGATCTGGCGACCGAACCGAGTCCGATCCGGTTGCGGACCTGGCCGACCATCTTGGTGCAATGGGCCTGCACCAGCTGGTGCACGGCGACGATATCCGGGTCGCTCAGTTGTCCCGCCACCGAGGCGATCACCAGGTCGACTTCCTCGGCGCTCTCGAGCCGTTCGAGCGCTCCCTGGTAGTCGTTGACCGATGGCGAGGTGCCGCCATTGAACGGTTGGGCCCGCCCGCTGTTCGACGGCATCGAGGTGAGCTTGCTGCGCACGAACAGGTCGACCGCGCTGAGGAAGCGTGAGCCCTGCAGTGCCGCGGGCAGGTAGTTTGGATCGTCGGGATCCATGGTCAGGTCGGCAAAGGATTCGACCGGTTGCCCGTTGAGGAAGACCGCGAGGTTGACCACCGGCGTCGTGCCGTCGACGCTGGACTTGCCTCGCTTCAGTTCGACCGCGATCTTATCGCCGGCGGCAACCTGCGGAATATTCTCGCGCCGCTGCAGTTCCAGCAGATCCTGGCCGCCATTGCTGAGAGCGAGGGCCTGGCCGATCGGCCGGCCGCCGGTCAGCGGCACGCCGCCGGTATTGTCCGGCAGGTTGGTCGCATTCTCGGCCTTCTTGAACTCGACCAGCGGATCCTTGAGCTTTTCGATATCGTCGAGCTTGGCCAGATCGGGACCAGACTGATCCGGGTAGACCACGGTGGCCTTGCCGTCGGCCATCACGTCGATGGCGACGCGACGGGTGAGGTTGGTTTTGGCCTTGGCATCGAGAGGAGCGTCGCGCAGCTTGCGGATGACGACGTCAGGGTTGACCGCCGCTTTCTGCAGCAGGTCGTCGACGCCAGCGGTCGTCGTGTAGATCACCGGGTCTCCGGCGCCGAAAACCGTGAGCTTGGTTTCGTTGCCGGCGTTGTTCTCCACCGAAAAGCTGATCGCGGCCCCGGCGCTTCCGGCGGCCTTGGCACTGATGTCGAGGCCCGCATGCTCAACGCCGTAGCGACCGTCGCGCACTGCGACGCTCAGGTTGTTTCCCGGGCGACCGGGCTTTTTGGCCTCGATCAGCAGAACATCGCTGCCGCCCGATCGCAGCTTGGCCGCGGCACGGCGCAGGTCGCTCTCGGCCAGGTCGGTCTGTTGCACGTCCTCGGGCAGCGATTTCGCCAGCACCGGATCGTAGGCGACGATGGCTCTCGAGGTGAAGTTGATCTGGTCGAACAGATAGCTGGGGCTGGTCTCGTCCATCACCAGGTTGCTGAGCGTCTCGATCACTTCGCCGTTGCGCAGCAAGGTGAGGTTGACGTGCTTCACACCGCTGCCGTCGAGCGTGCGCACCTGCTCGATCCTGGCAGACAGGTCCTTGCCCCAGGTGCCTTCGGCGCGCGCCTCGAGGATGGCGATATCGTCCTTTTCGTCGTCTCGAAGCAGTAGGCTGGCTTTGGTGCCGGCGCCGGGCGCGAGGCGCGCCACCACCACTTCCTTGACGCCGTTGATGAAGGCGGTGCGCACTTCGGGCATCGAGAAGGCGCTGCCGGGACCGAAGATATCGAGGAACTCGGAGAATGATCCGACGGGCGTCGGGGTCAGCGGGCCGAAGTCGGTGACCCCGACGACGCCGAGTATGCCTGTCGCGCCCGGGAGCACTGGGGCGGGCTCGAATTCAAACTTTACCTGGACGCCGGGCACGATAAGAGCGGAAGCCATCGACACACCTTGTGCAAGTGTTCGCGATAGTTACATTTCTATCAGAGTGACATATCCATGTCGCGCAAGGCGATACTGCTCATCGTCTACCACTTTTGAAATTGTGGCAAAGATGCGTCAGGTCAGCCGCTGCTGATTATTTTGTTGCATGCCGAAAATCGGGGTGCAAGCAAAAATGTTAACCGCAAGGACTGTCGATGGCGATCGGCCCGTCGGATGAAATCAAATGAATTCAATGTAGATGCTTGTCCGGCACTGAGCCGCATCGCCCGGAAATCGCCGAGAATCCGGGTTCTCCGCTATGTCGCCGTTCACTTGTCTCGCGTGCGTCAGCCCGGGCTGCGATAGGCGCCGAGCAGCTTGCCGCCCAGCAGGGCGCCGTGGCTGGCGGCGAGCAGCAGCAGGAAGGTGGTGCCGGCCGGCGGCATCTGGGCGAAGACCTGGGTGCCGCTGCCGACGGCTCCAGACGCCGTGAGGCCACCAATGCCGCGCACGGCTTCGAAGATGAGGCCGACATAGATGGCGGCGAGGAAGCCGGTAATGGCGATGGCCTGGACCCGGCTGGAATCGACCACGCCCTCGCTGTCCTCGGTTTCGCCGAACACCATGTCGGAGAGCTTGGCCTGGCTGGGCTCGGATTTGGTGAGGACGATGGTGCGGCGTTCGGGCACCATCGGGCCGCCGCCGGGTGAGGCGCCGCCCTTGCCGGGTTCCATCAGCAGGCTCGACAGCACCGTGGTGCCGGCAGTGATGCCGATAAGGGCCCAGAGCGCGGCGTCCATTGTCGGAACGAAATCCAGCAGCCGGCCGAGGTTGGCCTTCCAGGTATCGAACTGCTGATCGGCCCCGGCAGTGGTGTTGAGGTGTGCCAGCCCCGCCTGCACGCGGTTGAGGTCGCCGCCCCAGAAACCCGCATTGAACAGGGCGATGCTGGTCAGCCCGCCCATGATGATGATCAGCCAGAGCGCAAACTGGGCCCGCGTCAGGCTCATGCGATTGCGCTTATCGATCAACAGGCCAAGCGGCCGGCCGACGACGCCGATGCCGGCCGAAATCGACAGCACGGCAATGGCCGCCATGGTCAGCAAGGTGGGAAGGAACAGCGACAAGGTTCGCCCCTGGTCCGAAACAGTCAGGCCGGCGAGCCAGCTCCTGACGCCGGCCCACCAGTCCTGGTTTGGGGTCGAGAGCGTTGCCGACAGTGCGGCCTGCCACTTCTCCTGGCATTGCGACTGCCCCTCGGCGGTCGGCAACCAGGCACTGGGCGCAATATAGAGGCTGCGGGTATCCTGCGGGTTGATACCTGTTTCGCAACCGGTGGGGACCTGGGCGACGAAGGCCGTCTCGGTTCCTCTGCTTACGGTGCCGACGCTGAGCGACCACAGGCAGGCGAAGGCGAACAGCACGATTGCCACCACGGCAAGCAGGATCCCCCAGCCCTCGGCACGCTTCGAAACCAGGGGACGTTGTGCGGCGCGCGGGGCATAGACCCCCGTTCCGGACGGCAGTCCGGTGCCCGAAACGAGGGAAACGAAGCGCGGCTCGCCGATGGAAGCAAGTTGCTTGAAGGCCGAGATCTCGGCGCCACCCTCGGCGACCCGGAAGCGGCCGATCAGGTCCCCCGGTGCGGCAGTGGTCCACGGCGCGGGCGGGGCGAGCTGGGTGGTGTCCAGCGTCTTGCCGTCGGCGCTCGGCCACAGGATCAGGCGATGGCCCTTCAGGTCTTCGGCCACTGGCGCCTCGGCTGCCGCGGCGCTGTCGCGCACGTCGGCGCCGTGGCCGGGGTCGTCCTGCGCAGGTAGCGCCTCGAACCGGTTGAACGTCCCCGGGACGTCGCCTGCCACCGCGGCAATGTGGCGCCGCAGGGTGCTCAGCGTAGAGGCGTCGCCGCCCTCGGGAACCCGCAGATGCATGGTTTCCGCCCAGATCACCTGGGTCGTCGCAAGTTTATCCACTGCCCCCTCCCGATCCGCCGAAATCCCGGTTCGGCGGCGTGATGCATCCATAAGTTCTGAAGACAAAGTAGCAGATACAGCAAGTAGACGTTGAGCATAGGTGGCGAACCGATGCCGTCCTTCAGCAATACCACTACACCGTGGTCTATGGTCGTGCCAGTCGAAAAGTGCGCCACGCAGTTATTGCAGTGTGGCGTCCAGCCAACAGCCCAGTTACGGCGCGGCATTGCCGGCAATTGGTCTTGCGCGATGTAGAGACGGAGGGCCGCTGGCGTTCGAGTTCGGCTTCTGTTTGGCTCAGGTGGCGTTGATGGCCGGCGATAATCGGCGCAGCACCAACCCCCTCGCCGGGGCCTTACATTTTCCGCACCGGCAGCTGACACTCGCGGGTCAGCAGAGGAGAATCGCCGTGCGCCCACTATTGGTCAGCGTCCTGTTTGCCGTCATCGCCCTTACTGCTGCACCGGCGTTGGCGCAGAGCAGCTACACGCCGCTCGACCTCGACGCCTGCGAGGTGCTGAAGGTCTACGAGGAAGCGGGTGGCGCGGACCTCCGCTGCCCGGGGCATGGCGGGTTCGACGTCTTCGTGTCGGAAGGCGATGCGCGGATGGACGTCGATTTCGGCGTGCGCAACGAGGTGTTCGAGACCTTCTCAGCCTTCAACAGCGTCGGCAAAACGGTGGAATGGCTGGAGGACGAAGACGGGGTCCAGGCGGCGGTGCTCCGCTTCCTGATCGACGTCGATGGCCGCAGCGCCGAAGCGCTGGTGGTCAGCAAGGTGGGGCTGCGCGATGCGCCGGGCTGCGTTGTCGCCATCGTGGATGCCGCCGCTGAACAGGCCAACGGGGTGGCGCGGGGCCTCGGAGCGATGGCGAAGTTCTTCGATTGCGGCAGCGACAGCGTGGTGATCGTGCCGGGCGCCCGTGGTCTGGTTGCCGATTTCAGCGGCGCCAACCAATGAACCGGCGCGAAGTCTGCCGCTTTCCTCGGGCTAGGCGCTGACCTTACTGACCAGCGACAGCATGACATCGGCGGCGGGCATCGGCAGCACGGACGAGATTTCCGCCGGCAGCAGTCCGCCGACAGCGCTCTCGACGCTGCCGGTGACGGTGCCGAGGGGCCCGCGAAAACCATGCCGGGTCCAGGCCAGCTCCTGCAGCTTGGGGGTAGTCAGAGCTTCGAGCAGCCGATCGGCGGCCGGATCGATGGTGATCAGCGGATGCGCCGAGAACACGGTGGGCCGGGGATAGAGCACCGCCGGGTGGGCCGAGGTGCTCGCCTGGATGCGGGCCCAGCGCTGGGGATCGGCGAGGATCCACTCGACCAGTTGGTTCTCGTAGCCGACGATCATCGGCGCGGCGCCGAGCCCTCCCGCCAGATATTGCTCGAACAGCTTGCCTGACGAGGACGACTTCAGCCCCATATTGCGGAAGATGGCTTGCGCCTTGTCGCCAAACTCGGTGAGGGCCGTGGCATTGGGTACATCGCCGGACAAGAGGCTCAGCACCAGGCCGGCGAACATGAAGCCGGAATTGGAGCGGCTCGGGTCGGTCGAGACGATGCGCGAGCGGCCATAGAGCGCGTCGACCCCGAGCGCCGACCAATCGGCGCCCTCGAGGATGGCATCGAGCAGCGCCTTGAGGTCGAGCTGCTGGATGCCTTCCATGGTGGAGGTGACGAGCCCGGTCTTGATCAACCCGGCAACCACCGGCCCCCAGGTGTAGACGACGATCGGCGAATTGAGCACGACATCGTCACGGCGGATCTTGATGCCGTTCTGGCGCGCCATGTCGACCATGATCGACGAGGACGGCCAGAGGAATTGCGGGTTCTGCGATAGCAGTGCCGGCTCGCGCACCATTTCGACCGAGCCGGCGACCCGGACGTCGAGTTCGAGGCCGTAGCCGTCGACGACGCGGGCCACGTCCGGGTCGGCGAGGAAGGCTTCCTTCTCGCCGCCGATAAAACCGAACAGCTCAGTGCGGTTGCCGAGCAGGCCCTGCAGTTCCGGCCGGTCGCGCAGCGCCAGGTAGCCGCCGGTGCCGGCCACCCCGAGGCCGAGCAATCCCAATCCAAAGGCGCGCCGCGAGATGGCCATCAGCGTCCGAGATCCTCTTTGAGTGAAGCCTGGATGAGCTTGAGATCGACATCGAGGGTGCCGAGTTCGGCATCGACCAGACCATCGGCATAGTGCACGAAGGCGTCCTCGAGCTTGATCATCACCGCATTGATCTCGGTGAGCCGCTGGGTATCGGGGTTGCGCTTCTGCTCCAGCAGCCGGTAGCCGTCGGCAATCTCGGCGGCGCGCGGCAGGTAGTAGCTGAGAAAGCGCCGGACGGCGGTGGCGCTAGCCGGGTTGGCCTCGACCTTGCCGACCACATCGGCGGAAATCTCGGCCAGATGCCGGGCGCGCAATCGCACCTCGGGATCGTCGATCGCTTCGGCGGCCAGTTCGAGCTGCTGCCGCGGCGCGGCGGCCTCGATGAGCAGGTCGCGGGCATAGGCGAGCTGGCCCTTGCCAATGGTTTTCTCGTCGACCCCGTCGAACAGCTGCCGCGGCGTCAACAGGAACACCAGCCCGGCAAACACCAGGCCGCCGATGATCACGGCGATGAGGAACGGCACGCCGCCGAGGATGCTCAATCCGGCGACCAACGCGGCAGCGACGAGCCCCGCGACGATCCAGTTCAGGTCGTTACCGAACCAGCGCAGCATGATCAGTTGTAACCGCGGGCGGCGCGGAAGGCGCCGGCGAGGTCGCCGCGCCCATCGAACACCCGCGCCGAAGTGGCGGCGGCGAGCGTATCGAGTTGCGTCTTGTCGGCGTCGCCGAAGGTGATGCCGAAGACCGGCACATGCGGCTCGATGCGCCGCCACTGCTCGAGGAAGCCCAGGGCATCGCCCTCGCTGCGGCCATCGGTGAGGATCAGGATCGCCGGCAGGTGGTCGTCGCGATCCGGTGCGGCGGCGATCCTGGTGAGTGCATCGGCGGCGCAGGAATACATGTCGGTGCCGCCATCGGCCTGTTCGTTGGCGACTTCGGCGAGCAGCGCCGCCTGCGCCTCGGCATCGCCGGTGGCCTCGAAGCCGCTGCGCACCCGGCCATCAAACGGCAGGACGATGATGCGGTCCTCGGGCGACCACTGCACCAGCACCTGGCTCGCCTGTTCCGGGGTGAGGAGGAAGCGCATGGCGGCCTGTAGCTGCTGTTCGCCCTCGCCCTGCATCGAGCCGGAGAAATCGAGGCAGAGCGCACTCAACGAGGGCTTGCGCAGCGCCACCTGATAGAGGTCGAGCGCCTGGCGGATCACCGCCGGCTCCGGCAACCGGATGGCGGTCACGATGCGGGTCGGATCGAAGTTCCAGTCAGGCTCGGGCGTTGCGGCGATGGCGTCCGACGAGAACGGCAGGCGCCGGCCGGTGGCGGCGATCTGCTTCTGCACCTCGGCGGATTGCAGGTAGGCGACGAGCTCGGTGAAGAACTTTTCGGTCTCAGGTCCCGTGCCCCGATCGATGAAGCCGAGCGGCGAATCCGCTACCGCGACGCCATCGGCGGGATAGATGGCGTAGAGCGGCTCCTGGTTCAGCGGCTTCAGCTTGTCGTTGGTCTCCTTGAGCACCGCCTCATAGTTCCACATCGCATCGTAGCCGGAGCCGGACTTGGCTGCCTCGACATAGAGGTCGGCGAGCCACCCCGATGAGCCGGAGGATCGTGTCACCCCCTGCAGCAGCGCCTGCACGGTGCCGCGCACGGTGGAATCGTCGAGATCGCCCGGTTCGATCACCGTCTTGCCGCCGAGCGCGCTCGACAGCATGGCGAGGTAAGCGCTGGCGCCGGAGTTGGATTGGGTCGCCGAGGTCATCAGGAAGCTGAGGCGCTTCTGCTGCACTGCGGCAAGGATATCGGCCATCAGCACGTCCTTGCCGATCCAGCCCAGCTCCTCGGCCTTCGACTTGCGCACCCCGAGGATTACCGGCATCTGGGCGATCGAGGTCAGGTCTTTGACCTTGCGGCCGGTGTCGAACAGGTCGATCCAGACGCTGGAGGCCGGCCACACCGCGTCCGCTGCGACGCCGTCGGCGCTTTGCAGCGCGAGGCCGATATCGAGCGAGCCCTCATAGCTGAACGTGCAGGTGGTGTTCCGCTGTTTGCAGAACGCCTCGACGATCGGCTGCAGCACGGTGTTCTCGGAGCCGGCAACGAAGCTGAAGCTTTTGGCCGACTCGCGATCGCAGGCGGCAAGTGCGAGGGCGGCGAGCGCCACGACCACCACACCGAGAGCTCTCAGCACCGGCATGGCTCAGGCGCCAGCCAGCGTCTGCTTGAGCGCGACCGTCATCTGCTCCATCTGCTGTTCGGCTGCGGCCCGCTTCGTGCGGCCCTGCTCCTGCACCTTGACCACGGTCTCAATGGTGTCGATCAGGTCCCGGTTGGCCTGGGCCAGCGTCTCGATATCGATGATGCCGCGCTGCGACTGCTCCTCGATGGCGATGGCCTGGTCCTTCATCATCTGCGACGCTTCGCGGATCATCTTGTTGGTGGCGTCGGTGACGGTCTTCTGCATGTCCAGCGCCGACTTCTGCTGCGTGAGCCCGAGCAGGATCACCATCTTCTGCTTCCAGGCCGGAACGGTCAGTGCTGAGGTTGCCTGCAGGTTCTCGATCAGCGTCTCGTCGCCGGCCTGGACGATGCGGATCTGCGGCAATTGCTGGATGCCGAGCTGACGCGCCTGCTGCAGGTAGAACACGCGCTTTTCCAGCCGGTCGAGTGCCTGCGCGCTATCCTGGTAGGCCTGCGCCGCCAACAGGTCCCCGGCGCCGCCCGAGGCACCAACCTCGGCCGCCGCCTTGAGCCGCGGCAGTTCGATGGCGCGGAATTTCTCGGCGAAGCTCTTGCCGGCCGCAATGAAGCTGTCGAGCCGGAGGATCGAGCCGCGGGTCTCGTCGTGCAGGGTGTCGAGCACCGCGATGTCGCGGCGCAACGTATCCTTGTGGCGGTCGAGTTCGAGCCCGATGCGGTCGATCTGGCCGGCGACATCCTCGAACTGCGCCTTGAACTTTTCGAGCCGGGCCCGGGCCGAGCCGAACAGGCCGCCAAGGAACCCTTGCTCTTTCAGCGAAGCCGGATCGAGGTTCTTGGCCTTGAGCAGGATGTCGGTGAGGAGTTTTCCGGCCTGCCCGACATCCTTGTTGCGCACCTGGGCGAGGATGCGGTCGGAGTATTCGGTGACCGCCTGTTGCGCCCGCTCGCCATAGACCGAGATCGACGATCGGTCGCCGAGGTCGATGGCGTCGGCGATGCGGGCCACCTCCGCCGGGTCGGCGCTTGATGCCAGCGAAGTCGCTGCGTGCTCAGCCATCGATCAACCTTCTCGTCTGTCGCCTCGCCGGACATTCCCAGTGGTGTGTGACAGTTGCACGACAGTATCGTGACAGTCCTGTTCGCGGGCGAAAGCTCAGCTGACAGCCTTGGCGAGGAAGTCGCGCAGCCAGCCGACATCGTCGCCCGAGAGGGTGTCGATGAGGCCGGACCGGAGCCAGGCCGGCAGGGTGTCGTCCCAGCCGAGGCCGGCGCGGCGGGCCATCTCCCAGGTGCGCGGCTTATAGGCGTGGCAGCGGATGCTGATGCCTGCCTGGTGTAGCGCCGTGGCATCGGCGGGGTCGAAGACGTCGAGATCGATGCAGAGTTCATCGAGATCCGACATCCGGGCGACGGCGACCGGATCGGGGAATTGCTCGTGCACGATGCCGCCGGTGCGCAGCCCCGGGATGCGCGCCTTCACTGCCTTGAGGCTGGCATGGTCGAAGGAGATCATCATCACCCGCTCGCGGTCGGCAGGGTTGGCGAGGACCAGGGCCAGCGCCTCGTAATAGGCTTCGAGGTCGACCTTCTCCTTGATCTCCACCTCGAGCACCAGGTCGAGCTCATGCGCCAAAGCGATGGTCTCGGCGAGGGTCGGCACGCGGGTGCCGGCAAAGTTCGGGTCGAACCAGGAGCCGGCATCGAGCGCGGCGATGTCGGCGGCGGTCATCTCCCGTGCCGCGCCGCTGCCATTGGTCGTGCGGTCGAGCAGCAGGTCGTGCAGCACGACGATCTGCTGGTCGGCGCTGAGCACGGTGTCGATCTCGAGGCTGGTGGCGCCGAGCTCATGCGCCGCCCGGAAGGCGGCAACGGTGTTTTCGGGCGCCGTGAGATTGTGGCCGCGGTGGCCGCAGAGGCGGATGAAGCCGACATCTTTGGCGAGGAAGGGGTTGGGCATTTGAGGCTCCGAGAGGGCTAGAGTTTGCCGAGGCCGGCGGCCATGACGTCGTCCTTGCCGAGGCGTTCGGCGATGACGAAGATGACCAGCATCGGGGTGAGGAGGATGAAGGTGACGACGGCGGCGGTCGGCAGCACCAGCACCTCGCCGCCGAGATAGCTCCAGAGCTGCACGGCAAGGGTGCGCACCTTGGGCGCCCCGACCATGAAGCTTTTCTCGAACTCCTCGAACGAGGCGATGAAGGTGAGGAGGCCACCGGCGGCAAAGCCCGGCCAGGCGAGCGGCAGGGCGATGCGGGTGACGGCGACGAAGGGCGAAGCGCCGAGGGTACGGGCGGCGAAGATCAGCTCGTTCGGGATGCCCTCGAGCGTCGCGGTAAGGATGCGGATCATGAAGGGCAGGGTGCCGACCAGCTGCACCAGGATGACCCCGGCCACGGTGCCGGCGAGGCCGAAGCGAAAGAAGATCTCGCCGAGGCTGACGGCGACGACGATGCCGGGGACGATCACCGGCGCGAGGATGAAGATCTCGACGAAGCGCTTCAGCCGGAACGGAAACTGCGCCAGCGCCCAGGCGGTCGGAAAGGCCAGGGCGCCGGTGAGCACCGTCACTACAGCCGAGACGAACAGGCTGAGCAGCGCCGCCGGCAGCACGTGACGATCGGCCAGCACTTCCGCCCAGGCCGAGAGTGAGAACGAGCGCGGGAAGATATCGGGCGGAAACCAGCCGACAGCCGGGTCATAAAAGGCCCAGAGCGCGACGATGGCGACCGGGAAGAACAGTGTCAGCGCCAGGTAGGCATAAAGGCCGAAGCCGACGAGCGCCTGCGAACGCTTGGTGCGGTTGGTCGCCATGGTGTCAGCCCTTTGCCGCTTTGCTGCGGCCGAGCGAGCCGATGATGGCGTAGTAGGCGAGCAGCACGGCGATCGCCATGACGCTCAAGAGCGTCCCCATGGCGTAGACCATCGGCCAGTTCCCCTTCTTGAAGCCTTCGTCGAACATGTGGACGCTGAGCGGCAGCGGGTAGGTCGGGCCCAGCAGGCTCGGGATGACGTAGGAGCCGAGCGAACCGATAAAGCTCAGCAGCACCGCGGCAGTGATGCCGGGCTGAGCCAGCGGCAGCTGGATGCGGGCGATGATGGTGAGCCGCCCGGCTCCGAGGGTGCGCGCGGCGGCGAGGATGTCCTTGTTGATCGAGGCCATGGCGCCGGCGATGATCAACGTCATGAACGGCACGGTTTTCCAGGCCGAGGCGATGATGGCGCCGATGGCCCATTCGTCGCGCACGAGGCGCGGCAGGGCGATGCCGAATGGGGCGAGCAGCCGGGTCGCCATGCCGCCGCGATCGAGGATGATCAGCACGAGGAACCCGGCGACGATGCCGGGCACCACCAGCGGGATTTTGTAGAGCGTGCCGAAGAGGTTCCGCGAGCTTTCGTTGGCCTGCATCAGCGCCGACAGCGGCAGGCTGATCATCAGGCTGACGATGGTCGGCGCGATGCCCAGCCACAGCGAGAACCACAGCCCATCGGTGAACACCGGATTGGCGAGCAGTTGTGCCCAGGTATCGAGGGTCAGCGCCGCTGCGCCGGCCTCATTGCTGGTGAAGCTGCCATAGACGACGCGCAGCAGCGGCAGCCCGAACAGCGCGAGCAGATAACCGACGCCGGGCAGCAGGCAGAGCAGCAATGTCGTGAGTTTGACCTTGCCCTCGTTCACGGCTGCACCCCGTAGCCGCAGGGCAGTCGCATGTTGGTTCCATGCACCGGACTCTCGGTGCTCCTCCACCGTGAAA
>NZ_LAJE02000052.1 GCF_000970465.2 Devosia insulae DS-56
GTTGTGGCATCGCAGCGTTCGGCGAAACGCCAGGTCTCCGGCCGGCGTGCTTGGCGCCCCTCACCCTGGCCCTCTCCCCAGAGGGGCGAGGGGACGCGAGGGGCGCCGACGGTGCAAGACGGACAGCACCTTCACAGGTGCTACCGACCCAACTGCTCCATCCGACATTGATCCGGCCGCTTGTCCGGACGCCAGCGCAGCAGACGTGTCCCGTGCCGGAAACGCTCGCCGCTCACGTGGTCGTACGCCACCTCCACCACCAGCTCGGGCCGCAGCGCCTCATAGTGCTCGGTCCGCTCCGTCGACCAGCGGCTCGGGCCGCCAGGCGCCCGGCCGGTAAAGCCGCGGCCATCCGCCAACGCCTCGAGCCGCCGCGTCAGCTCGGCCTTGTTCTCGGCGGCAAGCGCCGAGGTGAAGCCGACATGGTGCAGTTTGCCGTCGTCGTCGTAGAGGCCGAGCAGGAGCGAGCCCACCAGCTTGCTGCCGGCGCCGTAGCGAAAGCCGCCGACCACGCAATCCGCCGTGCGGATCCGCTTGATCTTCAGCATCTGACGCTCGCCCGCGGCATAGGGCGCATCCAACCGCTTGGCGATCACCCCATCGACGTCGCCACCGGCTCCGGCAAGCCACGAGGCAGCCTCCTCGCGATCCGTCGTCACCGGCGACAGACGCAGGCCTGGACGTACGATCGTCGCAAACAGGCGCTCGAGCTCGCGGCGCCGCTCGGAAAGCGGCAGTGCGGCCAATGGCTTAGCGCGCGGCGCCAGCAGCAAATCGAACAGCACGTAGACGGCGGGATGCTCCACAGCGAGCTTGTTCACCCGGCTCGCCGCGGGATGCAGCCGCTGCTGCAGCGCGTCAAAACTCAGGCGACCGTCGACCGGAATGGTCAGCTCGCCGTCGAGCACGACGTCGTCGACGGGCAACGCTTCAAGCAATGTGACCATGTCCGGAAAGTAACGACCAAGCGGCTTGCCTGATTTCGCAAACAAAGCCACAGCGTCGCCCTGCTTGACCGCGATGCAGCGGAAGCCGTCCCATTTCGGTTCGAACTGCCAGCCAGCGTCTTTCGGCAGCTCCTCAACCGAGCGGGCCTCCATGGCCGCGAACGGCATCTGAGGCGGAGCGGCGTCGGCGGACATCTGGTTCTCCTTGTCAGGGAAAGCGGGAGCGAGGCTAACCGACCAGCCGCGCGCTGTCTTGCGGGACGGAACGCTCGCCTGCCCATAAGGGGAGGTCGAAGTTACCTCACAGTTCGTTGAACTCGGCTGCGGCGCGTCGCATATGGTGGGCTCACGGAGTTCGGGAGGGCGAACATGCCGGATGCAGTCATTACCATTGCCGACCTGTCCAAGACCTATGCGTCGGGGTTCGCGGCGCTGAAGCATGTCAGCCTCGAGATCGAGCGCGGCGAGATTTTGGCGCTGCTCGGACCGAACGGGGCGGGGAAGACCACTTTGATCTCGATCGTCTGCGGGATCGTGACGCCATCTGATGGTACCGTGACGGTGGGTGGTCACGACATCGTTCGCGATTATCGGAACTCCCGCAAGATGATCGGGCTGGTGCCGCAGGAACTCACCACCGACGCCTTCGAAACGGTGTGGGCCACGGTCAGCCACAGCCGCGGGCTGTTCGGCAAGAAGCCGAACCCAGAGCATATCGAGAAGGTGCTGCGCGAGCTGAGCCTGTGGGACAAGAAGGACAGCAAGATCATGCAGCTCTCGGGCGGCATGAAGCGCCGGGTGATGATCGCCAAGGCGCTGAGCCACGAGCCCGAAGTGCTGTTCCTCGACGAGCCGACTGCCGGCGTTGATGTCGAACTGCGCAAGGACATGTGGGCGATGATCCGGCGCCTGCGCGCCGCCGGCACGACGATCATCCTCACCACGCATTACATCGCTGAAGCCGAGGAGATGGCCGACCGCATCGGCATCATCCAGCATGGCGAGCTGGTGCTGGTTGAAGAGAAGGCCGAGCTGATGCGCAAGCTTGGCAAGAAGCAGCTGACCCTGACGCTGCAGGAGCGGCTCGAGGCGCTGCCCGAGGCGCTGAAGCCCTATGCGCTGGAGCTCGCCGCCGACGGCGAGAGCCTCGTTTACACCTATGATGCGCAGGCCGAGCGGAGCGGCATCAGCGGCTTGCTCGCCGATCTCGGCAGCGCCGGCGTCCGGTTCCGCGATCTGAGGACCAGCGAAAGCTCGCTCGAGGATATTTTCGTCAGCCTGGTGAGGGACGCGTCATGAACCTCGAAGCGATCAAGGCCATCTACAAGTTCGAGATGGCGCGCACCTTCCGCACCCCGTTGCAGTCGCTGATCTCGCCGGTGATCTCGACGTCGCTGTATTTCGTGGTGTTCGGCGCCGCCATCGGCTCGCGTATCACCGAGATTGAGGGCGTCAGCTATGGCGCCTTCATCCTCCCCGGGTTGATCATGCTGATGATCCTCACCCAGTCGGTGGCCAACGGCTCGTTCGGCATCTATTTCCCGAAGTTCCTCGGCACCATTTACGAGCTGCTTTCGGCCCCGGTGTCGTCGTTCGAAACGGTGGTCGGTTATGTCGGCGCGGCGGCGACCAAGTCGATTATCCTCGGCGTGCTGGTGCTTGCGACGGCATGGTTCTTCGTGCCGATCCGCATCGATCATCCGTTCTGGATGCTGGCATTCCTGGTGCTCACCGCCATCACCTTCAGCCTCGTCGGCTTCATCATCGGTATCTGGGCCAAGGGGATGGAGCAGCTGCAGACCGTGCCGCTGCTGATCATCACACCACTGACCTTTTTGGGCGGGACGTTCTATTCGCTCAGCGTGCTGCCGCCGTTCTGGCAGGCGGTGTCATTGTTCAACCCCGTCGTCTACCTGATCAGCGGCTTTCGCTGGGCCTTTTACGGCATCGCCGATGTGGACATTTCGATCAGCGTCGCCGCAACGCTCGGCTTTCTCGCCATCTGTCTGGCGATCGTCAGCTGGATGTTCCGGACGGGGTATCGGCTGAAGTCGTAGGTTCTGCATCGAGTTCGCGGCTCCCCCACCCAGCTGCGCTACGGACTTGGGCAAACCCAAGTCCTGCTTCGCTACCCTCCCCACAAGGGGGAGGGATAGGCGCTAGCCGACGCTTCAGTCGTCTCCCTCCCCCTTGTGGGGAGGGATCAAGGGTGGGGGAGCCACACGCTCCAGCAGATGTGTTTTCGCCGTGATGCCATCGCTAAAACTGGTCACAAAATCTTCAGGTTCCTCCGCCATCAGTCGGCCTGACTGCGGAACTGACCAGGCCCCCGAATGACCAGGATTTTCAGCACCGCCCTGCGGTTCGCCCTTGCTTTGTCGCTGCTCGTTGCCTCGGTGCTGCCGACGCTGGCGCAGGTGACGATCTTCTCGCCGTTCAACATCGCCGAAGCGATGGACCAGGGGGTTAAGAAAGTCGCCGACATCCCCTATGCCGATGGGCAGCGCAAGAAGCTCGATATCTATCGCCCCGAAAAGATCGACGGCACCGCGCCCGTGGTGATGTTCATCTATGGCGGCAGCTGGCGGGCGGGCGACAAGTTCGAGTACGAGTTCGCCGGCCGGGCCCTGGCGGCTGCCGGGTTCGTTACTGTCATCGCCGATTACCGGCTGTGGCCGGAGGTCAAGTACCCGGATTTCCTCGAGGATTGCGCGCAGGCGATGCGCTGGATCCAGGACAATATCGCGCTCTATGACGGCGATCCGAACCGCTTCTTCGTCGCCGGTCATTCGGCGGGCGCCTACAATGCGGTGATGCTGGGGCTCGATTCCTCGTTCCGCCGCGACTACGACGTCACCATGCCGATCCGGGCGATTGCTGGGATTTCCGGGCCCTACAACTTCTACCCGTTCGAGTACGACCAGGTGCGTGACACCTTCGGGCCGGCGCCGAGCCCCGAGGGCACGCAGCCGATCAATCTCGTCACCAGCGATGCGCCGCCGATCTTCCTTGCCAGCGGCACTTCCGACCCGATCGTTCGGGTGCAGAACTCCGAGGCGCTGGCCAAGAAGCTGCGCGAGCAGGGCATCTGGGTCACCGAGAAGTACTATCCGGGCTTCGGCCATCTCGAGCCGGTGATCGCGCTCGGCGCGATGATGCGGTTCCGCATGCCGATCCTCAACGACATGGTCGAGTTCTTCCAGACCTTCGGCGCCTTCCCCTCTGGCACGCCGCGTCCGGTGTTCACCCCCGATCCGCCCGAGAGCAACATGACGGCAGTGATCGAGAAGATGGACGACGTGCTGGCGCCGATCGATGGCGGGCGGCGGAACGAATGAGCGAGTAGCGAGTAGAGAGTAGCAAATAGCGAGTAGGGAAGTGAGCGTCTCTATTCGCTACCGACTATTCGCTACTCGCTCCCCTCACACGTTCACGCTCTGCATGCGGGCGGCGAACGCTTCGCCGAAGGCCGACATGCCGTCGGCGACGATGCGGCCTACGGCGTAGGCGGCGACGGCGTAGAATTTCTGCGCTGCCGGGGTGCGGAGGAACTCGATATAGCGGTCGAGGTCGGCGTCGGTCAGGTCGCGATAGACATAGGCCATCATGGCGCGCTGGGTGCGGCCGACATCGGCCAGCAGCCCCGGCATCATCGCTTCGACCTGGGTGTCGATCTCCTGCCAGGGCACCGTGACTTCGCCCTGCTGGTGCGACACCGACAGCCCGAGCAGCAGCGCCCGCACCGACTGGCCAACCATGGCGGCCGAGATCTCGGCCGAGACCAGCTCCATCAGCGCCTCGATCTGGGTCTGGCGGATCACCGACGCGGTGGCGACCAACTGCTGGCCCTCGGCGATGGCGGCGATCTGCGCCTCCGGCTCCAGCCGGGCGGCGTCGCGCTCCAGCACGGTCATGCGTTGGCCGAAGCTCGAGTGGAAGAACGTCCCCAGCACGGCCTGTTCGTCGGCCGAGAACTTGCCCTCGAGCGCCTTGCGCAGGCGGCGATGCAGGTCGCCGGCATCGAACACCGCCTTCGCGGTGGCCTCCCAGTGCTTCAGAAAAATCTCATCGCTGGAGATGTCTTCCGCCCGCGCCGAGGCGGCAATGGTGGCGCCGAACTGGGTGAACACCTCGTCGAGCGCCGTCGCCCGCATCAGTTCGGCGACAGCAATCTGCTGGCTTTGCGCCACAGCGGGGCGGATGGCAGTGAGCGGCGAAGCGACTGGCGTCAGCAGCAGCGCGAACACAGCGAGCGATCGGATCAGCATTTTTGCGCGTCCCCCAGTGGACGGCAGACTAACGCAGCAGCGCGTCTTGCGCCAATGCGCCGCCGGGATTTCCGCACAGGACTTGCCCAGGCCCTCCTTTTGTCCCGAGATCGGAAGGAAAAGTCTGCAACTTTTCCTGGCCCGCAGCCCCTGCCCAACTGCTAAACTCGTGCACAAACAACGGAGTGCCCACCATGCAATACACCCGCCTCGGCCATACCGGCCTCGAAGTCAGCCGGATCTGCCTCGGCTGCATGTCCTTCGGCGCGCCGAAGCAGGGCTCGCACGAGTGGACGCTCGACGAGGCGGCGAGCCGCCCGATCCTCACCGCCGCGTGGGAGGCGGGGATCAATTTCTACGACACTGCCAATGTCTACTCGCTTGGCTCGAGCGAGGAGATCGTCGGCAAGGTGCTGCTCGAACTGGCGCCGCGCGATGAGCTGGTGATCGCCACCAAGGTCAATGGCGAGATGCGCCAGGGGCCGAACGGCAAGGGGCTGAGCCGCAAGGCGATCCTTGCTGAAATCGACAACTCGCTGCGCCGGCTCGGCACCGATTATGTCGATCTCTACCAGATCCACCGCTTCGATCCGGCAACGCCGATCGAGGAGACGCTGGAGGCGCTCAACGACGTGGTTCGGGCCGGCAAGGCCCGTTACATCGGCGCTTCGTCGATGGCGGCGTGGCAATTTTTGAAGATGCTGATGACCTCGGACAAACATGGCTGGGCCCGCTTCGTTTCGATGCAGAACCAGCTCAACCTGATCGAGCGCGAAGAGGAGCGTGAGATGCTGCCGGTCTGCATCGACCAGGGCATCGGCGTCATTCCGTGGTCGCCGCTGGCGCGCGGAAGGCTGGCCCGTCCGTGGGGCGAGAGCACCGAGCGGATGGAAACCGACATCTACGGCAAGACCCTCTATCTCAGGGACGAAGCGGCGAACCAGGCGATCAATGCGGCGGTCGCCGAGATCGCGGCGGCACGCGGGGTGAAGATGGCGCAGGTGGCCCTCGCCTGGGTGCTGCAGAAGCAGCCGGTCAGCGCGCCGATCGTCGGCGTCACCAAGCTCACGCAGCTCGAGGATGCCGTGGGGGCGCTCGATGTGAAGCTCAGCGCCGATGAAGTGGCGCGGCTAGAGGCGCCGTATCACTCGACGAGCGCGCAGAGCTTCCGCTAGGCTCACCGGGACGATGAAGGGGGCAGGGGTGATCGTGGCATTGCGTAGCAAGAACAAGGTCGTCGGTCGTCCCGTCCTGCCCGCCCTGGCATTGGCCGTAGCCCTGCTGCCGCCGAGCGCATTGGCGCAGGACGCACCGACCGCATCGATCTGCGCCATGGCCGCATCGTCGCAGTACGAGCCCGGCTATCAGGGCTTCGGGCGCGAGCTCAACCGGATCGATCCCGCGACTGCCATCCCGGCCTGCGAGGAAGCGGTGAAAGCGGCGCCCGATGTGGCGGCCAACCAGGCGTGGCTGGCGCGGGCGCTGCTTGCAGACGGGCAGACCGACGCCGCCTTGCCATTATTGGAAACGGCGGTCGCCGGCGACAGCCCGCTCGGGCGGCAATTGCTGGCCGATGTGCTGTTCGGCGATCTTGGCTATGTGGGGACGACCGACGAGGCGCGGGCCCTCGAGGTGCTGCGGCCGGCGGCGGAAGCCGGCTTCGCGCCGGCGCAGCTGAGCCTCGGCTTTGCCTACGATCTGGGGCGGGGCCTCGATGAAGACAACCTGATCGCCGCCTCCTGGTACATGCGGGCCGCCCAGCAGGGCGAGCCGCGCAGCGCCAGCAACCTCGGCTATCTCTACCATGGTGGCGCCGGGGTGGATCTCGACTACGCGCAGGCGATGTTCTGGTACCAGACGGGCGCCGATAAGGGCGACGTGGTCGGCATCTACGGGGTCGGTCAGCTCTACGAGTTCGGGCAGGGTGTCGAGGTCGACTTCGTCAAGGCGGCCGAGCAGTTCCAGCGTGGCGCGGAACTGGGCGATTCCTATTCGCAGAACGATCTCGGCTATCTCTACGAAACCGGGCAGGGCGTCAGCGAGGACGCGGCCGAGGCGGCGCGCTACTACCAGATGGCGGCGGACCAGGGGTATGCGCTGGCGAGCGCTAACCTCGGGCAGCTCTACAGCACCGGGCGCGGGGTGGAGCGGGATTTCGACCGCGCCTTCGAGCTCTATTCCTACGCGCATGACCAAGGCGAGATCGGCGGTACGGTCGGTCTGGCGCAGGCCTATCTCTATGGCGAGGGCGTGCCGGTCGATCTCGAGACGGCGCGCAGCTTTGCCGAGCAGGCGGCCGATGCCGGGGCCAGCTATGGGCAATCGACGCTGGGCGCCATCTATGCCGATGGCAGCGGGGTGGCGCGGGATTTCAACCGGGCCATCGAGCTGTTCGACCTCGCCGCAGCGCAGGGCAACGACTATGCCGCCAGCCGGGCGGCGGAGGTGCGGGCCGAGCAGACCTGCGGGTTGATCGCCGCCACCCGCTACGAGACCGGCTTCGAAGTGTCGGGCGTCGAGCTCGAGCGGATCCATGCCGATACCGCCATCCCGGTCTGCGAGAAAGCCACGGCCCTCGACGCGGCTTCGCTCGAGAACAAGGCCTGGTATGCTCGTACGCTGATCGCCGGCGGACGTGCGGCCGAGGCCGTGCCGCTGCTCGAGGAAGCGGCCGGCGCGTTCACCCCGGCCAATGTGCTGCTGGCCGACCTGCTGCTGTGGGGGCATGGGGTCGATGAGAACCCGGCACGCGCCGTGACGCTCTACCAGGCAGCCGCGGCAGAGAATTTCCCGCCGGCCGAGTTCGGCCTGGGCGTCGCGTACCAGAACGGTCGCGGCGTGCCGGCCGATCCAGCGCTGGCGGCGAAGTGGTACGGCCTCGCGGCAAAGCACGGCGTTGCGGCGGCAGCGGATCGGCTGGCCGATCTCGACCGCGGGACGGTAGAGCCGCAAGTTGGGCCGATGCGGGCCGGGCCGCGGAGCTAGCGCTTATCCTCCCCCGCCACGCGGGGGAGGATCACGGAGAGATCAAAGCAGCGGCCCAAACAAAAAGCCGGCCGCCACAGGCAGCCGGCTTCAAGCTTGAGCGACAGCAGCCTTATTCGGCTTTGTCGGCGCTGTCGGAATTGAGCTGGCCATACTTCTCGACGCCGATGGCGTTGAGCAGCTGCAGCTGGCTCTCGAGGAAATCGATGTGGCCTTCTTCGTCGGCCAGCAGCTCTTCGAACAGGTTCTTGCTCACGTAGTCGCCCAGCGACTCGCAGAGCTCGCGCGAGGCCTTGTAGGCCTTGCGGGCGTCATACTCGCCGGCGAGATCGCACTCGAGCACTTCCTTGATGGTCTGGCCGATGCGCAGCGGCGCCACGCGCTGCAGGTTCGGGTGACCTTCGAGGAAGATGATGCGTTCGATCAGCTTGTCGGCGTGATGCATCTCTTCGATGGATTCGGCACGTTCCTTGGCCGCCAGCTTGGTGTAGCCCCAGTCGGAGAGGATGCGAAAATGCACCCAGTACTGGTTCACGGCCCCGAGTTCGAGGAACAAAGCCTCGTTAAGCCGCTCGATGACCTGTGCTTCGCCTTTCATTACGACCTCCTTGGCGCTTACGACGCATGGCCGAAAGCCGCGCATGCACTACGGGTGCATCGGCGGGTTTTTCGGCCAATTGGAGGTGGTACTCTTCCGTCACCGTGATGATAATGTCCACCACATTCGGAACGCAGCCGGCGCATTTGCAGCGCTTCGCCAGCTCCCGGTAAACCATCGCAGGCACGATGATTTGCCAGGGGTCCTCACGCAAAAGCCCAACGATAACCTGCTTGATCTCCCTGTCGGTGATCACATTGCACTGGCAGACAAGCATGGGCAGAAAAACGGCGTCGGCTGTGAGGGTCGGCGGCATAGAGCGCCGACGAAACCTGATTGTCAATGTCAGATAATGCCGCAGGCCGAATCACGAAACCATCGCCGGCCCTTTTCGTATCTATCCGGGCGCTTTCTCAGGTTCTTCCCATGTCCTTCTCCCTAGTTGGTCTGCTCAACTTCGCCAGCCCCGGGGATCGTCGATCACGGCGACTGGCCTCCGGGTTGAGCTATGGTGAGCGGCCGAAGCAGAAGCTCGACGTTTATGGCCCGCGGCATTCGGCCGGCCCGGTGCCGGTGGTCATCTATATCTACGGCGGCGCCTGGAACGAGGGCGACCGGCGCGACTTCGCGTTCGTGGCGCGTTGGCTCGCCGGGCACGGCTATCTGGTCGTGGTGCCGGATTACCGGGTGCTGCCGGAGGTCGAGTATCCGGTGTTCCTCGAGGATTGCGCCGACGCCGTGCGCTGGACGCTGCAGCATGCGGCACAATATGGCGGCGACGCCTCCCGGCTGGCGCTGGTCGGCCATTCGGCCGGCGCCTACAACGCGGTGATGCTGGCGCTGGAGCCGGCCTATGGTGTCGCCGGCGCCATCGATGCGGTTGTCGGGCTCTCCGGGCCCTACAACTTCTATCCGTTCGATGTGCCGATCAGCATCCGCACCTTCAGCGGCGCGGCGGACCCGCTGGCGACGCAGCCGGTGAACCTCGTCAGCAGCGCCGCGCCGCCAATGTTCCTCGCCAGTGCCGATGGCGACACGGTAGTCGGCCCGCAGAACACCGTGGCGCTGGCGCGGCGGTTGCGTGAGCAGGGCGTCGCCGTCACCGAGCGGCATTTCCCACGCTTCACCCACCCCTCGACT
Source organism: Devosia insulae DS-56 (assembly GCF_000970465.2). Classification (GTDB taxonomy): domain Bacteria; phylum Pseudomonadota; class Alphaproteobacteria; order Rhizobiales; family Devosiaceae; genus Devosia_A; species Devosia_A insulae. The sequence continues at coordinate 9,939 of NZ_LAJE02000052.1, forward strand.
CTGCTCGAGCTGGGGAGTTTGCTGACCCGCCGCTCCAGCCTTGGGGGCGAGGTGGCGGAGTTCCTCAAGCACACATTGCGGCTGGCGCCACCCGACAGCGACGCTATGATCGGCGCGCGCAAAGAGGGAGCAGGGCGATGAGGTTGCGACAGACGCTGGCGGCAGGCGCCGTGCTGACCCTCGGATTGGGTATCGCTCCGGCATTGGCCAGCGAGCTGTTCGATGCCTGTGCCGCCAAGGCCGCGAGCCCGTGGGAACAGGGCTATGCCGAAACCGGCCTCGATGGCGGCGTCATGGATACCGCGGCGGCGATCGAAGCCTGCTCCGCAGCGCTGGCCGAGGACCCGGAATCGGCGGCGCTCAAGGCCTGGCTCGGCCGTGCCTATGACGTCAGCGGCGACTCGGCGCAGGCAGCGACCTATCTCGATCCGGCAGCGACATCCGGCAGTGTGCTGGCCCAGACCAGCTTCGGCGACATGCTGATCGTCGGGCAGGGGGTCGCGCAGGACATGACACGTGGCGCGGAGCTGTTGAAGCTCGCCGCCGATGCCGGTTTCGCCCCGGCGCAGGATAGCCTTGGGCTCTCCTATGATTACGGCGAAGGCGTCGGGCAGGATTATCTCGAAGCATCGCGCTGGTACCGCAAAGCGGCGGAGCAAGGCCTGCCGCGGGCGATGGCTAATCTCGGTTCGATGTATGCCGAGGGGCTCGGGCTCGACCGGGACCTGGTTGCCGCGGCCGCCTGGTACCAGCGCGCAGCCGACAAGGGCGATAGCCGCGCCCAGTACAATCTGGGCGGCCTGTTCGAAACCGGGGCGCTGGGCGAGCCGGATTATGCCCGTGCTGCCGAACTCTACCAGGCGGCGGCTGACCAGAATTACGGGCTGGCGCTCAATGCGCTCGGCTATTTCAAGCAGCATGGCTACGGCACGGCGCCCGACCTTGAAGGCGCCGCGGCGCTCTATCAGCAGGCGGCCGACCAGGGGGTGGCAAAGGCGCAGGGCAACCTGGCGCTGCTCTACGAAGATGGGACCGGCGTGACGCAGGATTTCGCGCTGGCGCGGCAGTTCTACCGGCAGGCTGCGCAAAGCGGCAACACCGACGCGGCGGTCAATCTGGGGCTGATGTATCTCAACGGCGCCGGCGGGGTGCGCGACCTCGACAAGGCGCTGAGCTTTACCCAGCAGGCGGCCGACCAGGGCAACCCGATTGGCCTCAACAATCTCGGCCATCTCTACGAGAACGGCCTCGCAGTGACGATGGACACCACCCGCGCGCTGGAGCTCTACCAGCAGTCCGCCGTGCTGGGCTACGAGCCCGGCAGCGACAACTACAAGCGGCTCGAGGCGGCGCTGCAGGCGCCGACCGAAACGCCATCGGTCAAGACCTATCCCAAGAGCAAGATCGACAACTGACGTGGGCGTTACCCGGCCATCGGGCGCTTGCTTCAAAAAATCTTCCGGACAGTGTCCTTTTGCCAAAGCCCCGTCCGTCGTTGTGACACCAGCTCGATGCGAGCGGTCACTCAAGGAGACAGACGATGCGTGTGATGGTGTTGGGAAAAGCCACCGAGGGCAATGATGGCGCGCCGCCAACCAAAGAGGCGTTCGCGGCGATGGACCGGTTCATCGAGGAGCTGGTGAAGGCCGGTGTGCTGGTGGCGGGCGCCGGGCTCAAGGCCGGGGCCGAGGCCAAGCGGATCACCATCGATGGCGATAAGCGCACCATCATCGATGGGCCATTTGCCGAAACGCGTGAACTGGTCGCCGGCTTTCAGATCTGGGAGGTCAAGGACATGGACGAGGCGCTGGCCTGGCTGAAGCGCTACCCTGCCATGCCCGGCAAGAACGAGATCGAACTGAGGCCGTTCATGGAAGCGGCCGACCTTGCCGACTACGTGACCCCGGAAGAACTCGCGACCCCGCGCGAGGGCGAACGCGGCAAGCTCGGCGTGGCGTAAGACCCGCCTTGCCCGTCTCGCCGGTTTGGCCGACAAGACGGCATGAGCAGGGACGAAGCGCAGCGGGCGATCGAGGCCAGTTTCCGCATCGAACGGGCGAGACTCATCGCGGGTCTCGCCCGCATGGTGCAGAGCATCGATCGGGCCGAGGAGCTGGCGCAGGAGGCGCTGCTCATTGCGCTCAGCGAATGGCCGAAGACCGGCGTTCCCGACAAGCCCGGCGCCTGGCTGATGACCACTGCCAAGCGCCGCGCCATCGACGCCATCCGGCACGAGCGAATGCGCGAGCGTAAGCACGGCGAGCTTGCCCAGACGCTGGACGAGGCGTCCGATGAGGTGGCCGCGGCGATCGAGGCGGCGCTCGACGACGAGGTCGGCGACGAGTTGTTGGGGCTGATCTTCGTTGCCTGCCACCCGATGCTCACGGCCGAGGCGCGCGCCGCGCTGACGCTGCGGGTGATCGGCGGGCTGACGCCGGACGAGATTGCCCGGGCCTTCCTCTCCAACGAGGCGGCGATCGCCAAGCGCATCGTCCGGGCCAAGCAGGCGATCGCTGCGGCGGGGCTGAGCTTCGAGGTGCCGCGCGGCGGCGAGCGGGCAGCACGGCTGCCCTCGGTGCTGGAAGTGATCTACCTGATCTTCAACGAGGGCTATGCCGCGACCTCGGGCGAGGATCCGATCCGGCCCGGGCTTTGCCTCGAGGGGCAGCGGCTGGGACGCATGCTGGCCGCGTTGATGCCCGAGGAGCCAGAGGTGTTCGGGCTCCTCGCCCTGATGGAGATCCAGGCCTCGCGCCTGGCGGCACGCCTCGGCCCGGATGGAGCGCTGCTGCCGCTGACGGCGCAGGATCGGACGCGGTGGGACCAGTTGCTGATCCGCCGCGGCCTCGAGGCGCTGGCGCGAGCCGAAGCGCTGGATGGGGGTGGACCCTATGTGCTGCAGGCGGCCCTCGCGGCTTGCCACGCCCGTGCCCGCAGCGCCGCCGACACCGACTGGGGGCGCATCGCGGCGCTTTATGACCGCTTGCGCATCGTGGCGCCGTCGCCCGTGGTCGATCTCAACCGCGCCATCGCCCACAGCATGGCGTTCGGGCCGGAGGCCGGGCTGCGCCTGCTCGACGAGATCGCCGGCGATCCGGCGCTCGGCAGCTACGCGCCGTTGCCGGCGGCGCGCGGCGATTTTCTGTTCCGGGCCGGGCGGCTCAGCGAGGCGCGCCAGCAGTTCGAGGCGGCATCGAGGTTGACCCGCAATACCGGTGAAGCGGCGTTCTTGCGCGCCCGCGCCGCGGCGTGCGGGTGATCCGCGGCTAGGTGTCGAGCAGGCCGACCAGGGTGCGGAAGGCGGTGCGCAGCACCGCCTCGGGCATGTTGGCGTAGCTGAGCAGCAAGGTGCTCGCCTCGGGCGCCACGCCGAGATAGAGCCGCCGCATGAACGCCACCCCGATGTCGCGCTTGATGGCGCTCTCACGGATCGCGGCTTCGTTGAGGCGCCGGCGGAAGCGGACGGTGGCGTGCAGGCCCGCCGAGATGCCGCTGACCTCGCCCTCCGGCAGTTCGGCACTGATGGCGGCCAGCAGCGCCTCGCGGCGGTCACGGTAGACGCCGCGCATCCGGCGCAGGTGTCGGCCGTAGTCGCCGGAGGCGATGAAATGGGCGAGCGCGAACTGGTCGATGCGGCTGCGGCCGTAATCCATCAGCAGCAGTTCGCGCTCGAGCCCGGGCAGCAGGTCGGCCGGCGCCACCAGCCAGCCGAGGCGCAGTGCCGGAGCGAGGGTCTTGCTGGCGGTGCCGGCATAGACGACGACGTCAGGGGCGAGGCCCTGCAGCGCGCCGACCGGCGCCCGGTCGTAACGGAACTCGCCGTCATAGTCGTCCTCGATGGCGATGGCGTTATGGCTGCGCAGCCAGCTGGTGAGGGCCAGTCGGCGGGCGCCGCTCAACACCACGCCAGTCGGGGATTGGTGCGCCGGCGTCAGCAGCACCGCCTGCGCCGCGCTGCGGCTGAGCGCTGCGACATCGATGCCGTCTTCATCCACCGGGATCGGGATCAGGCTCAGCCCCGCCTCGAGCCAGGCGTCGTAGCTGGCATAGCCCGGCTCCTCGACGGCAAGCTGGGTGACGCCACGCCGCCGCAGGGCCCGGGCGAGGAAACCACGGGCCTGCTCGAAGCCGCCGGTGACGAGGATCTGGCGCGGATCGGCACTAACGCCGCGGACCCGGCCGAGATAATCGGCCAGCGCCTGGCGCAGCGGCCAGACGCCGAAGCGCTGGGCATAGCCGAAATTGCTCGAGGTCATGGTCTTGAGCGCAGCATCGACCGCCTTGAGCCAGAGCCTCGAGGGAAAAGTCGAGAGGTCAGGGATGCCGGGGCGGAAATCGTAGCGATAGATCGCGGTGGTGAAGAGTTCGGGCGGAAACTCGCGCCGCTCGAGTCGCGGGGCGGTATCGGCCACACGGGGCACCGCCCCTTGTCGCAGCGCCAGATAGCCCTCGGCAGCGAGCTGGGCGTAGGCCTCCATCACCAGCGGTCGCGAGATCCCCAGATGCTGGGCGAGGTCACGGGTCGATGGTAGCTCGGCGCCCGGGCGCAAGCTACCGCTGCGGACGGAATCGCGCAGCTGCCGTTCGAGCTGGGCGCGCATCGGTTCGCTGCCGTCCCGGTCCACCGCGATCAGCAGTTCGATATGGCGACTGGACAACTCAATCCGCTCCAACTGGTCATTACGAGCATGACCAGTTTGCCCTAGCTTGCTCACTGTCGCTAGTCGAACTGTCGGAGAAGCCAAATGGCCCTCGTTGACGTTACCAAGACTGACATTGTCGAGCCTTCAGCTGCCTACCCCCTTCCGGCCATTTCGCGATGGCTGGCAAAGCGTCGGGTCGAGCGGCAGCGGCGCCTGGCGCTGCAAAGCCTGCTGTTTGCTCCCGAGCACCGGCTGCGCGATCTGGGGATCAGTCACGATGAGCTGCTCCGGGCGATCGCGCAGCGCCACTGAAGCAATTTTCAAACCGTGCCCCGCGGGGCCGCTATTTCGAAAGGAAACATCATGGAAGAGATCAAGGGCGTCGCCCGTGCGGTCATTCGGCCGGGTAAGCTGGCGGAGTACAAGTCCCTGTGCGAGCAAGCGATGGAGATCGTCCGCACCCAGGATACCGGCACGCTGCAGTACGAGATCTTCTTCAACGAGGATGAAAGCGAGGCGATCGTCTATGAGCGCTATCGCGACATCGATGCGGCGCTGGAGCACTTTGCCCATATCGGCCACCTGATGCAGCCACTGATGGCGACGGCGGACGTGAGCGGTGAACTCCTGGGCAAGTGGAGCGAGAAGATGCAACTGGGTGGTGGCGGCCCAAAGCTCTATCAGCCGTGGCGGGTGTTTCAGGACCTCTAAGCCACACCGGAGCCTGACGCGTCAGCCGTGTTCCTTCTCGCGCCGGCTGGCGAGCACGGCGATGGAGGCGGCAACGCGGTGGGCGGTGGAGAAGAACTCGCGGTGGATCAGGAACGCCACCGTGACGAGGCTCGCCCCTACCGCCAGCCACTCGTTGGCAAACCAGGCGACCATCGGCACGGCGAAATAGTAGGCGCGGATGCCGTTGTTGAAGTTCTTCGCCGCCAGCGTGTTGAGCTGGGCGATGCCGTCGATCTCGTCGCGGGCAACATGCTCCGAATGCTCGATGGCGCCGAGCAGGATGCAGAAATGGTTGAACTGGCGCAGCGCCAGGGTGAACGAGAAAAAGCTCAGAACGAAGATAGAGAGCGTCGCGAACAGGTGAATCTGTACGTCCTGCGTGCTGTAGCTCGCCTTCAACCCGACGGTGGTCAGTGTATCGGTCAGCGCGGTCAGGTTGCCGAAGGCAGTGAACACCGCCAGCACCAGCAGCACCGAGGTCGAGGCGAGAAAGCTCACCGAGCCCATCAGGTTGCCGGCGAGGATGGCGTCGAGCGGGGTATCGCGCTTGACCGCATTGGCGACCCAGCGGCGGCGCTGCATCGACATGATCACCGACAGCGACGGCCGCCTCCGCTCCAGCAGGGGCACGCCATAATTGTAGGCAAACCAGCAGATGAGCGGGAAAAGTGTCGCGAACAGCGTCATGGCGCCCGGAGCCCTCGGGGAATCGATGCTCCTTTATAGCGCCGTGACGCTGCTTGGCGATGTGCGTCGCGTCGTCAGATGAAGGGCGGTGACAGCAGGGAAACGAAGCGCATGCCTTCGGCCGGGTCGCGCGGCTCTTCTGCGGGCTTGGGCCACTTGCCGTCGAGCACCGCGGCATCACGCTCGGTGCGGGTGAGACGCCATTCGGGGCCGAAGAACGGCTTCTGCCGGTCGTCACCCGGCGGCAGGTCATCGCGCGGGGTCAGGATTCCAACAAAGTGCAGCACGGCATAACTCCTCGGTTGGGTCGGCCCCGCCGCCTACAGGGGGAAGCAGCGGGGCCGCATTGCCGCCGGGAAGGGAGGAGGGAACCCGGCGTATGCAAAGAGAATGACAAACCCTATCGGATTGGTCGAGAATTGAGATGCCAAATCACGAGCGCGAGGGGGAAGCGATTTGCGCGAGGTTCGGGGGCGGTGGAAATGCGGGGTGCGGTTGACTGAGAGAGACGGCCCCCTCCTCGCCATTCGAGCATAGCTCTCATGGCCTTCTCCCCTCAAATCGCTCCACTGGAGCGATTTGCCCTGCGGGACGGCTCGAAGTCGCCCACAAGGGGGAGGAGCCGCATCCAG
>NZ_LAJE02000053.1 GCF_000970465.2 Devosia insulae DS-56
CGCGGGGAGAGATCCCCCTCACCCGCCCTTCGGGCACCTCGCGGCGAGGGCTTCGCCCTCGTCCGCTGACCACAAGGGGAGAAGGCAATCGCCGCACCGCCAGTGGCTCCACAGAAGCGACTATCTTGCCTAAGCCCCATCCTTCCGCCCCGGCGCCCACTCCCCCAGTCCAAACAGCTCTACCGCATCCTCGAGCGCCAGCTTCAGCCGGTCGAGCCGCGCCACCTCATGGTCGATCTCGCGCAACCGGGTCGGGCCGGCAAGCGGTGCGTTGGCCAGCAGCGCTGTCCCGGCCTCGGTCAGCCCGACCAGTCGGGCGCGGCGATCGCGCGGGTCGGTCTTCACCGTCACCAGGTCCATGCGGCGCAGTTCGTCGATCGATTGGCCGAGCGTTGCCGGGTGCATCACCAGGGCCTTGCGCAAGGCGGCGAGCGGCAGCTGCGGGCGTTCGGCGCAGATGCGCAGCACAGCAAGCTGCAAACCGGTAATGCCGAAGCGCTTCTTCAGGTCGTTGTGGAAGGCCTCGGTGGCACGCTCGAGCCGCATCCAGGCGACAATGGCGGAAAGCGCCTGCTGCTGCATGATTGATCTAATGATTCCATCGTGTTGCGCGGACGCTATGGCGTCATAGCATCGCGCGCAAGCGGGCATTTCTGCTTGCCCGATTCGTTTGGCTATGGCACTGACCGGAAAATCCGGAGACATCTGATGGCAGGCACCCTGATCGTCGCACTCGATCTCGATGCGCGAGACGAGGCGGAACGCTTGATCGCGCAACTGGGCGATGCGGTCGACTTCTACAAGATCGGCTACCAGCTGTTCTATGGCGGCGATGGGCTCAACCTCGGCAAGGCGCTGCTCAAGGCTGGCAAGCGGGTGTTCTTCGATCTCAAAATGCTCGATATCGACAACACCGTCGAAAAGGGTGTCGCAGCGATCGCCAGGACCGGCGCCACCATGGTCACGGTGCATGCCTATCCCAAGACGATGCGGGCCGCAGCGAAAGCCGCCGAGGGCTCCAGGCTCACCGTGCTCGGCGTCACCGTGCTGACCTCGATGGACGATGCCGACCTGACCGATGCCGGCTATGCCCGCGACGCGGCCGGGCTGGTGGCGCTGCGCGCCGAGCAAGCCAAGGAGGCAGGGATCGGCGGCATCGTCTGCTCGCCCAACGAGGCGCAGATGGTGCGCGCCATCGTCGGGCCCGAGCTTGCCATCGTCACCCCGGGGATCCGACCGGCCGGCAGCGCACATGGTGACCAGAAGCGGGTGACCGGCCCGGCCGAAGCGCTGGCCGCCGGCGCCAGCCACCTGGTGGTCGGCCGGCCGATCACCGCGGCGGCAGATCCGGTGGGCGCGGCGCAGGCGATCCTCGCCGAGATGGCCGGCGGCACCCGGCTGGCATGACCGCGCCGGCTGGGCTATAGGCGTCGCACGGGTTCTCTAGGAGCAAGCATGTCTGACCTCAAGGTCGCCATCGCCGGCGCAGGCGGCAAGATGGGCGCGGCGAACATCCGCGCCATTGCCGCGACAGCGGGCATCAGGGTGGTTTCGGCATTCGATCGCGCCGGGGCGCCGGCGCTCGGCAAGGATGCCGGCGAGCTGGTGGGCCTCGAGCCACTCGGTGTTTCGATCACCGACGACGTTGCGGCGGCCCTCGACGCCGCCGAGGCGATCCTCGATTTCACCGCGCCCGCCAATTCGGTGGCGCTGGCGCAGGAGGCCGCAAAGCGCGGGCTGGTCCACATCATCGGCACCACCGGGTGCAGCGAGGCCGATGACGCAGCGATCCGCGAGGCGGCTGCCGGCGCGCGGATCGTCAAGGCGGGCAATTTCTCGCTCGGCGTGAACCTGCTGCTGGGCCTCGTGAAGCAGGCGGCCGCCGCGCTGCCGGGCTTCGATGTCGAGATCCTCGAGATGCACCACAACAAGAAGGTCGATGCCCCCTCCGGCACCGCCCTGATGTTGGGCGAAGCCGCCGCCCGTGGCCGCAATCTCGACTTGAAGACCCACTCGGTTCGCGTCCGCGACGGCCACACCGGGCCGCGCGAAGCGGGCAGCATCGGTTTTGCCGCGCTGCGCGGCGGCAATGTCATCGGCGAGCACAAGGTGATCCTTGCCGGCCCCTCCGAGCGGATCGAGCTCAACCACATCGCCGACAACCGGGCGCTGTTCGCCGATGGCGCGGTGCGCGCCGCCCTCTGGGTGCGCGATCAGCGGCCCGGCCTCTATTCCATGGCCGACGTGCTCGGCTTCAACTGACAGGGATTTTTCGATGACCGGAACGCTGATCCTCGTTCGCCACGGCCAGAGCGACTGGAACCTCAAGAACCTGTTCACCGGCTGGCGCAACCCCGACCTCACCGAGCAAGGCATCGGCGAGGCGCGCCACACCGGAAAGCAGCTGAAGGCGGCCGGCTACGTGCCCGACGTCTACTTCACCTCGGCGCTGCGCCGGGCCCAGCACACGCTCGACCTGATCCTCGAAGAGCTCGAGATCACCGAGGTGACGATTACCCGCTCGAAGCTCTTGAATGAGCGCGACTATGGCGATCTCAGCGGGCTCAACAAGGATGACGCGCGGGCCAAGTGGGGCGAGGAGCAGGTGCTGATCTGGCGCCGCTCGTTCGACGTGCCACCGCCGGGCGGCGAGAGCCTCAAGGACACCGCGGCCCGCACCCTGCCCTATTACGACGCCGAGATCGTGCCGCTGTTGAAGGCCGACAAAACCGTTTTGGTCGCCGCGCACGGCAACTCACTGCGTTCGATCGTCATGGCGATCGAGAACCTGACACCGGAGCAGATCCTGAAGCGCGAACTGGCGACCGGCGAGCCGGTGATCTACAAGATCGGCGCGGACGGAAAACTGGCTGAGAAGGTGGCGATCTAGGCTGCGAAAGCCGATAGAGACGGCCCCCTCCCATCCTCCCCCATAAAGGGGGAGGTGCCCCGCCGGTGTGTGGGGCACAATCGAGCAACAGCCTCGACTCTTCACCTCCCTTTATGGGGGACTTCGAGCCGTCCCGCAGGGCAAATCGCTCCAGTGGAGCGATTTGAGGAGAGAAGGCCATGAGAGCTACGCTCGAATGGCAAGGGAGGGGGCCGTCTGCTTCAGTCAGCCCTAGGCCCCCACTACTCCGCTTTCCCAACCCAGGATCGCCCGCTTCCGCGGCACGCCCCAGTGGTAGCCGGTCAGCGCGCCGCTGGTGCCCACCACACGGTGGCACGGCACGACGAAGCTGATCGGGTTCTTGCCTACAGCGCCGCCGACGGCGCGGGCCGCGGTGGGGCGGCCGATATGGTTGGCGACCTTCTGGTAGGTGGTGGCTTTGCCGACCGGGATCTTCAGCAGTGTCTCCCAGACCTGCACCTCGAAATCGGTGCCGATCAGGACGACGCGCACCGGTTGCTCGGGGTCCCAGCGGTTGGGGTCGAACACCCGGGCGGCAACCGGCGCTACGGCTTTGTCGTCGCGACGATAGCTGGCATTGGGCCAGCGGTTGGCCAGATCCTCGAAGGCTTCCTCGACCGACATGTTCTCATCGGCGAAGCCGATGCCGCTGAGCCCATATTCGGTCATGGTCAGCACCGCGGTGCCGAACGGCGACGGGGCGGCGCCCCAGATCATTTCGAGGCCCTCGCCGCGGGCCCGGAAGGCGCCGGGCGGCATGGCTTCGTGGGTGACGAACAGGTCATGCAGCCGCGAGGTGGAGGAGAGGCCGACCTCATAGGTGGTGTCGAGGACACTCTGCTGGTCGGCGAGGAGTTTCTTGGCGTGATTGAGCGCCACGGCCTGGGCGAAGCTTTTCGGGCTCAGCCCGCACCAGCGGCGGAACAGGTCGGTGAGCTGCCGCTCGGTCAGCCCGATGGCACGGGCAAAACGCGGCAGATCGGTTTCGTCGGGCAGCGTCTCGCTCAGGTAAGCGATGGCGGCCTGGACGGTCTCGTAATCCGAGTTGGCGATGATGGTTTCGTGCTTGCTCATGAGGCGGAACATAGGCGCGCCGAGGCGCCGTTGCGACCCGGTTTTGACGGGAGATGGGCGGTTACCACCCGCACGTTCAACACACTCGATGTCATCCCGGCGCGGACCCATACGCAGGGTGGTGCCCCACCCACCGGGTCATTCCCGCGACCGCTTTCGCGGGGATGACATCGAGTTTGGGGGACTTGCAGAGCCTCGGTTCACCGACCCAGCGTCACCCCACTGCGGGCTAGACTGGTCAGACGGTCAAACCCGCGCCCGCTTCAGCGCAGTGCCAAAGGCTTTTGCAAAACTCGACTTTTCGTCCTGGTTGAGGAACTGGCCGAGCATGATGTCGCGGTCACGGGTCCTCAGATGCAGCCCGACGGTCCGCTCGTTGTAGTCACGGTCGACCACCAGCTTGACGAAATACGGGTTGAAGCGGCTCAGGGTTTCCTTGCCGGTGCCATCGACCTGCTTGATTTCAAGCTGGTCCGGCCACAACGTCACTTCCTCGTAGCGCTTGCCGTCGCGCTGGCTCGAGCGCATTGCCCACCAGATCAGCGCGATATCGAGGCCGAGAAAACCGACGATCGGCCAGGCGCCCATCGAGAAGAAAATGATGCCGGGAATGGTGGCGAGCACTGCCACCAGGACGATGACAACGCGAAAACCCTTGCGTCCCAGCGATCGATGGGGCGTCAGCTTTGCCGCGAACAGCGGCCTCGCTTGCGTTTGGGTCGTCATCTTGGGCATCACTATAGGCTCAGAATCAGGATGACGGAAATGGCGCAGCAAAAAGTGAAGCGACTGCCGGACGCAGATGTCGAAGCCATTTTCGGCGCTTTTGCGGCAGCCGAGCCCGAACCGAAGGGCGAACTCGACTACGTGAACCCCTTCACCCTGCTGGTCGCGGTGGTGCTTTCGGCCCAGGCGACCGACGCCGGGGTCAACAAGGCAACCAAGCTGTTGTTCCAGCTGGCGGATACGCCGAAGAAGATGGTCGCGCTGGGGCCGGCCGAGATCGAGGACAAGATCAAGACCATCGGGCTGTTCCGCAACAAGGCCAAGAACGTCTTTGCGCTGAGCCAGCAGCTGATCGAAAGGTTCGATTCGAAGGTACCCGAGAGCCGCGAGGCACTGGAGACACTGCCGGGCGTCGGGCGGAAAACCGCCAACGTGGTGCTCAACATCGCGTTCAAGCAGCCGACCATCGCGGTGGATACCCATCTGTTCCGCGTCGCCAACCGCACCGGGCTGGCGCCGGGCGACAACCCGCTCAAGGTCGAGCAGGGGCTCCTGAAGATCGTCCCGGACCAGTACCTGCTGCACGCGCACCACTGGCTGATCCTGCACGGCCGCTACATCTGCAAGGCGCGCAAGCCCGATTGCTGGCGCTGCATCATTTCCGAGTGGTGCCGGTTCGAACCGAAGACGCCGGCACCGAAGGGGAGCTAGACCCCGTAGCCCCGCGCCATGGCGGCGGCAAAGCTCGGGATGAATACCAGTAACGCGGCCTGCAGATAGAGGAAGCGGCGCGCGGCCGCGACCTCGGCTGCCGCTGGCGTGAAGCCGGTATCGGCCCTGGCGGCCTTCAGCCAGCGCAGGATCGACACCGTCGGTGCGATCGAGGCGAGGCCGACGCCGAGGAAGGCGATCATCTTGGCCCAGAACACCCAGTTGCCGACATAGTATTCCCAGCCGGCCGCGCCGAAGATCACCCTGACGGTGCCGACGACGATGACCAGCATGGCCGTGGCACCATAGGCGCGATCGAGCGAAGCGAGCTGGCCGAGGCGTTTGCCCTCGATCCCTGGACGCAGCAAGGCGAACTCGGCGGCGAAGATTGCCACCAGGGTGAACACCGCGAGGTGGTGGGCAATGGCGAGGATCAGGTCGGTCATCATGTCGCTCCCAGTTCGGACTTGTTTGGCCGCGAGATCGAACCGGAAAAGTCTCGCAACTTTTTCTGATCTCGCTTGGTCGCGCCTCGACCGGTGCGAGGCAGCATGTTAACACTGTTCGCATCGAGATAATCTTCCATGTGAGCAATGTCAACATCTGAACCAACCGACCGTTACCACCATGGCGACCTGCGTCGTGCGCTGGTCGAAGCGGCGCTGGAACTGCTGCTCGAAGGCGGTACCGAGGCGCTGGGGATGCGGGAGCTGGCGCGGCGGGTCGGGGTCTCCTCAGCGGCGCCATACCGGCATTTCCGCGACAAGCAGGCACTGATCCAGGCCGTGGCGGCGGCCGGGTTTGCACTCTTCCTCGAGGCGGTCGAGGCGGCCAAGGCCGGTGTCGCGGCCGACGAGCAGTTCGGCGCCATGGCCGAGGCCTATGTGCAGTTCGCGCTACGCTACCCGCGGCTCTACAAGCTGATGTTCTCGTCGGAGCTTGGCAAGTTCGAGGACAAGGACCTGCGCCGCGCCGCCGATGCCGCTTACGCCAGCCTCGCGGTCGCGGCGGCCAAGGAGGATCCCGAGGCGCCGGGCGAGGCAGCGATCAGTGCCTGGGCGTTCGTCCATGGCCTCTCCCTGCTGCTGCTCGACGAGCAGTTGCTCGGGGTTTCCGCCGCCAATGCCGGGCCGCTGGTGCGGGCGCTGACCCGCCGGCATGCGCAACGCTTCGGCAAGCCGCACTCCGCCTGAGGTTGGCGTTGCGCGCGGGCGCAATCTCCTCTATTTCCGGCGCGGCTCAATTACCCCGTTTTCATTGAAGGATCGCTGATGGCCGAGGCCCGGTTTGACGTTCTCACCATCGGCAATGCCATCGTCGACGTCATAGCTCCCATCGATCCCGGCTTCCTCGAACGCGAGGGGCTGTCGGAAGGCATTATGCATCTGGTCGATGCCGAGCGCTCGGCCTACCTTTATGAGCGCATGCCGGCCGAGAAGCGCCAGATCTCCGGCGGCAGCTCGGCCAACACCGCGGCCGGCGTCGCCTCGCTCGGCGGTAAGGCATCGTTCGTCGGCAAGGTGGCGGACGATGAACTGGGCGACGTGTTCGCCGACGACCTCAAGCGCATCGGCGTGCATTACGGCGTCTCGCGGCTGAGCGATGGCCCAGCCACCGCCCGCTCGATGATCCTGCTCTCGTCGGACGGCGAGCGGACGATGAACACCTATCTGGGCGCCTGCCACCAGCTGACCACCGCCGATATCAAGGAAGACGAGATCGGCGGCGCCACCGTCACCTATATGGAAGGGTTTCTGTGGGATCCGACCGAAGCCAAGAAAGCCTTCGTGATGGCGGCGCATTACGCCCATAAGCACGAGCGCGCCGCCTCGTTCACGCTGAGCGATCCGTTCTGTGTCAACCGCTACCGCGACGAGTTCCTCGACCTGATCCGCTCCAAGACCATGGATATCGTGTTCGGCAATGTCGAAGAGCTGAAATCGCTGTACCAGACGGACCTGCACGGCGCGGTGCAGGCGATCGCCAAGGATGCGGAACTGGCGGCGATTACCATGGGCGCCGACGGCGCCATGGTGGTGCACGAGGGCGAGATCATCACCGTCCCCGCCTACGCGGTGAAAGAAGTGGTCGACGTCACCGGCGCCGGCGACCTGTTCGCTTCGGGGTTCCTGCTGGCGATCGCACGGGAACGCGACTTCCGCACCGCGCTGCAGGCCGGGTGCCTTGCCGCCAGCGAAGTGATCTCACATATCGGCGCACGGCCGGTGGCGGACCTCAGGGCGCTGGCGGCTGAGAAGAGCATCGCGATTTAGCTGGGCACCGCCCCATTAGTCGGTGCCTTCTCCCCTTGTGGGAGAAGGTGGCCGACAGGCCGGATGAGGGGTCCCGCAACCAAAGGTTGCGCGATCGGAGCGGAGCGACGAGCGACCGGGTGCGCGGAGAGACACCCCTCATCCGCCCTTCGGGCACCTTCTCCCACAAGAGGAGAAGGCGATCGCCGACAGACCCAGTCCTAAACCTTCCGCAGCGCCACGCGCTCGATCGCGTGGCTTGGGCCCTTGGTCAGCACCAGGTCGGCGCGGCTGCGGGTTGGCTGGATGTTGTCGCGCAGGTTCGGGAGGTTGATCTCTTTCCAGGCCCACATGCCGAAGGCCTCGGCTTCTTCGGAGCTCATCTTGGTGAAGCGGTGAAAGAAGCTCTTGGGGTCGGCGAAGGCGGTTTCGCGCAGGCGGCGGAAGCGTTCCATGAACCAGGTGGTCAGGTCGTTCTCGTCGGCGTCGATGAAGATCGAGAAATCGAGGAAGTCGGAGGCGAAGAGGATCGGCTTGCCGGATTTCGGCAGTTCGCCCGGCTGCAGGATGTTGAGCCCCTCGACGATCAGGATGTCCGGCCGGTCGATGGTGATGAACTCGCCGTCGATGACGTCGTAAACGAGGTGCGAGTAGACCGGCACCTTCACATCGGGCTTGCCCGACTTGATGTCGGAGAGGAACCGGATCAGCGCGCCGCGATCATAGCTTTCGGGAAACCCCTTGCGCTCGGCGAGCTGCAACTCATCGAGCCGCTTGTTCGAGAACAGGAAACCGTCAGTGGTGACGAGGTCGACCTTGGGCGAGCTCGGCCAGCGGCTGAGCAACGCCTTCAGAATACGCGAGGTGGTGGATTTCCCCACCGCGACCGAACCGGCGACGCCGATGATGTAGGGCACCTTCCGGCCATCGGCGCCGAGGAACTTGGTCGAGGCGCGATGCAGCTGCTGCGTCGCCTCGACATAGAGCGAGATCAACCGGCTCAGCGGCAGGTAGATCTCCTCCGCCTCGGTGAACGAGATCGGGTCGGTGAGGGCGCGCAGCCGCTTGACGTCATCGGCATCGAGCGTCATCGGCTCGTCGGCGCGCAAGCCGCTCCACTCTGCCTTGCTGAAATAGTGGTAGGGCGCGAGCTTGAGCTTCTTGGTCCCCATCAGCCCTGGGCCTTCCCGCGCGACGCCTTTTCTTCGAGGCCCGATTGCGCGGTGCGGCGCTCGAGCTGCGCCATCACATCGCTCAGCGGCACGCCGGCGGCGCGGAGCAGCACCAGGAGGTGATAGATCACGTCGGAGGCTTCGCCTTCGGTGCCCTTCTTGTCCTTAGTCACCGAAGCGATGATGATCTCGGCGGCTTCCTCGCCGAATTTCTTGGCGCAGCGCTCGACCCCACCGGCCAGCAGCTTGGCGGTATAGCTCTCATCGGGCGAAGCGCCGGCGCGGGCAGCGATGCGCTTATCCAGGTCTTCGAGGCTGAAGCTCATCAAATCTCTCCCGCATTGGTATCGCGCCGCATCGGAATGCCGTGACGCTCCATGTAGTCCTTGGCCTCGCCCACCGTGTAGGTGCCGAAGTGGAAGATCGAGGCGGCGAGCACCGCCGAAGCGTGCCCCTCCTTCACCCCGTCGACCAGGTCGTCGAGCGAGCCGACGCCGCCCGAGGCGACCACCGGCACATGCACCGCATCGGCAACGGCGCGGGTGAGCTTCAGATCGAAGCCCGACTTGGTGCCGTCGCGGTCCATCGAAGTGACCAGCAGCTCGCCGGCGCCCCGTTCGACCATCTTCGCGGCGAACTCCACCGCGTCGAGCCCGGTCGGGTTGCGGCCGCCATGGGTGTAGATTTCCCACTCGTCCATGTTCTGCTGCCCTGGCGCCTGGATCTGTCGCCGCCGCGCATCTACCGAAACAACGATGCACTGGTCGCCGAACTTGTCGGCGGCGCGAGCAATGAAATCCGGATCGTTCACCGCGGCCGAGTTGATCGACACCTTGTCGGCGCCGGCGAGCAGCAGCTTTCGGATATCCTCGAGCTTCCGGATGCCGCCGCCCACCGTCACCGGCATGAAGCAATGCTCGGCGGTGCGCGCCACCACGTCGAAAATGGTGTCGCGGTTCTCGTGGCTGGCGGTGATGTCGAGGAAGGTCAGCTCGTCAGCGCCGGCGGCATTGTAGGCGATGGCAGCTTCGACGGGATCGCCGGCATCGATCAGGTCAACGAACTGCACGCCTTTGACGACGCGGCCGTCTTTCACGTCGAGGCAGGGGATGATGCGGGTTTTCAGGCTCATTGGCGCGGTTCCGAGGGTGGGCGCTTCACCCTCGCATAGATGGCGAAACCGAAGGAGAACACCCAGAAAATGAAGGCGAAAAGTCCGGCGAGGCCGAACAGGGTGGGCAGGATGCCGGTGAAGCCGGCATAAAACAGCGCGACGATCGGCACCAGCGCCAAGGGGTACCACCAGAGGCGGACGCGCCCGACCAGGACCGGCTTGTTCCTCAGTTCAGCCATTGGGCAGCTCGTTGCTTCAGCAGGGCTATTGCTTCACGTGAATCAATGCGCCCGTCATACAGCGCGCGGCCGGAGATGGCGCCTTCGAGCAGCTGATAGCGCGGCTCGGTCATGGTGCGGATGTCGTCCATCGAGGCGAGCCCGCCCGAGGCGATCACCGGGATCGACACGGCTTCTGCCAGCTCGAGCGTCGAGGGCCAGTTGATGCCCTTCAGCACGCCGTCGCGATCGATGTCGGTGTAGATGATCGCCGCCACCCCTGCTCCCTCGAAACGCTGGCCCAACTCGATCGCGGTGAGCTCGGAGGTCTCCGCCCAGCCCTCCACCGCCACCTTGCCGCCGCGTGCATCGATGCCGACCGCCACCCGACCCGGGAACAGCCGCGCCGCTTCGCGCACCAGCGCCGGATCACGCACCGCGATGGTGCCGAGGATGACCCGGGCGAGGCCACGGCCCAGCCACTCCTCGATATGAGCGATGCTGCGAATGCCGCCGCCCAGCTGCACCGGAAAGCGCACCGCATCGAGGATGGCTTGGACAGCATCGCCATTGACGCTGCGGCCGGCGAAGGCGCCGTTGAGATCGACGACGTGCAGGTACTCGAACCCCTGGTCCTCGAACGACTTGGCCTGAGCGGCCGGATTGTCGTTGAACACCGTCGCCTGCTGCATGTCGCCCAGCTTCAGGCGGACGCACTGGCCATCCTTGAGGTCGATGGCGGGGAACAGGATCATGCGGAGAACTCCACGCGCTTGGCCACCCCCCTCCGGGCCTCCCCCACAAGGGGGGAGGTGAAGAGGCGAGGCTGTGGCGCGATCTTGCCTAGCGCACCGGCAGGCACCTCCCCCCTTGCGGGGGAGGTTGGGAGGGGGGTGGCCACAAACTCGGAGCTCATGGCTTCCACCCCAAAAAGTTGCGGATCAGGGTCAGACCCAGCGTCTGGCTCTTTTCCGGGTGGAACTGGGTGCCCAGCAGATTGTCGCGGCCGACGACGGCGGTGACCTCCTGGCCGTAGTCAGCGCTGGCGACCAGGGTCTCCGGACGGGCCACCGCCAGGTGATAGGAATGGACGAAATAGGCGTGCAGCCCATTGGGCCCGTCGGGGATGCCGGCCAGCAGCGGGTGGGCCTGCCGGATCGTCAGCGTGTTCCAGCCCATGTGCGGCACCTTGAGCCCGCCTTTCGGCTCGAGCCGCACCACCGCGCCGGGGATCCAGCCGAGCCCCTTGGTAATGGTCTTCTCGCGGCCCTCGGTCGCCATCAGCTGCATGCCGACGCAGATACCGAGAAACGGCACGCCGCCCCGGATCACCCGCTCTTCGAGCACCTCGACCATGCCGGTCACCGCGTCGAGTCCGGCGCGGCAATCGGCGAAGGCGCCGACGCCCGGCAGGACGATGCGATCGGCGCGGCGTACAGCTTCGACGTCGTCGGTGACGAGGATGTCGTCGCCGGTGCCGGCTTCCCGCGCAGCGCGCTCGAAGGCTTTGGCGGCCGAGCGGAGATTGCCCGAGCCGTAATCGATAATGGTAACTGTGCTCATCGGGTCTGCCGCTTCAGGTAGTCGACCAGTGCCAGGTCTTCATCGGCGGCGAGGATCTCGGTGCGATAGCGGCCGCCGCGCTTCGCCGTCTTCACCCGGCGGAAGGTCCCGGCCTCGAAGCCGATCAGTGTGGCGAACAGCACATAGAGCCAGAACGCCGCCTCACCACCGATCACGAGGCTCAAGCCAGCGATCGCGACCGTGCCGGCAACCCAGATCCCGAGCAGCAGCCAGAGCCCGTGCACCAGCGCATGCACCGGCGGCAGCAGGGCCGCGGACCAGGAGAAGCGATCGGCCACCGCAGTGGGCGTATCGCTCGGGCGCTCGTAGACGGAATAGAGGGTCACGGTTATCCTCAGCTGGATCGGCGTGGTTGCGGGTTCGCCTTAGAGCAAAACCCGCACGGTTGGAAGATGAGGGATCCGGCCGCCTGCCATGCCGTTGGTTCAACCGGCTTCGAGGAGAGCTTTATGACGCATGATTCCCACGACCCGCATGGCGATGGAACGATGGGTTCCGCACCGACCCAGGGCATTTTCATCGGCTGGCTCGCCGTCGGGCTGCTCGTCGTCATGGCCATCTTCACCCTGGTCGTCATCGGCGCCGGCGCCAGGTTCGACTTCAGCTGAGCCTGCTCAACCGCTTGCACTCTGCAAGTCGTAGTGGCAGCCTGAACCAGTCGCTACCGGGCGACTGGTTTTTTGTGCTGACGACGCTGCAGGAGGCGAGGATGGCAGACGGCAAATATCTCGCGGTGTTCTACAGCGATAAGTCCGGGCCGAAGTGGCAAGCCTGGAACGCGCTCTCGGAGGCGGAGCGGCAGGCCAGGGACGCCATCGGGCTGCCGGCCCTCGAAGCCTGGGACGAAAAGCACAAGGACGCGATCGTCTATGCGGGAAGCCCGCTGGGCAAAACCCTGCAGGTAACGGATGACGGCATCGCCGGTTCGGTCAACCAGCTGACGGCCTTTGTCGTGGTCCGGGCGCCATCGCTGGAAGCCGCCGCGCGAATGTTCGAGGGGCACCCGCATATGAGCATCTTCCCGTGCCACGCCGTGGATGTGATGCCGATGCTCGGGATGGAAATGGACGACGAAGGCCGGCCGAACGCCTAGAGCGTGCCCTTGGTCGAGGGGATCGCATCCGCCGCGCGCGGATCGATCTCCACCGCCGCGCGCAGCGCCCGGGCCAGCGCCTTGAAGGCGCTTTCGGCGATATGATGGTTGTTGTCGCCGTAGAAAGTCTCGACGTGCAGCGTAACGCCCGCATTCATGGCGAAGGCCTGGAACCACTCGCGGAACAGCTCGGTATCCATCTCGCCCACCTTGTCGCGGGTGAACTCGACCTTCCAGACGAGGAACGGCCGACCCGAGACGTCGAGGGCAACACGGGTGAGCGTGCCATCCATCGGCAGGTCCGAGGAGGCATAGCGGCGGATGCCCCGCTTATTGCCGAGCGCCTGCTTGATCGCTTCGCCGAGTGCAATGCCGACGTCTTCCGCCGTATGGTGGAAATCGATGTGCAGGTCGCCCTTGGCGACGACCGTCATGTCGATCAGCGAGTGCTTCGACAGCTGGTCGAGCATGTGATCGAGAAAGCCGATGCCGGTTTGCATATCATGCTTGCCCGACCCATCGAGGTTCACCGACACCTTGATGTCGGTCTCATTGGTCTTGCGGGCGATCTCGGCAGTGCGCATCTCGGCAGTCCCTCGTGGCGCGGCGGCTGTAGCAGATAGCGCCGGAGCGGTGAAGATGCGGTGAAAGCGCGGTGGTCGGTAACATCGCGGAAACTACCCGACCGGCTAGGCCGGTTTGCATTCGCCCGCCCCGTGCCTAAATAGGGACCAGCAGTTCTGGAGTTTTTCCCAAGATGTCGAAGGACAACGAGTTCCCCGGCTGGCACGGCACGACGATCGTCGCCGTCCGCAAGGGCAACAAGGTGGTGGTGGCCGGTGACGGACAGGTCTCGGTTGGCAACACCGTGATGAAGCATACCGCCAAGAAGGTGCGGCGCCTCGCCGACGGCAAGGTGATCGGCGGCTTTGCCGGCGCCACCGCCGACGCGTTCACGCTGTTCGAGCGGCTCGAGGCCAAGCTGATCCAGTATCCGGACCAGCTGATGCGCGCCTCGGTCGAGCTGGCCAAGGATTGGCGCACCGACCGGTACCTGCGCCGGCTCGAGGCAATGATGATCGTCGCCGACAAGGACGTGACCCTGGTGCTGACCGGCACCGGCGACGTGCTCACCCCCGATCACGCCACCATCGCCATCGGCTCGGGTGGCAACTATGCCTATTCGGCGGCGCTGGCGCTGAGCGAAAACACCGAGCTCGACGCCGAAGAGATCGCCCGCAAGGCGATGAAGATCGCCGCCGAGGTGTGCATCTACACCAATGAGAACGTGACGGTCGAAACGATTGAAACCGTCTGACGCCCAGTTTCGGTACGGCTTCCGGCCGGTGACCCGAGCTGACCTGCCGCTCCTCGGGCGCTGGCTGGCGGAGCCGCACGTGGCACAATGGTGGGACGATCCGGCCGAGGGGCTGAAGTCGATCGAAGGCCATATCGACAGCATTTCGGTCGAGCCCTTCATCGTCGAACTCAACGGCAAGCCGATCGGCTACATCCAGAGTTACGATCCGCATCTCGAAGACGGGCACCCGTACCAGGACCAGCGAACCGGCACGCTGGGGATCGACCAGTTCATCGGGCCACCCGAACTGATCGGCAAGGGCCACGGCCCGCGGCTGATCGAGGCGTTCGTCGAGCTGCTGTTCGATGAAGGCGCCATCCGCGTGATCATCGATCCCGACCCGGCCAACGCGGCGGCGATCCGCGCCTATGAGAAAGCCGGGTTCGAGCGCTTCGATACGCGGCACTCGGAATATGGCCCGGCCCTGATGCTGGCACGGAACGCCGACGGAGATTTCGCGTGAGCTGGATCACTCGCCGGCTCGCAGCAGCCGATGCCGAAGCCTACCGGGCACTGCGGATCGAGGGGCTGCAAAACTCGCCTGCCTCGTTCGGCTCGAGCCTCGCCGAGGAGATCGATAAGCCGGCTGAGGCCTGGGTCGATCGGCTCGACAAGGGGTTCGTGTTCGGCCTGTTCGACGCCGAGGCGCTGGTCGGCACGGCCGGCTTCTACCGCGAGGCGATGCTGAAATCGGCGCATCGCGGGCACCTGGTCGGGGTCTATGTCAGCCCCGGCTCACGTGGCCGCGGCGGCGCCGACCTGCTGATCGCGGCGGTGATCGCCGAGGCGCGTAATCACGTCCTGCAGCTGCACCTGGCAGTGACGCAGGACAACCCCACAGCCCGCCGGCTCTACGAGCGGCACGGCTTTGTGACGTATGGCGAAGACCCCCGCGGCCTCAAGGTCGATGGCGTCTTCTACGATGACTATCTCATGGTGCTGCGCCTCGATGAGGGCAGCGGAAAGTGACGGATTATGAGTGACAGCAATTTCTCCCCGCGCGAGATCGTCTCCGAGCTCGATCGCTACATTGTCGGCCAGCATGACGCCAAGCGCGCCGTGGCCGTAGCGCTGCGCAACCGCTGGCGCCGGCAGCAGCTCCCGGATGACCTGCGCGCCGAGGTGACGCCGAAGAACATCCTGATGATCGGGCCCACCGGCGTCGGCAAGACCGAGATCAGCCGGCGGCTGGCCAAGCTCGCCCAGGCGCCGTTCATCAAGGTCGAGGCCACCAAGTTCACCGAAGTCGGCTATGTCGGGCGCGACGTCGAGCAGATCATCCGCGACCTGGTCGAGGCCGGTATTTCGCTCTTGCGCGACAAGAAGCGCGCCGAAGTGCAGGCGCAGGCGCATCACAATGCCGAAGAGCGGGTGCTCGACGCGCTGGTCGGCTCATCTGCCTCGCCCTCGACCCGCGAGAGCTTCCGGCAGAAGCTTCGCACCAACGAGCTCGACGACAAGGAAATCGAGATCGAGATGCAGCCGACCGGCAATTCCGGCGGCTTCGACATCCCCGGCATGCCGGGCGCCAATATCGGCGTGATCAACATCCAGGACATGCTGGGCAAGGCCTTTGGCGGCCGCGGCGTCAAGCGCAAGGTCAAGGTCAAGGACGCGCATCAGCCGCTGCTCGCCGAGGAAGCCGACAAGCTGCTCGACCAGGATCAGCTGAACAAGGAAGCGGTGGATCTGGTCGAGAACCACGGCATCGCCTTCATCGATGAGATCGACAAGATCGTGAACCGCGAAGGCGGTTATGGCGGCGGGGTTTCCCGCGAAGGCGTGCAGCGCGACCTGCTGCCGCTGATCGAAGGCACCACGGTTTCGACCAAGTACGGCCCGGTGAAGACCGACCACATCCTGTTCATCGCCTCGGGCGCCTTCCACGTGGCAAAACCCTCGGACCTGTTGCCCGAGCTGCAGGGCCGCCTGCCGATCCGGGTCGAGCTCAAGGCGCTGACCCGGCAGGACCTGATCGGCATCCTCAACGACACCGATGCGAGCCTGATCAAGCAATATGTGGCGCTGATGAAGACCGAGGGGCTGACCCTCGATTTCACCCCCGACGCGATCGAGGCGATCGCCGACGCGGCGGTGCAGGTCAACTCGACGGTCGAGAATATCGGCGCCCGCCGGCTCGCCACCATCCTCGAGCGGCTGGTCGAAGACATCTCCTTCGACGCGCCCGACAAAGCCGGCGAGACGATCCGCATCGACAAGGGCTATGTCGACGAGCGCATCGGCAAGATGGCGGCGGATACTGACCTCAGCCGCTTTGTGCTCTGAACTAGCGCCGCTGGCTCTTACTCCCTACGT
>NZ_LAJE02000054.1 GCF_000970465.2 Devosia insulae DS-56
GCCCAAAGACCGTGCTGACCGCGGCATTGCTCGGCGCCTTCGGCATCGCCTATTCCGACGAAAAGGCCTTCAGCGGTCGGCAGCTCTGCCTGCAGCAGTTCGTCGACGCGATCTACAAACTCCGCCCGATCGAGCTGGCCCGCTTCGCCCCGCTGGTCATCGCCAACCGCACCGACCCGGTGGCGGCAGCGCTGCTGGCGCAGTCGGAAGCGTACCTCCTCGCCGACTTCAAGATGATCTTCGACCCCGCCATGCCCGGCCCGGTAGCGCTGGGCGGTGGCATCGCTCCGCACCTCCTCACCCTCCCCGCCGCCGTCTCCGAAGTGATGCGCGCCGCCGGCCACACCCCGGACGTTCGCATCGCCGGCGACGGCTCGGTGGGTGCGGTGGTGCTGGCGCTGCGCGCCATTGGCGAGGCGGTCGATGACACGACAGTCGCAGCGGTAGCGGCGTCGCTCGCGGCAAGGAACGCAACATCGGCGGTGTCGGCTTAGCGGGCGCTGACTGATAGAGACGGCCCCCTCCCGGGCCTCCCCCATGAAGGGGGAGGTGAAGGGTCGAGGTTCTGTTTTCGATCGTGCCAAACGCACCGGCGGGGCACCTCCCCCTTCATGGGGGAGGATGGGAGGGGGGCCGTCTGCTTGCGGCTAATTACGCTCACGCCCACCCGCTTGCCCAACCCATTGTTGTCTGACAGCTTTGCCCAAAACGAGCGAAGCCCGCTTCGCCTTTGGGGGAGGTTCACCATCGTGACTGTCACTATTTCAACCCGTCGCCGCGTCGGGCGCACTGCGCTGGAGCTGCCAGTGTTCGGTTTCGGCGCCGCGCATCTGGGCGAGCTTTACGCCAGACTGGACGAGGCCGAGTCACAGGCGACCCTGGCCGCCGCCTGGGACGCCGGCGTGCGCTTTTACGACACCGCGCCCTGGTATGGCCGCGGCCTCTCCGAGCACCGACTCGGCGGGTTCCTCCGCACCCGGCCGCGTAACGAGTTCATCGTCAACACCAAGGTCGGCCGCATCCTCCACCGCCCTGACGATCCCGCGACGTTCAGCACCGCCCCTTGGGCCGGCGGCCTGCCCTTCGAGGTGGAGTTCAACTACACCCATGATGGGGTGATGCGGGCCTACGAGCAGGTGCTGCAGCGGCTGGCGCTCAACACCGTGGATACCCTGGTGATCCACGACCTCGACACCATGTTCCACACCCCCGAACTGGTGACCGGGTACCTCAAGGAACTGACCGATGGCGGTGGCCTCAAGGCATTGCAGGAGCTGAAGGCCGCCGGCGACATCAAGGCGATCGGCGTCGGCAATAACGTGCCCGGCAACCTCGACGAGATGCTGAGTGCCATCGACGTCGATTTCGCCATTGTCGCCATGCCCTACACCCTGCTCGACCAGGGCGTGCTCGATACCTCGATGCAGCGCTGCCTCGATCGCGGCATCAGCGTCATCATCGGCGCCCCCTTCGCCTCCGGCATCCTGGTCACCGGCTCAGGCGCCGGCGCCATGTACGCCTATGGCAAGGCCCCGCCCGAGGTACAGGCGAAAGTCCGCGGCATCGAGGCGGTGTGTGCGGCGCACAACGTCAGCATGCCGGTCGCGGCACTACAGTTCCCGTTAGCCCACCCGGCGGTGGTCTCGGTGATCCCCGGTGCGGCGAAGGCGTCGGAGGTGCAGGCGAACGTCGCGGCGCTGGCAGTGCAGATCCCGGCCGCGTTCTGGTCGGACCTGAAGGCGCAAGGATTGCTGGCGGCGAACGCGCCGGTGCCCACGAACTGAAGCCGCAGTGACTAGTCCAACTGCCTGATCCGCAGCGCCAGGTACGGCCGGCTTGGCAGTTCCACCCCGAACGCTGCATCCGGCTTCCCACCCCGCACCACCTCGCCGTGCCGCGTCGGATGCGGCACCAGCGCGGCAATTCGCTTGGCCGGCGTCACCGTCATCGCCCAGGTGTCGATCAGGTCGACCTCAAAGTTCCCGTCTTCCCTGGGCAGCCCGGTGGTCCACTGGTTGGGCTGGTGCTCGCCGAAATAGATATAGCTGACCTTGCCGTCGCGCGCCCCCGATATGCGGCTCCATGGCCAGGCGGCATTGTGCCCCATCGGCGTCAGCCCGTCCCTCGCGTCCTCCTCGACGATGGAGCGGAGGAACCCGATGCGCTTCCAGGCTTCGCCATGGAGCTTGCCGCCCTTGGCCCACCAGATCAGGTCGTCGGGGTCGGCATAGGTTTCGCCGTGCCCGGCATAGCCGCCGCGCATCACCGTGGTCCAGAACCGGTGGGTGAGTTCCTGGGCGGTGATATTGCCCCAGCTCGGCCAGATATTGCCTTCGTACTCCGGCTCGTCGTTGACCACGGGCTTGCCATACTGCTCGCGCCATTCCGGGGTGCGCTTCACATCCCAGTTCTGGATGCAGACATGGCTGACCCAGGCCTTGCGATGGTCGAAATTCATCGACTGGTCGCCATTGTGGATCGACTTCAGGTGCCCGTACGGGTCGTTCTCTTCGAGGATGTGGAAATAGCGGTCCCACTGCGCCACCGGCTTGGTGTCGAGCAGGAAATCGTACTCGTTGGCGAGCGCCCACCAGACGTTGGAGTAAGCGCTGAGCCGCGCTGCCAGATAAGCGACGTAGCGGAAATCCTGTTCCGCCGACATGTTCGAGTAGCCCCAGCGGTCATAGGGGTGGAAGATGATGAGATCGGCCTCGATCCCCATGTCGCGGAGTTTCCCGACCTGCCGCTCGAAATGCTGGAACGCTTGTGGATTGGGCCGGTCGAAATCGAGCTTGCCGTCTGCACCCGGGAGATAGACGTCCTGCAGCGGCTCGTTGGTGTTGAACGGATAATCCTTGGGGAACACCCCCATGCGGATCTTGTTGAACTTAGCCTTGCCGAGCGTCTCGAGCGTTTCGGCCTGCATAGCGAGCGGCTGGTGCGTCCAGGCATAGCAGGTGGTGCCGAACGGCACGTAAGGGGTGCCGTCGGCATGAGCGAAGTGGAACTTGTTCTTGACGGCCACCGGCCCGTGCTGACCCGGGCGCGCCGCGGTGACGGCAAAACTGCCGGTCTTGCCGTCGAGCGCAGCGGTCTTGCTCCGCGTGCGGAACGTCCACTCGCCCTCATGGTCCGGCATGAAGCGCACCCGATAGGTGCCGTCGCCATCGTAGAAGCCGGGCACCCGCACTTCGCGCGAATGCTGCGCGAACACCGCATCGAAGCTCACTTCGAGATAGGGGTTGCCGCTGGCCGGGCCGGCAAAGCTGGCTTCGAAAATATCGTACTTGGCGGTCATGGAGAGATCCTCAGTCGATGCGCTTGAACAGCAGCGCCAGATAGGGTTTCGGCTCGAAATGCAGCACGTCGCCGCGCTTGACGCTCGGCGCCAGCGGCGTCTCGGTCATGTTCCAGGTGTCGATCAGCGTGGCGCTGTAGTGCTCGTCGGGCGGCACCGCGACCGTCGCCTCGCTCGGCTGGTTCTCGCCCAGATAGCTCAGGTAGTAGCGGTGCGGTTGCCCGGCGGTCGGCCACCAGGCCATGGCCGGGGCCCAACCTTCCTCGCCCGCCGGCGGCACGAACAGCTGCTGCAGCACCACATTGTCGAGCCCGCCTTGCATGGCGATGCGATAGGCACCGGTGGATTTGATCGGATCGAGCCCCTCGTCGGGCCCCGCCTCCATGATGCGGCGGAGAAAGGCGATGCGCGCAACGCTGTCGCCGATCAGCTTGCCGCCCTTGGCCCACCAGATGGTGTTGGTGTCGTTGTTGAAGGTCTCGCCATGCGTGACATAGCCGCCATTGACCACGCCATCCCAGAACCGGCGCACCATCTTCTGGCCCGAGATATTGCCCCAGAGCTCGGCGATGGTCCCTTCGTAGCAGCACTCGTCGATCGAGACGGGCTTGCCGTATTTCTCGCGCCACACCGCCGACAGGTTGGCACTGGAGCGCTGGATCGAGGCGTGGGTGATGCGCGGATGGTTGTGGTCGTAGAACTTGAAGCAGTTATGCACCGACAGCAGGTGCCCGAAGGGGTCGTTGTCGGCCGTGATGTTGATGAAGCGATCCCAGTCTTGCGGGGTCTTTTGCGGCATTAGGTCGTATTCGTTGGCCATCGACCACCAGACATTGGGGAAGGCCGCGAGCCGCGCCGTCAGATAGCGCAGGTACCGGTCATCCTCGGCCGGCGACATGCGAGAAAAACCCCAGCGGTCATAGGGGTGGAAGACGATCAGGTCGGCTTCGACCCCGATCTCGGCGAGCTGGTTGATGCGCTGCTCGAGATGCTGGAAATAGGTCGGCTCGAACTGGGTGAAGTCGAACGTCCAGCCATATTTGTCGGCTCCGGCAAAGCTGCCGTCCCACTTGCTCTTGCCCGCGGTCACCAGCTTGAACGGATACCGCTCCGGCTCGTTCTCGTTGTAGCGATAGTGCTTGGGGAAGACGCACATGCGGATCTTGGTGAAGGGCGCTGCGGCAAGGCTCGCGAGCGTCTCTTCTTCCAGCGCATCGCCCTGCAGGTTCCACACATAGGCGGTGGTGCCGATATTGGTGTAGCGCGTGCCGTCGGCGTAACGGAAATGGTGCCGGTTGGCGACGCGCACCGGACCGTGATGGTTGGGCAGCGCCGGCCCCACCTCGAACGTGCCGTTGACATGGTCGAGATCAGGCGCATTGCTGCGCGTTTCGTAGCTCCACGCCCCCGTCGTGTCGGGCAGGAAGCGCAGCTTGTAGACCCCGGCCCCGTCATAGAACCCATTGACCCGCACCTCGCGCTCGCCTTGGCGGAAGCTGGCGGTGAGCGTGACGTCGAGGAACGGGTTGCCGGTGGAAGGGCCGGTGAGGCTCAGCTCGTACGTGGCCCAAAGCGAGGCGGCGGTCGTGGTCATCTGCAACAATCCATTGAATTACAAAGTTGAACACTGTCGCTCCCCTCCCCCTTGAGGGGAGGGGTGGGGGGTGGGGGTGGTGCGGTTCAAGAGCCGATGGACCCCCACCCCCAACCCCTCCCCTCAAGGGGGAGGGGAGCAGATCACGCCGCCACCTTCCGCGGCCGCCAGCGGGTTTTCGTGGTCGGGATCGAACTCAGCAGCAACTTGGTGTAGTCGTGCTGAGGGTCGCCCATCACCTGTCGGGCATCGCCGAACTCCACCACCACGCCCTTGTTCATCACCGCCACGTAGTCGGAGATGTAGTAGGCGGTGGCGAGGTCGTGGGTGATGTAGAGAAAGCTCCGGCCGGCCTCGTCGCGCAGCTGCTTGAACAGGTTGATGATGATCATCCGCCGCGACGCGTCGATCATCGACACCGGCTCGTCCGCGACGATCAGCTTCGGCTGCGGGATCAGCGCCCGTGCCACCGAGATGCGCTGCAGCTCGCCGCCCGAGAACTGGTTGGTGTACTTGCCGCGCACCTCGCCATATTTCAGCCCGACGCTGGCGAGCGCCGTGGCCACCGCCGCTTCCGCCTGGGCGCCATCCATGCCGCCGACCCGCCGCGCCGTTTCATGCAGATACGCGTCGACCGGCCGATAGCGGCTGAAGGCCTCGAACGGGTTCTGGAAGATCGGCTGCACCAGCCCGAGAAACTGCTGCTTCGACAGCGTCGTGCCTTTGCCGGTCACCACCGTGTCATAGACGATGGCCCGGCCCGAGCTCGGGGTTTCGAGCCGTAGCAGGGTCTTCGCCAACGTGGTCTTCCCTGAGCCCGATTCCCCGACCACCGCGATCACCACCGGCTTGTCGCTCTCCACCGTGATGTTGACGTCGTTCAGCGCCCTGACCTGCCGCGAGCGCACCAGTCCGCCCTGCCGGTAGACCTTGTTCAGCCCTTCGGTCTTCAGGATCACGGTCATGCCGCTGCTCCCACGCTCTGGCTGGGTCGCGCCATGAAATGCCCCGGCTTCACTTCGATCAGTTCCGGCTCCACCCGATAGGCCCGGTCGCCCCCTGCCCCGGCCATGCTGGCGAGCACGCCGCGCATGCTGTCGTCGCCAATGGTGGGCAGCGAGTCGATCAGCATCTTGGTGTAGGGGTGCTGCGGGTCGGCGAAGACGCTTTCGGTATCGCCATATTCGACCACCCGGCCGGCATACATGATCAGCATCTTGTGGGTGACCTGATAGTGGACGCCCATGTCGTGCGAGACGACGAGGATGGTGTTGCCCATCAGCTCCTGCACTTCCATCAGGAGCAGCAGGATTTCCTTCTGCACCACCACGTCCAGCGCTGTGGTCGGCTCGTCCGCGATGATCAGCTCGGGCTGGAAGAAGGTGGCGAGGGCGATCATCACCCGCTGCCGCATGCCGCCCGACAGCTGGTGCGGGTAGGATTCCATCGCTTCGGCCGGCAGGCCGAGCTTGCCGATATAGGCCCGCGCCCGCTCCAGCACCCGCTTCTTGTTGCTGTCGGTGCCGGGGAAATCGGTGAACTGGTCGCGGATCCGGATCACCGGGTTCAGCGAGTTCATCGAGCTCTGCGGAATGTAGGAGATCGACTTGAACCACTCTCGGCGGATCGTCTGGGTGGTCACTGGCAGCCCGTCGGCGCCCTTCATGCCATATTCGATGCTGCCGCCACTGAGCGACATCGGCGATTGGATATCGCCATAGATCGCCTTCATCAGCGTGGACTTGCCGCAACCGGATTCCCCGGCAATGCCGACGATCGAGCCGTCGGGAATGGTCAGCGTCACGCCGTTGACCGCTTCGATCACCCGGTTGCCGATGCGATAGCTGATCTTGAGGTCGTTGAGCTTGATCATGCGACACCCCGCTTGTTGGCGAATGCGGCGTTGAAGCCGGTCGAGGTCAGGAACAACCCGAGGAAGAGCAGGATCGAGGCGACGATCGGCGCCACCAGCCAGGGGTAATTGCCGGTGAACAGCGCGTTGTAGTTGAGCGCCCAGAAGATGATCGAACCAAGCGTCGGCACCTCGACCTTACTGAGCCCGATCACCGCCAGCGTCGCCTCGGTGTTGACGGCAAAGAGGATGGTGTTGATGAAGCCCACCACCATGTAGGCCGACACGTACGGGAAGATTTCCCTCGTGAGGATGTTGAAGGTGTTGGCGCCCGAGAACCGCGCCATGTTGATGAACTCACGCTCGCGCAGCGACAGCGCCATCGAACGGATGGTGCGGGCGCCCCAGGCCCAGCCGAACACCACGATGATCAGGCCCACGGTGAGGAACGAGCTGTTGCCGCGGATCACTGCGCCGAGGATGATCAGGATCGGCAGCAGCGGGATGGTGATGAAGCTGTCGACCACCAGCATCACCACGCGCTCGTAATTGCCGCCGATATAGCCGGCGCTGAGCCCGACCGCCGTCGAGATGATGGTGACGCCGACGCCGACCAGGACGCCGAGGATCAGCGAGTTGCGGATGGCGAACACCAGGAACCAGAAAATGTCCTGCCCGATGGCGTTGGTGCCGAGCAGGTGCTCCCCCGACATCGGCATGTTCTTCAGATACGTCGCCTGCAGCGACGGATCGGCCGGCGAAAAGAACGGCAACACGATGCTGCCGACGATGAAGATGGTGATCAGGCTCAGCCCGATAGCGAGCCGCGCGTTGAGCAGCCACAGCAAACTGTCGCGGCGCTTGATAGCCGGGGCGGCGGGAATGGCGGCGGCACCAGCCGCCGAGGGGCTCTCGGTCGTCATTTGTGGCGGATCCGCGGGTCGAGGAGGGGATAGATGAGGTCGATGACGAGGCCGGCTGTGGCGACGGCGATGATCGAGATGGCGATGGCGCCGTAGAGCACGTTGTAATCGCCGCCGCTCGCCGCGGTGCGCATGATCAGCCCGACGCCCGGGTAGGAGAACAGCATCTCGGTGAGCAGCGCGCCGTTGAACACCGTGCCCAGCGACAGCGCCAGTGCGGTCACCTGTGGCAGCAAGGTTTCGGAACACGTAGCGCACCATGCGGGTCCAGTTCGAGGTGCCCTTCAGCCGCGCATAGGTGACATAGGGCTCCTCGGTGGTCGCCACCGCCAGCGCCTTCATCGAAAGGATGTTCCAGCCGAACCCGGCCAGCACCAGCGTCAGCGCCGGCAGCAGCGAGTTGTAGATCACCATGCCGAACTTTTGCAGCGTCATCTGCCCGACCGGGAAGGTCGGCGACAGCGGGAAGATAGGAAAGATATAGGCGAGCAGCAGGATCACGCTGATCGCGAGGATGTAATAGGGGATCGGGTAGAGCAGGATGCCGACCACTTCGAGAATGGTCGCCGCCTTCCTGGTGTGGAAATACCCCGCCACCAGCCCGACCATGTTGCCGAGCAGCCAGGCGACCAGCGTCGCGATCAGCAACAGCCCCAGCGTCCAGGGCAGCGCGTTGAAGATCATCTGGCTGACCGGCTGCGGGTAATAGGTGAAGCTCGGCCCGAAATCGAAGTGCAGCACCACCCGCTCGAGATAGCTCACATACTGGCTGAACAGGTTGCCCTTCAGCCCGTAGAGCTGCTCGAGATTGGCGCGCAGCTGGATGATGTCGTCGGCAGTGAGCGCGCCGCTGGCCCGCGCCTGGATCTGGCCGATATAGCCGTCGATCGGGTTGGCCGGCATCAGTCGCGGCAACAGGAAGGTGATCGTCAGCCCGATGAACAGGACCGCGAAATAGAGGCCGACACGCTTGGCCACATATTGCAGGACACCCATTGGCCCACCTGCTCCGAGAACGAGAAAAGGGAATGGGGCGGCCGGGAGGGAGCCGCCCCATCTGGACCGGCGCTTACTTGCCGGTCGGTTCGATGTTGACGATCGTCTTCTTGAACGACGACCACCAGGTGTAGGGCGCCGCGTAGAAGTTCTCCTGCTTGGGATAGTTCTTCCAGTAGGTCGAATTGGTCGGGATCGTCGTCGGGATGTTCATCAGGTTGATGAGCTGCATCCCGCTGGTCAGCTTCTTGGCGATCTCGATGCCGTTGGCGACGAACGGCTCCGAGCCGATCTCGAGGCTCTTGGAATCCTGCACCAGCTTGAAGATCTCCGGGTCGGTGACGCGGACATAGTTGCCCTGCAGCGGCTCGTTGGAGTCGGCCGGCTTGACGAAGGCGTCGCTGAACGAGTTCCAGCTGTTGAACCAGTTGGAATTGTAGGTGCACGAGGTCGACCAGTTGACCATCAGGTCGAGCTTGGCGTTGGTGTTCTGCACCGTGGTGAACTCGCCATTGTCGGCCTGCCGGGCAGTGACGTTGAACCCCGCCTTCTTCCAGCTGTCGGCGATCGAGAAGCCGGTGCGCTGCATCACCTTGTTCCAGTCGGCCGGGATGACGAAGTCGAGCGTCCACGGCGAACCATCGGGCTTGGTGTAAAAGCCGTCTGCGCCCTTCTTGATGCCGACCGAGCCGAGCAGCTTTTCGGCTTGTGCCGGGTCGAACTTCCACCAGCCCTGGCCAAAGCCCTGCTTCACCGCATCGCCGGTCGGCAGGTCCGCTTCCGGAATGCCCTGCGCCTTGAGCGCCGCCACCATGCCGTCGCCGAAGCCGGCGTCGAACGGCTTGTAGCCATCGGAGAGGGTCAGCCCGTTCAGGAATTCCAGCATCGGCTGGTAGAACACCGGATCGGTGATCGGGGTGTCGGCCAGCGGCAGCGCCGACGCCTTGAACTGCCCGCTTACCGCACTGATCGCCACCTGCTGCAGGTTGACGGTGAGCGCCAGCGCCCAGCGCACCTCCGGCAGGTCGTAAGGCGACTTCTGCTGGTTGAAATAGATGCCGTACGAGCAGGCATCGTTCATGTCGTGATAGGGCAGCGTCGGCGAGAAGGTTTCGATCGCCGGGTTGCGCGCCTTGGCGGCGGCAATCGAATCCGGGCTCATGAACGTGTCGACGTCATACTGGTTCTGGACGAACGCCAGGGTGCGCGTCTCTTCGGCGCCGAAATCCTTGTACAGCACGTATTTCGGCTTCGGCGTGCCGAGGTTCCCCCAGCCCGAACGCTGCCAATCGTCACGCAATTCCCACAGCTGCCAGAAGCCGTTGGGGTCGAACTCCTTGATCTTGTAGGGCCCGAGCGTCACCGCATTGGTGTTCTTGTAGGTGACGACATTGTCGCCCTGCCCTTCGAAGATGTGCTTGGGCACCGGCACGAACAGCGAGCCCCAGGTATAGACGCCGAGCACCGTCTGGAAATCGTAGGCCGGGCTGACCGTCTCGATATCCATGGTGTAGTTGTCGACCTTGGACCAGCTGTCCGGCTTCACGTAATTGGTGGTGCGGGCGACGAAGGTCAGCTTGTCCTTGTACTTGAAGGACGTATCGAGCGTGTAGATCAGGTCGTCAACGGTGAACTCGACCCCGTCGCTCCAGAACACGCCGGGGCGGATCTTGATGCGGAACTTGGTGTGCTCGGGGTTGAGCACTTCCACCGGGCCGGCAGCGAGCTCGGGGTAGGACTGGCCGGTGGCCGTATCCATCTCCCACAGAAAGCTCCAGCCCAGCTCGCGGAAGCCGCGCCAGATCGCATACTGATTGAGCGGGTTCTGCACATCGGGGTTGGCCGATTTGCCGTCGAAGGTCTGCACGATCAGCGTCTCGTTGCGGGGCGTGCCCACATCGGTCATTTCCTGCGCGGTGCTGGCGCCTGCCAGCAACAGCCCCGCCAGCGGGGCCAGCACGTATCGGCCAAGCCGTACCATTGTCCGTGTCCTCCTCGTTGCCCTGGATCGCCGCCGGTTTGGGCAGTCGCGTCCGGGATTGAACCTCTCGGTGGTCGGCCATCGCACAGCCGGGCCCGTCAGCCGGCTTCAGGCCGACTGGCTGCATGCCGCCGTGATCGAAGGGCTCCTCACCTGCTCCCCTGCACTCAGGCGCCAACCGGCATCTGAGGCACATCGCAAACAGACGAGTTCTGTCTGTTTCGCTTTGTTTGCGATTAATGAGGATTACGGAGGTATCAGAGGCAAGTCAATGCCGATTCTCACTGGGATCGCCAGCAAGCGGCGCTGATCCGGTCCAGCCCGGCAGCACGTCACAGCGTCCTGCCCCAGCGGTTGACGCTGGAGCAGCGAGACTAAGAGACTGGCAGGTTTAAGCTATTTCAGCGGGCGATGATCAGTTCGATGCCGCGGCGTTCGAACTCGCGGGCATCTTCGTCGCGGATCCCATCATCGGTGATAAACGAGTGAATCACGTCCAAAGTGCCAAGCCGCGTGAACGAAGTGCGGTTGATCTTGGTCGAATCCGCCACCAGGTAGACGTGCTGCGCCGCCTTGATCATCGCCTGCTTGAGCTGCAGGTCGGCAAAGCTCGGATAGGTGAGTCCTGCTTCGAGCGACACGCCGGCCGTGGCGAGGAACAGCTTGCCGGCGAGGATATCGCGGAAATACTCCACCGACTTGTCGCCGCTCAGCGACAGGGTCGGCGCCTTGAACTGGCCACCCGGCATATGCACGGCAAAGCCCGGCACCGCTCCAAGGATCAACGCGATATTGAGCGCATTGGTGATGACAGTCAGTTCGCGCCGCTGCAACAGCCCATGCGCGACCTCGGTTGTGGTCGAGCCGGCATCGAGGATGATGGTTTCGCCATCCCCGACCAGCGCTGCGGCCCGCACCCCGATCCTGCGCTTTTTGTCCATGTTCTCAAGGTGTTGCAGGCTCAGCGTCTCGACCTGCCGGGGCAGCGTCTTGAGGAATGCGCCGCCATGCTCCCTGGTGATGTAGCCGTCGGCCTCCAGCCGCTCGAGATCCTGCCGGATCGTCGCTTCACTGACTTCGAACGCGGCTGAGAGGTCGCGCACCCGGGCGCTGCCCTCTTCTTGCAGCCATTCGAGAATCTTGCGCCGCCGCGGCTCGGCCAACAGCCCGCTCAGCGTGCCAGCGTCGACGCCTGCCTTGCGGTCCTGCCGGCGGATGCTCTTCTGCTCGTTCATCTCTCAGGCGCGCCTTTGCTGACCTCGGGCAAAATACCGTGGCGGTTGGGTTTTCCGCAACCCGCGCACCCCGCTTTCCACTTCGGATATCTAGCGACTATACGCCAAACGAAACCATTCGCAAATTTTCGATAGTGACGAGCGGCAAACAATCGGTTAGTTGTCGCAACAAGATGCATGGGAGGCAGCGGCACAAGCCGGCCTACCCCGAATGCTGGAGGAGGCAGTTTTGACGTTCCCGGCTTCCGCCGAACTTCGCAACGATCCGGTCGCGCTGATCCGCGACAAGGCGTTGTGGATCCGCCGGCGCAGTTTCCAGATGGTCTACGAAGCGCAACTGGGTCACCCCGGCGGCGATTTCAGCGCCGCCGACGTACTGGCGACCCTGTATTTCGGCGTGCTGCGCCACGATCCCGCCGACCCACGCAACCCTGGCCGCGATCGTTTCGTGATGAGCAAGGGCCACTGCACCGGCGCTTTCTATGCCGTATTGGCCGCCGCCGGGTTCTTCCCCGAGGCGCAGCTCAGTACCTACATGCAGCCGCTGTCGATGCTCAACGGCCACCCCAACCGCAACTACCTGCCCGGCGTCGAGACCAATACCGGCCCGCTCGGCCACGGCCTGCCGGTCAGCGTCGGCATCGCCATTGCCGGCCAGATCGACAACGCCGATTTCCGCACTTTCGTGCTCACCGGCGACGGTGAGTTGCAGGAAGGCAGCAACTGGGAAGCGGCGCTCACCGCCGGACATCGGAAGCTCGAGAACCTGACGCTGATCATTGATCGCAACCGGCTGCAGCAGGGCGCCCGCACCGAGGAAACCGCCAGCCTCGACCCGCTCGATGACAAGTGGCGCGCCTTCGGCTGGCATGTCGAAATGGTCGACGGCCACGATCACCGCGCCCTCTACGAGGTGCTGAGCGCCTCCCCCAAGGGCCGCGGCAAGCCGCTCTGCGTCATCGCCAACACCTTTAAAGGCAAGGGCGTCAGCTTCATGCACGACAACGTCGCCTGGCACCACGGCGTGCCCAACAAGGAACAGTACGAGCAAGCCATGCGGGAACTCGCCTGATGAGCGCCGCCGCCCCTGCCCCCGCCGGCTGGCACGATTGCCGCGACACCTTCTCCAAAACCGTCGAGGCGCTGGCCGAAGCCGATCCGCGCATCGTCACCGTGGTGAGCGACAGCGTCGGCTCGTCCAAGCTGGTCAATTTCCGCAAGCGCTGGCCAGAGCGCATGGTCAATGTCGGCATTGCCGAGCAGACCGTGGTGGCAGTGGGCGCCGGCCTCGCCAATGGCGGCAAAATCCCCTTCGTTTCGGCCGCCGCCTGCTTCCTCACCGCCCGGGCGATGGAGCAGATCAAGGCCGATATCGCCTATACCAATGTCAACGTGAAGCTGATCGGCCAGTCGAGCGGCGTCGCCTATGGCGAGCTCGGCCCCACCCACCATTCCATCGAGGACATGGCCTGGCTGCGGCTGCTCAACAACCTGACGCTGATCGTCCCCTCCGACCCCTGGGAAACCGAACAGGCGATCCGCGCCGCGGCAGCACTCGATGGCCCGGTGTTCATCCGGGTCAGCCGCATGCCGGTGCCCGACCTCAAGCGCTCCAACGCGAAGTTCGAGATCGGCAAGGCCGAGACGCTGCGCGACGGCGACGATCTCGCCATCATCGCCAATGGCGTGATGGTGCACCGGGCCCTCGCCGCTGCCGAAGCCCTCGCCGCCGACGGCATCGCGGCGCGCGTCATCAATATGTCGACGGTCAACCCGCTCGACGAGGCGACCATTCTCGCGGCGGCGAAGACCGGCGCCGTCGTCACCGTCGAAGAGCACTCGGTGCGCGGTGGCCTCGGCGGTGCGGTGGCCGAAGTGCTGGCGACGCACGATCCGGTGCCGATGCGCATTCTCGGCTTCCCCGGCTTCCTGCCCACCGGCTCGGCCGACTGGCTGCTCGAGCATTTCCACTTGAACGCCGCCGGCATTGCCGACGCGGCGCGCCAGGTTCTCACGCGCAAATGAGCAACGGGCTGATCCTCGCCATCGACCAGGGCACCACCAACACCAAAGCCCTGGCGTTCGACGCCGAGGGCCGGGTGGTGGCCAGCGCCTCGGTGCCGATGCCGGTCAGCTATCCGCAGCCCGGCTGGGCCGAGCAATCGGCGACCGACATCTGGCAGAGCGTCGCGCAGGTGATCGCCGAGGTCGTCGCCAAGGTCGGGCCCGACATGGACGCCCTGGCGATTTCCAACCAGCGCGAAACCATCGTCGTCTGGGACAGCCGCACCGGCCAGCCCATCGCCCCGGCCATCCTCTGGCAATGCCGCCGCTCCGCCCCCGACGGCGCCGCCATCCGCGCCGCCGGGCATGCCGAGCTGATCGAAACCCGCACCGGGCTCGGCGTCGATCCGCTGTTCCCGGCAGCCAAGCTTGCCTGGATCCTCGACCATGTCTCGGGCGCCCGCGAGGCGGCCGCCACGG
Organism: Devosia insulae DS-56; assembly: GCF_000970465.2. GTDB lineage: Bacteria > Pseudomonadota > Alphaproteobacteria > Rhizobiales > Devosiaceae > Devosia_A > Devosia_A insulae. Next base: position 14,364 of record NZ_LAJE02000054.1, read on the forward strand.
GCCATTTGCGCGCTGGCACCATTGACGCCTGGCTATTGTGGAACCTCACCGGCGGCGAGCACGCCACCGACCATTCCAACGCCTCGCGCACCCAGCTGTTCAACACCGAGGCTCTGGCCTGGGACGAAGAGCTTGGGCGTATCTTCAACGTGCCGCTCGCGCTGCTGCCGAAAGTCCGTCCCTCGGACAGCGCCTTCGGCACCGTGGCCGCGGGTGTTTCCGCCCTCGCTGCCGGCACACCCGTCCACGCCATGATCGGCGACTCGCACGCGGCTTTGTTCGGCCACGGCGTGCGCGAACCGGGGACGGTGAAGGCGACCTACGGCACCGGCACGTCGCTGATGACGCTGACCGCGGCCCGCATCATGAGCCGCAGCGGCCTCTCCTCGACCATCGCCTGGAGCACCAGCGCCGGCGTCGCCTATGCGCTCGAGGGCAATATCTCGGTCTCCGGCCAGGCCGTCGCCTTCATGGGGAGCCTGCTCGGCATTGCCGATCCCGCGGCCGTCGCCGCACTGGCCGCCACCGTGCCCGACAGCAATGGCGTCACCTTCGTGCCGGCCCTGGTCGGGCTTGGCGCGCCCTATTGGGATCCGGACGCCCGCGGCAGCATCTCGGGCCTGGCGCTGGGCACCACCCCGGCGCATCTGGCGCGCGCCGCCGTCGAGGCTATCGCCTTCCAAGTGACAGACGTCTTCACTGCCATGGAGACCGACCTCGGCCAGCCGCTGGCCCGGCTCTCCGCCGATGGCGGCGCGGCGCGCAACGACATGCTGATGCAGTTCCAGGCCGACCTGATCGATCGCCCGGTGCTGCGCGGCGAGCTGCCCGAAGTCAGCGCCGCCGGCGCCGCCCTGCTCGCCGCCACCGGCCTCGGCCGCAACACCACCCGCGCCAGCAAGGCGCAACGCCAATTCACCCCGCAAATGTCCGACGCGAGCCGCAAAGCAGCGCTCTCGGGCTGGCTGAGCGGCGTCGGCCGCGTGCTGCAGCGGGACCAGATCACCTGAACCAACCGCCCAGGGCGGAGCAACGAACGAGGGAGAACAACAAGATGAGCAAGCTGCGCTTCGGAGCCGGCATCTGGCACTTTGCCACCTATGTCGATCGCTACGCCACCGACGGCTATGGCGAGCCTCGCAACGTCATCGAAGCCATCGATCTCGCCGGCAAGGTGCGCGATCTCAGCGTCGTCGACATCAACTACCCGTTCTTCGGCGGCGAGTTCAGCAACGCTCAGATCAAGACGGCGCTCGAGCGCAACAAGCTCGGCGTCATCGGCATCACCCCCGAGATCTATACCCGCGAGTTCAGGAAGGGCGCCTTCACCAACCCCGACCCCGGCATCCGCCAGCGCGCCCACGAACTGATCACCGAAGCTGCCGGCGTGGTGCGGGATTTCGGCGCCGAATACGTCAAGCTGTGGCCCGGCCAGGACGGCTGGGATTATCCGTTCCAGGTCGACCACGGCGCGCTGTGGAAGAACTCGCTCGATGGCGTCGGCCGGCTCGCCTCAGAGAATCCCGACCTCAAATTCGTCATCGAATACAAGCCGCGCGAACCGCGCGTGCATATGAGCTTTGACTCGCTGGCGCGGACGCTGCTCGGCATCGAGAAGATCGGCCTCCCCAATGTCGGCATCCTGCTCGATTTTGGCCACGCTATCTTCGGCGGCGAATCCGCGGCGGACTCGGCGCAGATGGCGATCGATTACGGCCGGCTGTTCGGCATGGACGTCAACGACAATTACCGCTCCTGGGACGATGACCTGGTGGCCGGCAGCCTCCACCCGATCGAGCTGTTCGAGTTCTTCCATGTCCTGCGCAAGAACAAGTGGGACGGCGTCTGGCAACTCGACCAGTTCCCGTTCCGCGAAGACAGCGTCGCCACCGCCGACCACGCCATCGACTTCCTCAAGGCGGTCGATCGCGGGCTGGAAGCGCTGGATCTGAAGGCGTTGCGCAAGGCCCAGGAAGACCACGACGCCATCACCGCACTGCGCATTGCGCAGAAAGCGTTGTTCGGGGCGTTTTAGGGAGCCCGGCCTCTCCGTGATCCTCCCCCGCGTGGCGGGGGAGGGGGACCGCCGAAGGCGGTGGAG